>DAOUHY010000195.1:0-21088 GCA_034428435.1 Caldilineaceae bacterium | reverse complement strand
GAGGGTGATAGCTTCGTCTCCGGCTGCTTCCAATCGCGGCATTAAACTTTGCAAGGCCGTCCATTTTTCTTCGAATTTGTATCCGTCTCCCCAGTGGATCCATGCCTGGGTAGACGGCAGGCTGAAGTTTAAGCCGTAACGAGAATTGTACCAGAACTCAGAAACCATGGGAAGACGATTTGACAAAAACATGGCAGAGGTCAGGATCCGTTTATCGATCTGAAGAGTGCCCTCTACGTTTG
This sequence comes from Caldilineaceae bacterium, assembly GCA_034428435.1. Lineage (GTDB taxonomy): Bacteria > Chloroflexota > Anaerolineae > Caldilineales > Caldilineaceae > Bin5. Next base: position 20,846 of record DAOUHY010000195.1, on the reverse strand, counting down.
CGACCCGCGCCTCGGCCGAGGGATCGATGATACGCAACGTCGGCTGAAAGTCCAGTTCGCGTGGCTCTAGGGCCAGACCATCCTCCAGCAGCCAGTACTCCTGCTGCTCTGTCGCCCAGAGAGCCACGGGGCGCACCACTTGAATGCTGATTTCGATCTGCCCGGGCCAGCGAATTTTCGCGTCTGCAGCGGTGACATACGGATGCGTCATCACCTGTTCTTCTATCTTGTCCGGATCCAGCCAGAAGATACTCCAGCTGTTGATATCGGCGGCGGCGAAGAGCTCCTCCTGTGAAAGATAGCTGGCTCCTTCAAAGCGGACATTTTCGCTGTAGATGTAGAAGCTTTCGCTGGTGTACAGCCAGTACAGCGCGGCCGCGACCGCAGCCAGCAACAGTAGACTGACCGTTTTGCTCGGGGTCAGACCGGAAAAGCCGGGGAAGAGGGTGGCCTGTGCGCCTGCAGGGACGGGGAGCGTCGACGGTTTCCGCTTTGCTCTGCCTTTGAAGCCCAGCCACGACCGGCTGCTTCGCAGGACAAAGGCGTGCGTCGAACGCAGCGCCGCGGTGAAGCGGCGGCGGGTCTGCGCGTGCCGCCGCCGCCGCACACGTTTGGGCGAGACAGCCTTACGCGCGGCCCTTGATCCTCGTTTCTGTTTGCGCCCTGGGTTGAAGGCAATTTGCATTGTACTGATCTGATTGTACTACTTTACAGGTCTTTGCCGATCTTCAGCGGGTGACGCGGACGCTCCGCGTTTGTCTCAACAGTGCGGGACTAACGATGGATCCGGTTCTGCCCGCGGTCCGTATGTCGTTCCAGTGCCATATCGACCAGGATACCCACGAGTTCGGTCAGGGGAACGCCGCTGGCTTCCCATAGTTTCGGGTACATGCTGCTGGCGGTAAAGCCGGGCATGGTATTCAGCTCGTTCAGATAGAGCCGGCCGTCGGCGCCTAACAGAAAGTCTGCCCGCGCGAGACCGGCTCCGTCAAGCGCCTGGAAGGCGCGAACGGAAAGCAGCCGGATTTCGTCTGCCAGGGCGGGGGGAATGTCCGCCGGGATCAGGAGCCGGCTGCCCTTGTCCAAGTACTTGGCCTCGTAGTCGTAGAACTCATTGGCCGGAACCACCTCGCCGACGACGCTCGCCCGCGGCGCATCGTTGCCGAGGACGCTGACCTCCAGTTCGCGGGCGTCGTGCACGCCTTCCTCAACCACCACTTTGCGGTCGTAGCGGCAGGCCAGCTCGATGGCGTGCGCCAGTTCCGCCCGGTCTCTGACTTTGCTGATGCCGACGCTGCTGCCCAGATTGGCCGGTTTGACGAAGAGTGGATAGGGCAGGGCGGACTCCAGCTCGTCCAGAATCTTCTCACGGCGGTTCTCGCGCGGGCCGGCGTCCGACTCCCGGCCTTCGGCCCAGTTCCGGCGCAGCAGTGTGCGGTAGGCGACCTGGGGGATGCCGGCGGCGGCAAAGAGCGCCTTGGCAGTGATCTTGTCCATTGCGACCGCGCTGGCGAGGACGCCGCAGCCCACATAGGGCATCTCGAGCATTTCAAGCAGCCCCTGCACGGTCCCGTCCTCACCGTAAGGACCGTGGAGCACGGGAAAGATCAGATCCACCGAGGGCAGGCGCTCGCTATGCTGCATGAGCGGAAACTGCGTGTAGCGGGGCGCGAGCGGGGCGGCGTCGGCCTCTTTTATCTCGCCATGGCCGTTCTCTCTCCCCTTGCCGCTGGTCAGCTGCGCCAGCGGGTCTGGGCCGGTGAGCCATTCCCCGGTCTTGGTAATACCGAGCCGCACGGTTTCGTAGCCGGCGTCGTCGAGGGCGCGGATGACCGTCTGCGCGCTGAGCAAGGAGATCTCGTGCTCCCCGCTCTTGCCGCCAAAAAGGACACCGACCCGTACTGGATTACAAGTCATTGGAGTCACCATTCTCCGATCTTCTGCAGTTCCGGCTGCAGCGCAACGCCGCTGCGCCGCGCCACTGCCGTCTGAATATGTTCGATCATAGTCATGACGTCGGCTGCTGTCGCGGCGCCGGCGCCACCGGGGTTGATGAGAAAGTTGGCGTGCGTACGGCTGACCTCGACGCCGCCAAGACGGAATCCCTTGAGCCCGGCCTCTTCGATCAGGCGTCCGGCAAAGTCGCCCGGCGGATTGACAAATGTGCTGCCCAGTGAGGGCTCCACCGGCTGTGTGCTGCGTCGATGGCCCAGGAAAGATTGGGCGGCGGCGCGGATGGTGTCGCGGTCGCCGGTTTGCAGCCGGAAGTTGGCGCTCAGGAGGACGGGTCCAAAGCCGGCGTCGGCAGCCCCTTCCCGTTTCAAGCTGCTCTGACGGTAGGCATAGGCAAGATCCTCGACGCGATAGACCTGGATATCGCCGTTGTCGTCCAGCAGCAGAACGTTCCAGAGCGAGTCCTTGACCTCGCCGCCATGCGCGCCGGCGTTGTTGACCACGGCTCCGCCGACGGAACCGGGCACACTCACCGCCCACTCCAGTCCGGTCAGCCCGGCGTTGATGGCGGTGCGGGCGGCGCCGGCCATGAGCGCGCCGCTCTCGGCGTAGAGGAAGGGGCGGCTGTCTTTGGGATAATCGCAGCAGGGGGCATCCTGCACCTGCACTGTATTGCAGCGGTTATGGATCACCAGCCCGCGTACGCCGCGGTCGCTGATCAGCACATTGCTCCCGCCGCCCAGAATCAGGTAGGGCAGGTCATTGGCCCTGGCCCAGCGCACCAGTTTCAGCAGCTTATGCGTGTCCGTGACAGTCGCGAAGTAGTCGGCAGGGCCGCCTATCTTAATCGTCGTCAGGTTCGCCAGCGGATGGTCCTTGCGGATCTGCACGCCAAGGGCCTCGATCTGATCGAGGGCGGCTGCGTCGATTTCTACCTTTGACAGGCCCGGGGCCGTTGCTGGTGCCATGATGTCGAGTACGGTCACTTCGCAGTCAGATTCCTCGTATGGTGCGCAGCTGCTTTACCAGGCTGTCGAAATCCAGCGACGCGAAATCAGTGGTGTCGACGTGAAATACGGGCCCGTCCAGGTCCAGGGGACGGTTACGCCGCGCCAACTCGGCCGTGTCGAACTGGCCCATGCGCAGCCGATCCACATGCCCCGGGTGCCGTTCGCCGTTGTCCACCCGCTGGGCGTAGCGCTGGCGCAGCAGGTCGGCCTGGGTGGAAAGGAATACCTGCGCCGGCCGAAAAGGGTGGCGCGCTTGCAATGCCTGAAAGCGCGGGTTGGCCCAGTCCGGATCGAAGGGCGTTTCCACGAGCAACGAGCAGCGGGCCTCCAGCAGTCGTTCGACCAGCAGGTAGACCAGTTCATATGTAGCCTGGCCCAGCCGCTGCGACCACGCCACCGTTGACCAGCCCAGGGTCTCGAAGAGCGACTCCTTGAGATCGTCGCGTGCGATCAAGGGAAGACGCAGAGCCGGGGCCAGTTTGCGGGCCAGCGTCGTTTTTCCGGTTCCCGGCGCCCCGCATACGATCAGGACAAGCGGCAGCACATTCCCCCCTTCAGCCATCGGTTCCCAGTCTCTCCAGCAGCGTTTCGCCGATGCGGTGGCTGGTGCCTGCGCCCAGAGTCAGGACGACGTCGCCGGCGGTGACTTCGTCGTGGAGAAGCGAGCTCGTCTCCTCGATGCCGCCGCTGTGACGGATTGAAGGGTGGTGGCTGGCGGCCGCGACCTCGGAGGCGGCCATGGCATTGTCGCCGCTTTCCCGGGCGGCGTAGATATCGGTGACCAGTACCGTATCGGCGTTGTCGAAGCTGCAGGCGATCTTGTGCAGCATCGCCCTGGTGCGGCTGAACGTATGCGGTTGAAAAACGGCCCAGATACGCCGCTCGCCAAAGCGGCTGCGGGCCGCGGCCAGGGTTGCCTGGATTTCAGTGGGGTGATGGGCGTAGTCGTCGATGACCGTCACACCTCCCCGCGTCCCCTTCAGTTCAAAACGCCGGCCAATGCCGGTGTATTGGTGCAGACTGGCCAGGGCCTGTGCAGCCGGCACGCCGAAGCGGCGGGCGACAGTCAGCGCGGCCAAGGCGTTGCGCAGGTTGTGAATACCCGGCGCCTGCAGCTGCAAACGTCCGATCGACTCCCCTTCACTGTGGACTGCTGCGGCATAGCCCCCGCCCGTCTCGACCGTCTCACCGGCGGCGCGCACGTCGCACCCTTCTCGCAGTCCATAGGTCAGCCAGGCCGGGCCGCCTCCGGCTGGGCGTTCTGTGCGCAGCGACTCCGCGCCGGGGTCGTCCCCGCAGGAGACGACGCATCCTTCAGCGCGCACCTGTGCTACAAACTGACGGAAGGCGTCGACAAAGCTGGACGGCGTCGGATAGCAGTCGGGGTGGTCCCACTCCACATTGGTCACGACCGCCGCCATCGGCGTCAACCCATGGAACATGCGGTCATACTCGTCGGCTTCGATCACGAAGGCGCGGGCGGTGCCGGCGTGGGCGTTGCCGAATCCGGGCAGGTCGGCGCCGATGATGTAGCCGGCGTCGCAACCGCTGTCATGCAGCGTCTGCACGATCATGGAGGTCGTCGTGCTCTTACCATGCGTGCCGGAGACAGCGATGACGTCGCGGCCGGCCAGCAGCGGCCGCAGAAAGGACTCCCTCTTGACGACCGGAATCCCCAGCCTCTGTGCGGTCTGACGTTCGCGGTTGGTTTCATCGACGGCGCTGCTGATCAGGACCACGTCGGGGCGTTCCCGGTCGGGCAGCTCGCTGAGCTCTGCGGCCGCGCCCTGGCGCCCGAAGATTGTCGCGCCGGCGGCAGCCAGCCGGCGTGTGCGCCCGCTCTCCTGGCGGTCGCTGCCGCTGACGTGTATACCCTGTTCCAGGAGTACGTGGGCGATGGGGGAGAGGCCTGCGCCGCCTATCCCGATCATATGCACGCGCGGCTGCGTGTCGTCCCCGCCTTTCGCGGGCAGGGACGGGTCCAGGGCCTTTTGCAACCGCTTCTGCCAGCTGTCAACCGGCATTGCCGCCTCCATGGCTGCGCCGTTCTCCTGCCGGGGCGCGTGCAACTCTCATCCTTGTATCCTCATAATTGCACCCTCATCCGCGCACCCGCATCAGCAGCAGTATTGCGATGGGAATTACCCACGGCGTCGGTGACGGCATGACATTCTGGGGCAGATAGCGCACCAGCTCAGTAGCGATCGGTGACAGGTCCGGATTAATCCATCCCAGGTTAGCGAGGGGGTACCCGTAGATGTGCTGGTAATACCAGAGGCTGCCACTGATCAGGTAGCCGTTGATTGCACCGACCAGGCAGCTGAGTATGGCGCCCTGCGGCATAGGCCACTGCTGACCGCTGAATGTAATGACCCGTCCGGCATAGCCGGCAAAGATGATAACAACAAAGGTGACCAGGTAGAAGTTGCTCAGAAACAGCTGCTGGGCGCCGACATCCTCAGCCGAGAATACCATGCGCCATACACTGTCCAGGATCGGATTGAGACGATCCTGGACGTAGAGCAGCAGGAAGATGGCGACGATAATGATCATGGACCTGCCCAGTTCGCGCGCATAGCCCTGGGCAAGGCCAATCATTGTAATTATGCCGGCGATAGACCCAAAGTAAACTTCGATCAGACCCATAACGGTTCAGTAATCAGACGTGTTTCGCGGATGGCGGTTTGCCGCAGCATAGCCCGGTTTGCGCTCGATCAGGTCTGGCCGCCTCGGCGCAGAGTGCTGATCACCGCCACGAGCAGCACCGTCAACGCAATCGCGGCCAGGATGGGCTGTTGTGGCCCCAATGCCACCCAGAGATCGCCAAACCCGGAATGCATCATGTCGGTCACGCTTTGCAGAAGGCCCTCCATCCCCGTGCCGGGGGATGAAACCGACGTAACCCCGACCTCCGGGATGAAGGCCATCAGCCGCGGCGCAAAAGTAGGAATGTAGAACAGTCCGTTGCCAACGCCGAGCATGGCCGCGAGCAGACCGGATGTACTCAGGCTGTCAGGGATCGCCTTATTGGTCAACAGGTAGGTAAAGAGCAACAACCCCGACCAGACGAGAAATGATACGGTCGGCTGGTCTGCATCGGAGAGCCAGGCCGAGGGGCCGAGCGTGTAGACCGGTTCGCCGTTTCCCCCCGCGCTTCCTGGACCCAGCGAGGCCAGGAACTTTGCACTCACAGCGACGATACCGAAGACGATTCCCAACACCTGCCTGACGATTTCCAGGGCCAGGCCCTGGTTCTGTTGCAGCAGGAAGAAACCCCCGACCGAGACAACGAGTACCAACAGTTCTCTGAACAGCCCCCGCCGGAAGCCGACCCAAGCAAATAGGAGGACGTAGAATACAAATGCAACTGTGCCTGGCGTAGATTCACTCATTTTTATGCTTTCATCCTATTGGTAAGGCGTCCTCTGGGTCTGCCCCGTCTGCTTTGCAGTCACTCTTCATCGTCGCAGTCCACAGCCCCGGCGGCCTGTGAACCGTGCTAGCCATGGGCTACGAGCCGCTGAAGTTCACGCACGATATTGTCTGCGGCCTGCGGCCGGGCCAGGGCGCCGATCGCCGCGCTCATGGCGTGCCGTCGACTTTCATCGGCCAGCAGCGCCGCGATGGTCGATTCCAGCTTATGCGCCAGCTGTCCGTCCTCGATGATGATCGTGCCGCCGGATGCGGCCAGCTTCTGTGCATTGGGGCGCTGGTGGGAGCCGGCGCCGGGCAGAGGCGCGAGTACGGACGGGAGGCGCGCCAGCGGAAACTCGGCCAGCACGCTGGCCCCGGCCCGGGCGACCGCCAGGTCCGCGCTGGCCAGCGCCCAGGCCATCTCCTCGTGCAGATAGGCGACGGGATGATAGCGGTAGGCCAGTGGGCTATCCCACAGCGCCGGCCCTTCCTGTTTCAGCAGGGGCCAGTCGCGCGTCCCGATGACGTGCAGAATCTGGCAAGCGGGCAACAGGGCTGGCGCGGCCTGCCAGACGGCCCGGTTGATGGTGCGCGCGCCCTGGCTGCCGCCAAAGACGAGCAGCAGAGGCAGTCGATCCTCCAGCTCCAATCCCAGTTTCCGGGTCAGCTTCTGCCGGGCTGCCTGTCTGTCCACAAGCGCGTTGAGCAGTCCGGCGCGCACAGGGTAACCGGTGACCACCGCCTTCTGGCCGAAGAAGCCGGCCACCTCGGGGAAGCTGACCGCGACCCGCTGCGCCAGGCGGCTGAGCCAGCGCACCGCCAGCCCTGGGGTCATGTCCGGCAGATAGATCATGACCGGCACCGAGCGCATTCGACAGGCTATGGCGACCGGCGCCATGACATAGCCGCCGGTGGCAAAACATGCCTGCGGCCGGAAATCATCTAGAATCTGCAGCGACTGGCTGATGCCCGCCAGCACTTTGGCCAGATTACGTGAGGCCATGAATGGATTGCGTCCTCGCAGCGCGCCGCTTTGAATGTCGTGGAAGGGGATGCCAGCGTCCTGCACGAGAGGGTGCTCGATGCCGGTCCGGCTCCCCAGCCACAACAGAGTGGGGTTACCCTGAGCGGTCGCGGCGGTCAGAGCGTTGATTCGCAGTTGTTCGACGACGGCGAGAGCCGGATAAACGTGTCCCCCGGTTCCACCACCCGAAATTAGAAGGCGCATGCGCTGACTGCCCTGGGGGGCCAGAGGATGCCCCGAATTTTTTTGAGCCAAAAGCGCTGGCCAGGCCGCCGCGTATTCGGTCGCCCGCCGTGCGGTGACGGTGGCCGCCGGCTTCGCCGCGACGGGGCGCGGCGGGCGGGGGCAGACCGCGATATCGGCTGATGTTCAGCAGTATGCCGGCAGCGCCCATGGACGTAACCAGAGAACTGCCGCCGAAGCTGACGAACGGCAGAGTTACGCCGGTGGGGGGCGCGACGGCCACCGCGACCGCGATGTGAATAATGGCCTGCAGGATGATAAGAGCGGTGATACCCACTGCCAGGAGGGAGCCGAAGATATCAGTCGATTCACTGGCGATGCGCAGACCTCGATAGACAAAGAGCGTGAAGAGGAGGATCACCAGCAGCGTGCCCAGCAACCCCATCTCCTCGCCGATGACTGCAAAGATATTGTCCGACCAGCTCAGGGGCAGATTTCCGGGCAACTTTTCGGTGCTGTTGCCCAGCCCCACGCCAAGCGGGCCTCCTTTGACGATGGCCTGACTGGCTTCGCGGATCTGCCATTCGGAGCTGTTCAGGGGAGACTGGATCGATTCAAGCAGTGCACTGACGCGGCGGCTGGCATAGCTGTTGCGGGTGATCACCAGCCAGAAGGTGACGGCTGCCACAAAACCGCCCAGGATAAGCTGTTTCAGCTCGGCGCCGGCGAGAAAGAAGATGATCAGCGCGGTGGCAACAATCAGAATCGTGGTACTGATATCCGGTTGGGCCACGATGAGCCCCGTCACGATTCCCATGAGCACGCCGAAGGGAATCAGGCCGTAGTTTATATCTTTGATTCGGTCGCCTTTGCTGGCCAGCCAGGTACTGATGTAGATGAGTACAATCACTTTCACCGGCTCACTCGGCTGAACGCGGCCGCCGGGAAAAGCACGGGTTGCGCCGAAACGGCTTTCGCCCAGAAAGATGACTGCAATCAGGGAGATCAGCCCTATGGCCATCAGTGGTATGCTCCACCGCTCCCAGATGCGGTAGGGGACAATTGCGGCGCCGACCAGCGCCACCAGGCCGACCCCCAGCCAGCGGAGCTGCAGCAGTACGTAATAGAAGGGGGATACCTGGTTTTCCAGCGCCCAGGGATAGCTGGCGCTGAAGACCATGACAGACCCGAACAGAATCAGGCAGGTCAGGACAGTGGCCAGCGCCCAATCAACACTGGTCCCGAACCTACCGATCTGTTTGGCTTGACTGACTTGAAGCGCCATTGTCATTCCTTCAACTTCTGCGGCAACGTGCAGGAGGCCGGCAGAGCGCGGCTGCCGCTAGCCGCGGGCCACCAGGTTGCGGAAATGGTCCCCGCGTTGTTCGAAATTTTTGTAAGCATCGTAACTGGTGCCACCAGGGGAAAAGAGCACCACCGTACCGGGCGTCGCTGTCTGTTTCGCCAGGACGACGGCCTCGTCGAGACGCTTTACGACGGCACAGCAAGGGGCGGAGATGCGCCGGAACGAGGCCCGTTCCCTGACCTTGTCGGCGATCATCGATCCCGCTTCTCCGAACCCGATCAGGCATTGGACCCGGTCCAGGACCTCGTCGGCGAAGGTATCCCAGGGCAGATTCTTGTCTTTGCCCCCGGCCAGGAGAATAAGCGTCTGCGCGCCCGGGGGAAAGACCTGGAGCCCGGCTACGGCTCGCTCGGGCGCGGTTGCGATGCTGTCATTGATCCATACGACGTTGTCCTTGGGCCGCATCTCCTCCAGTCTGTGCGGTACGCCGGCAAAGGAGCGGGCAACGCGCCCTATCGCCTGTTCGGATGCGCCGGCCGCGCCGCTGACGGCGGCCGCGGCCAGCAGGTTGGAGATATTGTGCTCGCCGCGCAGTCGTACTTCGGGACGGCGGCAGAATGGGCGGCCTTCGAAAAGCAGGTCTTCGGTCGTTTCGGATGCCCAGGCGCCGGCGGCGGGCCGCGGCCGGGTCTCGGAACTGTGCAGCAACGTGCGCCGGACCCGGCTGGCGGAGGTCGAAAAGGGTATGATCCGTCGACTTTTACCTAGGACGGAACGGCATTGCGCCAGGAGGGAGTCCAGTTCCCATTCGGGCGGGACCGGCTCAGCGACATCATCCCAACCGGCCATGCGGCTGGCGACCGGATCGTCGGCGTTAAGGACCACTACGCTGGCCGGCTTCAGATGACGCAGGAGGTTGGACTTCGCCAGGACATAGTCGGCCATCGATGGATGCCGGTCCAGATGATTGGGCGTAATATTGAGAATAGCAGCCACGTCCGGGCCGAGCTGGTCGAGCGATCCATAGGCGACTTTCGGGTCGAACAGCTCAAGCTGAAAGCTGCTCAACTCAATCACCATCATGTCATCTTCCTGAATCTCGCCGAGGCGGTCCAGCAGCGGCCTGCCGATGTTGCCGCCGACATGGACGGTACGGGCGTCATCAACGGTCGCTTGCAACATTTCTCCGACCAGCGTAGTCGTTGTTGTCTTACCGCTGCTGCCGGTGATGGCGATGACAGCGCAGGGGGCCAGCTGCATCGTGAGCAGGCTGTCATTACTCAAAGGGATGCCGCGTCGAATGGCATCCTGCACCAGCGGCGCCTGCAGCCGCACGCCGCCGCTGAGGCAGAGCAGATCGCAGCCATCCAGCAGGTTGGCAGGATGACCGTCCAGGGCAAGCGCTACCGGCAGATCACCCAACTGCTCCAGCTCTTCGGCCAGCTCTTGCTCGGGCGAGACATCGCTGATGGTTACGTCTGCGCCTGCCGCCACGAAGAAGCGGGCCAGGGCCAGTCCTTGGCGGCCCATCCCCAAGATAACGACATTGCGTTCTTCGAAGTTGAACTCTTCGGCGTTGGCAATCATGGTATCGTTCTCCTTCCGGCAGCCGGTTTGCGGTCAAGGCTCTGTCCCCCGGCAATTACGAGGGACTGAGAACCGACCGCCAGGAATCGAGGCGCCGCCGGCATGAAACGGATGCAGATGGCAGTCACCCGTTCCACAGCGCCAGGGCCACCCCCAACATGCCACTCAGCACACCGACTATCCAGAATCTCTCTTTGACCTGTGTTTCACTCCACCCCAGCAATTCAAAGTGATGGTGAATGGGAGTCATCTTGAACAGGCGGATATCGCGGCCCAGGTAGCGGCGGCTGAACTTTGCAGACGCCACCTGCAACAGTACGGAGACCGTTTCGGCGACAAAGACGAACCCGACCACCGGCAGCAGCAGCCATTGACCGGTCATCAGCGCCACCAGAGCAAGCGTTGCGCCCAGAGCCAGACTTCCGGTATCACCCATGAATACCTGCGCCGGGTGGGCATTGAACCAGAGAAATGCAAAAAGGGCCCCCACCATTGTGAAACAGAAAGCCGCCAGATAGGCCTGTCCCTGCAGGTGGGCAATCAGCCCGTAGCTGGCAAACGCAATACCGCTGATGCTTCCCGCCAGGCTGTCGAGTCCATCGGTCAGATTCACCGCATTGCTGAACCCGATAATGATCAGAATTCCGACCGGGATGAACAGCCAGCCGATCGAAACCCACTCCGGAATGCCGGGCACGCCTACATAGTACAGATTGGGCGGCCCGTAATAGAGAATGCCCACGATGATGGCTGCAAAGACGAACTGGAATCCGCTCTTCATCCGCGCAGACATGCCCTTCCCCCTGCCGCGGAGTCCCAGCCAGTCATCGACAGCGCCCAGTGTCGCGTGTGCCGCCAGACAGAAGAAGAGCAACAGTGTGCTCTTGCCGATCAGGGTGAAGCCAAGTAGGTTGGCCAGGTTGAGCGCCCCCGTAATCAGCAGAACCGGCACCACAAATAGCAGTCCCCCCATCGTCGGCGTGCCCGTTTTCTCCTGGTGCGAGTCCGGCCCTTCCATCCGCACCTGTTTGCCGATTCGGTAGTGCCTCAACAGGGTGATCAGCGGCTGCCCCCAAATCACGGCGACAAAGAAGCTGAGTGTCCCAAGCACCAGCGGAGATTCCATCAATGAGCCCTTTAACCTTCCGGGAGGCCGCCGCCGACCCCTTTGTCGGACACGGGGCGGCGGGCTGGGTCTTTCGCTGCAGCTGCTGCCGGCTGCTGTGAGATCTCCGGGACAATTCGTTCCATCCCCACTGCACGGCTGCCTTTGACGAGCACAAGGTCCTGCGGTTGAGCCATTTCCTTCAGAATCTGTACGGCCGTCTCATAGTCGCCGGCTTCGTACACGGCCTGGGAAGGCAGGCCTGCCTTGCGGGCCTCGTCGGCGATGAGACGGCCGAGAGCGCCGACAGTAACGAGCAGATCGGTTATGCCCGCGGCATGGGCGCCGACCTGTTTATGCCCTTCTGCGGTGAAGGTACCCAGCTCTCTCATATCGCCGAGAATCGCGATGCGGCGGCCGCCGCTGTGTTGTTGCAGCTGCTGCTGTTCACGATGCTGCCCGTTGTTGGATTGCGGCGTGCGTTTCGCTGCGCTTGGCCCCACTTCCGCGCAGTTGGCGGCGGGAGCGCTGTCCGCGCCCGTTTGGCGGCGAATGAACAGGTCGTTCAGCAGATTGAGGGCGGCCACGGTACTGACGGGGCTGGCGTTATAGGTATCGTCGATGACGGTGCTACCGTTGATGCCCGGCAACACAACGAGGCGCAGCTGACCCGGCGCCCGTTGCAGGCCGGCGCCGATTTCCTGCCAAGACAGGCCGCTGACGATGCCGACGGCGGCCGCGCCCAAGGCCGTATAGACCGAATGTCTGCCCAAGAGGGGCACCTGCAGTCGCTGGCTGTGGATGCTGCCGTCTTCCTGGCAGCAGTGAAAGCGGAAGCGGATGCCTTGCATGCCCAGGCTTTCGATTTCGTCGGCCCACAGGTCCGCTTCAGGGGTGAGGCCATAGAAGAAAGGCCGGGCATCGGTGGCGGCCGCCATCGCGCGCACGCGGGCGTCGTCCTGGTTCAGGACGGCTACGCCGCCGTTCTGCGCGCTGGGAAGAGCTTCTACCAGTTCGGTTTTGGCCTGTGCGATCCGGTCTATCGTGCCCAGCCGCTCGAGGTGGGTGGGGCCTACGTTGGTCACCAGGCCGATATTGGGCCGCGCCAGGCTGCAGAGCAGGCGAATCTCCCCGAGGTCGTACATCCCCATCTCCAACACGGTGCGCTCGTGGCCGGTGTGCAGGCCGAGGAGAGCCAGCGGCAGCCCCTGTTCGCTGTTGAGGTTGCCGGTGTTGTGATGGGTGCTGAAGCGTTGCGCGAGGACCGATGCGGTCAGCTCTTTTGTGCTGGTTTTGCCTACGCTGCCGGTCACGCCGATCACACGCAGGTCCGGGTGTGTGCGATGCAGCCGCTGAAAGCGGCCGGCCGCCTGCAATGCCGCGGTGGCGTCAGGAACGATGTAGGCGACGGCGCGGCCGGGGTCGAAATGTCCTGTTTCCGCTTTCGCCTCTTCGCCTTCTTCCTGCTGGCGGCAGTCGACCAACAGGGCGCCGGTATCGTGCAGATGTTCAAGGCCCCGCTCTTCACAGATGATCACTACGGCGCCACCGGCCAGGGCCTGGCGAATAAAAATGTGGCCGTCCGTGCGGGCGCCGCTGAAGGCGATGAAGAGAGAGCCTGCTTCGACGTCGCGACTGTCCAGCACCGCGCAGCTGATGGGACGGGGCGCGAGCGCCTGCGGCGGGGCCGTCCCGGTCAGCGCCTGCCAGAGTGTATGCTGGGTTATATTTGTCTCAACTTTCGGTCGTTCTGCCACCGAATCAGAATCCTTTGAACAGAAGTAACTCGTCGCTGTGCAGGTTACCGATCTGCGAGCTCTGCGACCGGTTCCACACCCGGCACTGAAGCCGCCGCCGGCACGATTCCCCGGCACTCGACGGCGGACAGACAGGAGTAGCTCTGACTGTCGTCCGACAGCCGGACATCGTCCGGCGGGATATTCATGTGCTCGAACAGGCGGTGGGCAATACGGCTGAAGATGGGCGTCGCCGTGTAGGCTGCCCAGCGGCTGATGCCCGGATCCGGCCGGTCGAGCTTGACCATCATGACAAATTGCGGGTCGTCGGCCGGCGCGTAGCCGATAAAGCTGGCGATCGTTTCGTCCTGAGTGTAGCCCTCTTCGGTAGCGATTTCGGCTGTGCCGCTCTTGCCGGCAACACTATAGCCGGAGACCTGGGCCATCTGATTGCCGGTGTTGACGACATGCACCATCATATCGTTCAGCCGCAGCGCGGTCTCCGGTTGGATGACCTGGTAGACCATTGTCGGCTGGGTCACCATGGCGTATTCGCCGACTACGCGACTTTGCACAATGTACGGGCGCATCAGTTTGCCGCCGTTGGCGATGGCAGCGACTGCGCAGATCATCTGAATGGGAGTAACGGCAATGCCCTGGCCAAAGCTGTTGGTGGCCAGATCGGACACGCCCCAGTTCGGGGCGTCGGTGTTTCTGACCTGGCCGGCCACTTCACCGCTCAGGTCGACATTCGTGTCAGCGCCGAAGCCGAAACGGGTTACATAGTCGTAGAAAGTTTCGGCGCCGACCTGCTGCGCGATCTGAACGGTGATCACGTTATTGGAATGGGCCATTGCATCAGCGACGTTCAGTTCACCGACAGCCTTGCGGTCACTGTTTTGAACGATGTGCCCTTCCACTGCGATGGCGCCGGTATCGACAAAAACGGTTGAGGGCTCGACTGCGTCGATGTCGAGGGCGGCGGCGACGGTGATCAGCTTGAAGACCGATCCCGGTTCAAATTGGGCGCTGATGGCGACGTTTGTAAAGGTGTCGGGGTCTCCGTCTTCGAAGCTATTGCCGTCGAAGGCGGGCCAGTTGGCCATCCCCAGAATCGCGCCCGTTTTGGGATCCATGACGATGACCGTGCCAGCCTCGGCACGGTAGAGACCGACCCCCAGGCGCAACTCCTCCTCGATGATATGCTGGATAGTGCGATCGATGGTCAGCACAAGGCCCTTGCCGTTACCGCTGGGCAGAAAGCGGAGGACGTTTTCGTCCAGCTCTGAACGTGGAATCTGGCGACCAGGTGGAAGACCAACGCCGTCACTGGAGAGAAAGTTCCGATAGTACCGCTCCAGGCCCAGCACCGGCACGCGTTCGGCGTTGAGAAATCCCAGAACCTGGCTGGCAAGCGTTCCCTGCGGATAGAAGCGCCGGGGAAAGGCGGCGACGTGGATATGCTCCAGCAGGAAGTCCCTTTCCATCATTCGCTGCTGGCGTTCGGCGAGCAGCTGTTGCCCCTGTTCAAAGTCGAGATGCGGCGCGATGATCAGATAGTCTCTGTCGCTGTTTTCGAACAACAGGTTTTCGATCTGAAGCGGCGGGACACCGATGCTGGACGCGAGCCGCAGGGCGATGTCGCCGAAATTGCCAGGCGCAATGAATTTGGGCGTTGCCGTGATGCGGTAGGTAAAGCGGTCGGCGGCGAGCAGATTGCCATCGCGATCGACGATCACCCCCCACGAGGTGGTATCGTCGACAGTATTGCGTCCCGTCACCACTGGCTGGGGGGGCTCGTATTGCTGCCAGCCCATGACCTGCATATCGAGCAACCGCAGAACCAACAGGACCAGCGGCCCGGTCAGCACGACACCGATGAAGCCGATACGCCAGATCTTGGAGAGATCGTCTGACACGGGGGGCTGTTGAAGATGCTCCTGTTCGAGAGGGGCGCGACGGGAGGCCGCCCGGTTCAGGGCGCCGCCTTCGAGGCCGCCGCCAACCTCATCTTCGGAGGGCTGGCTGGAGGCGAATAGAGGGCCGAAACCGTGTCCACGTGCGGGACGAGCGGCTCGGTTCCGTGCGCGCATGCGGGATATCTCCAAGACTACGGTGGCCACGACGCTCGGGCCACAAACATTCGTCGCCGCCGACCCCACATTCGGGCACATGGCGGCGACGAAAGGGGCAGCGAGACGGGCGCCGGCAATTATCTGGCCTGTTTCAACTGGCCCAGGAAGAAATCGCCGGCCCGTTCAAGCAGCGGGTCGCTCCATTCACGGACAGACTGCCAGCTCTCGTTGATCTGTTGCTGCCAACCGGACAGATACTGCTCAAACTCAGATACGGGGAGTCGTTCGGTCACTGACCAGAAGGACGGCTCGTCCGCAGCGGGTAGACCCGTCTGGGCATTAACGGGGGGCGTCGTGCGGGGGGCCTGACGCTCTTGCGCTGCCTCCAGGCCCCCTGCGCCAGTGGCAGATAACGCTGTCTGGTCCCCTGCCTCGGTGGACGGCTGAACAATGACGTGGGCGCTCTCTGCCTGCTGATGCAGTTGCCGGTCGCCGTCCGAACCGGTGGTACCGGCGGAAAGTGCCGAGGCGGCGCTCAGGCTATGCGGGTTCGGGACGTAATGGCGTTGCAGCGCGGGACGAAAGTCGAGTTGGGCCGCGCGCAACTGGACGTGTTCGAGAGTAGTGCGCTGGCCGATCTGCCACAGCAACTCAGCATTCTTCTGCTCGATAAGGCTGTGCTGAACGCGTAGCGTCTCCAACTCTGCGCGGGCCTGCGTAATCCGAAGCGAAGTCCAGACCTGAACAACGGCCAAGCCGCAGACGACGGTCAGGGCCAGCACAAAAAAGAGATATCCCCTCAGCGTTTGCGGCAAGGGAACGATATCATCGAGCCAGACCAGACCGCGCAGGACTCGAAAACGGGACAGGTTGGATAATTGCATGCTGTTTGGATCCCAGTCTCCTTCTTCCTTCGGTCCTCCCTGGTTGACTGGGTGCCAAACCTGCTCGTCACTGCTTCGCTGCGCCCGCGGCTGCGAAGGGCGCCCGGCGCGATGCAGATTTATGGTCGGTGTTGACAATTGCTTTATCCTGCAGAAACAATCACTATAGAGACATGCACAACGGACACACGGGCATACAGATCAACTACTGCTCAGGCAGTTTTTCAGCGATACGCAGCTTGGCCGAACGGCTGCGGGGGTTTTCGTCGAGTTCAGCGGCTGCGGGCACAATCGGCTTCCTGTTGCATAGCGCCAGTATGG
The DNA here is from genome assembly GCA_034428435.1 of Caldilineaceae bacterium. Taxonomy (GTDB): domain Bacteria; phylum Chloroflexota; class Anaerolineae; order Caldilineales; family Caldilineaceae; genus Bin5. The sequence continues at coordinate 4,248 of DAOUHY010000195.1, read as the reverse complement.
GAATCTGCTCCTGCCCCCCGGCCGGCAAGGTCGGGTCGGGCTTGAATTTCCTGGCGTTGTCACGCATCCACTCCTTGACCAGGCGGTCCTCCAGGCTGTGAAAGGCGATAATGGCAACGCGTCCGCCGGGCCGCAACAGTGCGGGTATCTGCATCATGGCTCGCGCCAGCTGTCCCAGCTCGTCGTTGACAGCGATGCGCAGCGCCTGAAAGGTCCTCGTTGCCGGATGGATCTTCTGTCTGCCGCGCGAGCGCACTGCCCTGGTTACAATGTCTGCCAGTTCGGCGGTGGTTGAAACCGGGCGACTGGCCACGATGGCACGCGCTATCGAGCGGCTGTGTCGTTCCTCTCCGAATTGGTAGAGGATGTCGGCGATCTCCTCCCAACTGCTGTTGTTGATTAATTCGGCAGCACTGAACCCGGTAGAGGGGTCGAAGCGCATATCAAGCGGACCGTCCTGCCGGAAAGCAAAGCCCCGGGCCGGCGTATCCAGCTGAAAGCTGCTGAGACCCAGATCAAGCAGAATGCCGTCAACGCCTGTAAAGCCATGCTGGCGGGCGATTCGTTCGATCTGATCAAACGGCGCCTGGGCCACACTCAGTCTGCCGGCGCTGATTTCGCCGGGAAAGCGTTTCCGAACCCGGCGGATAGCTGCGGGGTCGACGTCCAGCCCCAGTACTTGCCCACCGGCAACCCCATCTGCACGGGCATCCTGAGGCGTCTCTGGTTGGATGCGGCGCGTCTGTTGCAACAGGAGCTGGGTATGGCCGCCGCCGCCTAAAGTGCCGTCTATGAAACGCCCGCCTGGTTGGGCGTTCAGGCCGGTCAGCACTTCATCCGCCAGAACGGGGACGTGATGGAGGCCATCCGGTTCGAAGGGGGCGCCTTGCATGTCGGTCGCGGGTCGGCGCGGTATCGTGGGGCCTTCTGCCACCCCATCTGCCGCGCCTTGGCAAGAGCCCGGGAATGGTTCAGACCCCCAGGGCTGCGAAGAGATCCTCTCCGAGTTGCGTAGGCGTGAGCAACTGATCCTCCCACTGGGCCGGGTCCCAGAGATCGATATAAGTATTCATCCCGGCGATAATGATTCCGTTTTCGATTCCGGCGAACTCGCGCAGGCGCTGGCTGATCAGGATGCGCCCCTGCCGGTCGGGTTTCAGGTCTTCGGCGGCACTGAAAAGTGCCCGGCGCAGTTGCGCTGTACGCTTATCTATCAGTGGCAGGGCGCTGACTCGGGCGGCGACATTCTGCCATTCGTCGAGCGGCATCGCCATGAGGCAGCCGCCGGTGGGGTTGCGTGTCACCACGAGACCGGGCATGAGCCGGTGGCGGAACTTGGCAGGAATCGTGACCCGCCCTTTGCTGTCCAGGTTGTGACTGAACTCGCCGAGAAACATAGTCTTAAGAGTAGTTGCCCTTTGCGCATCGCGTTCGAGCCGGGGCGCATCGAACATCTCGCTTCAACGATTGTGTACGGGAGTTTTGAAGACTATTTCGGCGGCGAACGGGTGGCCGAGCGCTCGATCCGAGATTACTTCGGGATGTAGGGACAGCGCCCCACTTTCTCCCATATTCTCCCCTAGCAAAAACGATAGCACAAAACGTTTTCTGACAAAAACGGGTACGGACCAACCCGAAAGGCGGTTGAGCGTTGCTTTTCCTGCGAAAAGCGGGGCATCCGAATGTTAGAATTTCGTTGTTTTCGCACGTTCTATTCTGTCGTCGCGCGCAGGCGTTCCGGTCCGCCACGCGGCGTCTTCTCCGCCCAATTGTTATCTGGTGGGGGCGTGTTTCTGCCATTCGGCGGGGCGACAGACGGCTTGCTGAAAGCAAGGGGTTTTTTGAGGCAATCTGAAAGTGGCGCGCGGCGATTTCAGGATCGTTTTTGTGTGCCGGTTCATGAGGGTGCCGAACAGGCTCATAGTTTTCGTAGGTATATCGTATGTAAATTGCCAGGCATTCATATCTGGTCGGTTTCGGGTGCGTTGAAAGCGAATGAGAGGGCGGGGGCACTGCAGGGAGAACGGCGAGTCTCAGAGGTGACTGCGGGGTCGGCCGGCGTGCGCCGGCGGGTGGGCTCAGCGGATCCAACTGTCCACAATGTTGGTCCAGCCAGGGCGGGGCTTTTCAAGGGCTCTGCCCCTGCATATGGGAGATGCGAAGGCCCGACTGCCCAAAGAGGCGAGGAGAGAGTGAAGATAAATGAGGAGAGAGAGGTTGTTTCCTCTGCCGCAGATCGGATCGCGGGCTGAATAGTCACGAAACTGGTTTAAAGTTGTAAGCATAGGTGAGGTTCAAAGTAAGTGACTTTGCACAGAAAGGGGCGTTCCTGACGACATTCGGGGTGGGGCGAAAGACCAGCCTGCGAAGTCGGTCAATCTGACTGACCTCAGAACAGGATCGGTTCCATCAACATGGGTGCATCCCAGATTTGGGGTGGGAACAGTCTGGCGGGGAATCAGTGCCAGCGGTGGTTGGAAATGTTTACCGTCTTTGGGCGAGACGCAGTGCAGGCGCGGCCTGGTCGTACGATGGAGTTCGTCAGTTGGGGAGGGTGCGAGGGCAGGCACAAGGCCGGCACCTGCGGGGATCTGATGGGACTGGCGGGACGTGAACTGGCCAGACACTTTCGATTGGGCACCTGTCACCAATGTCGACACCCGGTCGACGAGGGATGTTGTAGGAGAGGGGGCGTTGCGGGGGCGGAGCCCCCGCACAAGGGAGGGCCGAATAGGCCCGACCGCCCAAATGCGAGTAGAGAGTGAAGAGGAGAGAGTTGCTGGTTCCTCTGGCGCAGATCGGAACGCGGACAGGTCCTGGTCAGGGCTCTGCCAGAGGATTGCGAGAGTTCACCCCCACTTTGGGATGCATCCATCAACATAAAAATATTGACAGGATGCAGCATATGCTTTATACTTTGAAGTTCAGAGTAACTACTGATTGGCTCGGTTCCGTATGCCGCTTTTGGGCCTTGCACAAAGGGGAACAGTACCAGAGGGGTACGGTACCAGGGCGAATAGATTTGGCGTAAAGTCCGCCGATGTTCGCGGCGGGCGGATACTTCGCTGCGCATTACGCGGCGGATGAATATGTCGCTGCGCAGTTGGCAGGCGGCGAACTGCCCGGACGCCTGTGCGTTCGGCCACAAGAGGAGATTCCATCCCCATTTCAACTTTCTGAAGTCCCGTCCGGATTGACCGTTATTCGTGCAGGTTTGCAAGACCGGCGACTGTGTACAGCAAAGGAGCATGCGCTATATGACTGATTCTGCCGTTGGAAACGGTGTTGGCGCCAGGACACATAGGAAGTCGTATTCACGAACTTCCAATCTGATCGAACTGCCCCGGCTCATCGAGATTCAGCTTCAGAGCTTTGAATGGTTCCGCACCCAGGGCCTGAAGGAGCTTTTTGAGGAGATTTCGCCAATCGTCAGTTTCAACAAGCATCTTGAACTGCATTTCGGCAATTTCCGCTTCGATGACGCCAAACACTCAGAGGAGGCATGCCGGGTACGGGACATCACCTATTCCGCGCCGCTGTGGGTCGAGGTAAGGCTCGTCAATAACGACACAGGCGAGATCAGCGAGCAGGAAGTCTTTATGGGTGACTTCCCGCTGATGACCGACTCCGGCACTTTTATTGTCAATGGCAGTGAGCGGGTCGTGGTCAGTCAGTTGATTCGTTCGCCGGGCGTCTACTTCACCATCGAAGAGGACCGCAGCACGGGGCGCGACCTGACCGGTACCAAGTTGATCCCCCTACGGGGCGCGTGGTTGGAGTTCGAGACGAGTAAGCGGGATATCATCAGCGTCAAGGTTGATCGCAAACGCAAGTTGCCGGCCACGATCCTGCTGCGGGCCATCGGCTTCGGCACGGATGAAGAGATCCGAGGACTTTTCTCCAAGATTGATGACAATGAAGACCACCCGTTCATCGAGGCAACCCTGGAGCGGGACCCGACGGCCAATCCGACCGAGGACCGGCAGAAAGGGATTGACGATGCGCTGTTGGAGTTTTACAAGAAGCTCCGGCCCGGCGATCCGGCAACATTAGATAATGCGCGTAATTTCCTGCAGAACCTACTCTTCACATCCCGTCGTTATGATTTGGGGCGGGTGGGCCGTTACAAGCTCAACCGCAAGTTGGGCTTGGCGGAACCTCTCACCACGCGCATTCTGACCAACGATGATATCGTGTCGGTGGTGCGCCGCATCATTGACATCAACAACGGGCGCGAGTCGCCTGATG
>DAOUHY010000194.1:0-12264 GCA_034428435.1 Caldilineaceae bacterium | reverse complement strand
AGTTGGGTCCAGCGACTGAGGCGAGTTGGGTTTTCTGAGGGCAGGCGATGCGCGGCACGGTGCTGATAGTTGAAGACGATACGAGGATAGCGAACTGGGTCAAGGTATATTTCGAGCGGGCCGGGTTCAGCGCTGAGGTTACGCATGACGGTGAATCCGGCCTGGAACTGGCGCGCACCCTGCTACCGGATCTGATCATCCTCGATCTGATGCTTCCGCGTCTCGACGGGGTGGAGTTGTGCCGGATACTGCGGCGAGAGTCGGACGTTCCGCTCATCATGCTGACGGCCCGGGAGGCGCAGGACGATCGGATCATCGGACTGGAGAGCGGCGCCGACGATTACATTGTCAAGCCTTTCGCTCCGGAGGAAGTCATCGCACGTGCGGACGCAGTACTGCGCCGCGTCAAGGGCAGAGTCCAGCAGATCCTGACGCACAACAACATTACGCTGAACGAGTCCACGCGCAGCGTGACGGTGGATGGAGAGCCGGTCCCCCTGAGTCAGGCGCAGATCGATCTGCTCTCGGCATTCATGCGCCATCCAAACCAGGTGCTGACGCGTGATCAGCTGATCGAGCTGGCCTTAGATAACGATTTCGAGGGGTTCGATCGCGCCATCGACAACCAGATCGCGCGTCTGCGCAAGCAGATCAGCCAGGGCCGCAACCGGCCGATTGAGACCGTTTACGGCGCCGGCTACAGGTTTGTAGTGGAGGAGACGTGATGTCGCTGCGCTGGCGGATCCTGGGTTCGAACGTTGTCGTCATCCTCCTTACGGTGCTGATCGGTGTTGGCGTGGTCTATTACGGAACCGAGTCCAGGCTGGGGGTGTTCGTAGACCGGATTGGCGGCGAGGAGGCGAGCCGGCTGGCCCGGAGTCTGAGCCGGGCGTACACGGCTGCCGGCGGTTGGGATACGGTAGACGCATCCCTGTCCGAGGCCGGATACAGCTACGCTGAAGCACCGCACGAGGAGGGGTCCGGAGAAGGCGGAGGAGAGAGCGGCGAGGGCTTTCACCAGGACGCAGTGCGCGTCGTTGTCGCCAGCCAAGATGGGCGGGTGGTGAAGGACAATCTGTCCCTGTTGACAGCGGGCGCCAATGTGCCCGATCTGGACGGGTACCGTGAGACGGTGTTCGATCTGGCTGCGAACCGCCCCGTCGGCCATGTCTATGTGGATGTAAACGGCAACTTTCTTTCGACGGAGTCGCACGGCTTGCTGAGCACGTTGCTGTATATCATCGCAGTTGGCGGCGTGCTGACGATCGGGGTTGCGATCCTGCTGGCGGCCTGGCTGTCAAGGCGGATTACGTCGCCCGTGACGGCGTTGACGGAGGCGACACAGGCGATTGCGCAGGGCGACACGACTCGGCTGCCGGTCACGTCTGAGGACGAGTTGGGACGGATGAGTGCGGCTTTCAACCGAATGAGCTCGACCCTGGAGACACAGCGGGCACTGCGCAGGCGGTTGATCAACGATGTTTCGCATGAACTGAATACGCCGTTGAGCGTGATACAACTGGAGGCAACGGGCCTGCGCGATGGGCTGCAGACGCCTGAGGGCGCGTCCGACCACATCATTCACGAGGTGGAGAGGCTGCGCGGTCTCGTCACGGATCTGAACTGGCTGGCGGAGACTGACCATGGCGAGTTGCAGCTCACTCTTGAAGCGTGTTCGCTATACGAGTTGCTTGCCGCGGAGGTGGCGCGCTGGCAACCGCAAGCGCAGGCGCGGCAGGTTGCGTTGTCGCTTGAGGCCGATGCCGACCTTCCCGAGATGACACTGGACAGGATGCGCATGGGGCAGGCGCTGGGCAACGTACTGAACAACGCCATCCGTTGCAGTGAGGCGAACGGGCGCGTCGTGGTCAGGGCGAAGTTGGAAGGCGAAGGGGCAGTGGCTATTGCAGTGACTGATGACGGGATCGGCATTGAAGACGACGATCTGCCTCACGTCTTCGAGCGCTTCTACCGTACCGACCAATCACTCCGTCACGGGATAGGCGGCACAGGTCTGGGACTGGCGATTGCGCGGGCCGTGGCGGAAGCGCATGGGGGTACAGTTGCCATAAATAGCGTCGGGCCTGGGCAGGGCGCCGCAGTGACTTTTCGACTTCCCCTGGACTGGTGAGCGAAGAGCGCCCACAGGGGCCGCCCTCTTGGCGTAAGGCGCCACAACTTCATCACTGATGTTGCTCTTAGGAGTTACTCTTGCCTTTCTCCTCACTTCGCAACGACTAAGCCTCATTCAGTGCGCGACACCGGACGAGGCCAGCGAACTCTCTCCTCTCCTCACTCCTCTCAATACCAATCACCCATCAATCTGTGCTTTCACTGACCACTGACCACTGACCACTGACCACTGACCACTGACCACTGACCACTGACCACTGACTACTGACCACTGACCACTGACCACTGACCACTGACTACTGACCACTGACTACTGACCACTGCTTTTCTGGGCGGTCGGGCCTATTCGGCCCTCCCTTGTGCGGGGGCTCCGCCCCCGCAACGCCCCCTCTCCTGTCCGCGCCGTAGCGAGTGTGTGGCTAATGCGAAGTTGTCGTCCCGCGGCGGCCGGGCTTCCTCCCCCAACCCCGCGTCTTGGCAGATTCCAAGTATGTGCCAGCGCAGGCAAGACAGGCGAGCCAACTCCCATATATACCCAACGTTCACCGCTATGACCATCGCGAGCCCCCTACAGAAATACTGAAGGTACATTCCCCCCTGGCACACCGCACACAGAACATACATAGAACATGGCTCACTAGTTACCCTAAAGCGACAAATTATGGGGGAAGGACTTCGCCTCTGTAGATTTCTATCAGCAGTGACTAAATCCGATGTTTCTACATCTGGGTGTCATTAGTGTGTCAATTTTGCCTCCTTTCATGTCAGTATCATGGCAAGGGGAAAAATCGCCTACGCGGGCGTCGTCCCTAATTTAACCCCGCAAACCATTTCGTTAGTGCAGGCGGGACTAGACAGGAGACACGACCATGACAAGGTTACGACTATTCGCCTCTCTCGCAGTTCTCATTGCCGCGTTCGCGATTCCGACTTCAGTGTTTGCCCATCCGGCCAGCGAGGGTGAGGGCTATTGCCAATTCCCGGACGGCACACTCACGGCTGGCCATTGCAGTGCTTCGGACCACGCCAGAGGCGGCCATGATACCCACATTCCTCCTTTGCCAGGTATACCGCCTCCCTCTGGGCCCGGCGGCAGCCCTCCGACATCCGGCCCTGGCGGCAATCCTCCGCCTCCTCCAAGTAGCAATCCTCCTCCCCCTCCGAGTGGCAATTCCCCGGGTGGTTCGGGCAGCGGCGGTGGCTCCGGTTCGACGCCGGTTTACACGGGGATCGACTGCCACATAACACACGCGGCCAGGCCCGCCCAGATCTGCTCTGTCACAGGCGGTCTGCAGTATTGGTTCATCGGCGCCGACGGCAGCGCCCAGCCCGGCCCCTTCTTGCCCGATTCGCCCAGGATTGAGCGATGGGAGGGCACCAATCCCTTGACCGGCAAGTCAGTCGTGATCGACTACATTGTCGAAGGGGAGAAGACGCTACTGCGGGTGAGCACGTACTATCCCGACAACGAGTATGACACGAACAAGCCCTACGTGTTTACGCTTGATCCGGGTCATAACGTGAGATATATCAGCTGGTAGGGAATTCACTGCCGGCGACGTGAGAAAGCGGTCTGTCCATCGATGTGGGCAGGCCGCTCTTTCCTTTTCCGTCATGCCTGGCTCTGACAGGCAGGTTGCTACGAAGGGGAGGGGCATTCACAAGGGATGCCCCTCCATTCCCAAATAACTCACCAACAGGCGCCTGCAACGAGGTCTCGACGGTCTATGCTGCAGCGCCGTACGTGGTGGACAAGCCCTGCATTATCTCTACTGATGGGGAATGGTATGTAAGGCACGCGGACTGGTAGACGATCCCGGCCAGCCTTCCTTGCGCCCTTGGGCGTCAACTGGGGACGATCCTCCAAGTCAACACACCGGGAACGGGAGGCGGCCCGGCATGGGGCGCAGCACACAAGGGGTAGAGGGCGCCCACCAGGAATGCCCCTACAGGACGCGTCAGATCAGGTTGAGGAGGGCCTTTCCATCCGGCATACGACGCGTGGTTCAGTAAAGATGTATCTGGGATTGTGTGCATCGTCACCGAATTTGCAGCGGGTTCTCTGCACCACGCTGTGGGCCAGCCCTGCGTCGCCGGAGTTGCCCGGTCCTCAGATCCGTTGCCGCGGTTGCTCGTGGGTCACCACCAGATCGGCATTAGTCGATGGCTCGAAGTGCAGTGCATACGCGGTCGCGGTCACCACGACGGGCCGTCCGGCCGCAGCCACGCGTCGCTCCGCATAGTTGATCACCAAATCTTCCAAAACATTGTTTTCGGGCTGCCCGAGATAGCCGATACCGGAGCGCTGGCGCAGGACCGCCCTGATGCGCGCAGCCAGCTCCGTGGGCGAGAAGGGTTTCACCACATAGTCGGCGGCCCCTGATTGAAGACGCGTGGGGTGTGGACGGCCGCTATACTGCTTTCTGCAAAAGTTGACACATTATTGATACGCAAAGAGGATTGATCTACATACGAATAACATTCCAATACTGTATGATATAAAGTTCACGGACTATCAATAGGGATGGACATGCACGTGGACGTATTCTCGACAGCGTCATCGACAATGTCAGCGGCAGTACCTACAACGCGGAGCGTCCCGATGCTAGGCATAGACTGCTTCGGGGTCGGGGGTCAGGTGTGACTTGCTACCCATGAAATGGGGATGGTCATGAGTAAACGCAGACTTAAGTTTTCGCCCAATTTGAGGCGGCGCATGAACACAAACAGGCAAGAGCCGGAAGCTTTACGGGTTTTGAGTGAGATTAACAATAACGAACTGGTGTCGGTGTCGGAGGCAGTTCAGTCTATCCCTGGCGGCGAATCCTGCGTTGTGTCGGTGAACACGGGTCTGCACGGTCCGATCGGTTTCCAGTTGCGTCCGGAAACGATCGACAGATATCTGAACAGTATCGGAGAACTGCCCGAAATCATAAGTCTACAGGACTCCACAATCTTTCCCATCAGTGGGATATTGGAAATGCTGTACGTTGCTGTGGATTCGATGCATGACATTGAGATCGTCGAGAAATAGCATGACTGCGAATTCAAAGGCGTGGAGTAAGAGGACATGGCGACACCACAAATGAGAAAGCTCAGCTTGACCCGAAAAGGCAGAAGAAGGGGCTACACCGATGCCCGAATCGCCCAGGTTCTACTTTTTCTGGACAGAAGCGACAAGGGGTTGAGTCGTGTTGCCAGAGAGCTGGATATTCCGCGCGGAACGATTACACAGTGGAAGAATCGCTACCTGGACGAAGAGGAGTTCGCGGAACGGATAGACAAGTTTATCGATCTGGAAGAAGAGGGCCGCGAAGATTAGGAAACGCGTGTGTATAGCGCTCGTGATGTTCTTCACCGGATGTATGCCTTAACGATAGCCCATTGAAATCCAGAAGTAACGGACCTCTGGTAACAGCTAAGTCTTTTCGCGACGCCGAAACTGCCGCGGACAGCGCCGATCAGGTCCTGCTAACCGATGCAGGTGCCGAACCTACCCGTAATTGAGTGGACATGGGAGCGCTGTGAACTGTGGGAAGCCGCAACTGCATCCAATCACGTGCAGCGTGGGGAAAGGTTTCGACTTTCTTCCGGAGATGATGAAGTGATTGTGAGTATGTGGAGTGAGTTACACCGAACTGATCTCCGTTGGGGTGAACAAGGTGTCCGTCTGTATAGGCATTTTCGAATAATTCTGTCTTGATTGGAGAACCCCCTTAGCTGTCTTCTGGGTCCCCGCCCCGGAAGGCAGCTGTTTTCAGTGCATGTAACGTTTATGAGTCAGCGGGGACCTTGGCCAGCTCTCTGTGCGCCCAAAAGCGTAAACTCGACGCAGAGGTTCTCACATAGGGAGTTATGACACGTAGTCAGACGTCGTGGAACGGAGGGCGGCCAGGTATCGCCGGGCAAATGTCACAGACAGGAATTCGCCGACTCGATCTCAAAATCCCTACCCGCGCAGCCGCACTTCTTTCATGGCCCACCACGCAAATCCCACTTTACCCGGTATGCTACCTCCTCTTTCTGAATCTCACCCAAGGCCCCTAAATGCCTTTCCGGTTACTCTTCTTCCGGCAAAATATCTCACGCATGCATCTTTCACACAGAGCCTGTAAATGCGGCCGCCATTGAAGGATAGTCGCCGTCTAAACCCGCGTGTGCGGAGGGACCCCTGCCCCTGAGCAGACGAAATCCAGTCGATCGTTGTTACCGAGAACAGTCAACACCCTTGCGGCTTTGTTTCATCTCATTGATGTTCCGCAGAGTGAGCGCTCATTGGACACTTCCCCGACATTACTTCAGAGTCGCGGCTGGTATTGGCAGCCTATGATTTTCTGCACGGTTACGAGCGGGTGGCGTGCCATGTTTCTGTTGACGGCAGGTGAAAGCGAGTTCAGGCATAACAATCGCTCTTGTGACCGGATTGGAACCGTCGACTGTGAATCGCTCGTTCATACAAGCGAAAGACAGACGTTTCAAGAATGGAATTCGAGATCCGGTTCAACCCGATCTGGCAGCTGTCTGTCCAGCGCCCTTCTGTTGCTTTGCGAGGCTCCCGGTCTTGGAGGCCATTCGGATCTGAGGTAGGAGCACCCTTTCTCCTGGGAGAACAGACAATGAAGATCAAGAGTCTTTCCCACTTTCTGCTTGTTGTTATCTTGCTGGTCACAGGGACGACTCCTGTCATTGCGCATGAGGTCAGTAAATGCGAATCGGTGGAGCCTGTCAGGCCGGGGGACTCGGTAACCGATGCCGTATCGGACGTGCCGGCCGCGCACATCGACCTTACCGAAGTCGAAACTTCCTTGTCCGGCGAAAGATTGACGGTTGTCTTCCATCTCAAGGACCTGCCGGAAACACTGAGGTTCAATCGCACGGAGCATGGGGAGGGCTCGAAGGAGTATGAATGGGAGGTCGCAATCGATGCGGACAACGACCGCAGCACCGGCCCCGGCGGCTTCGATACCTTACTGACCGCCTACCATATCGCGTTTCTGTCACACGAAGGGACTGATGCCGACACGATCGCCCCAATCGGGGAGATGTTGGAGGCCGCCGTATGGAAAACACACGCCGGCGGCTCCACCAGCACGCTCGCTGACGCCGACCTTGCGGTGTCTGCCGAAGAAGACACGATAACGATCACCGGATACATTCCCGGCATCACAGCCGAATCGCGACTGACATTCTCGGCTTATGATGTCGAGTTCGCCGGCGAGGCTGATCAGGTGGACTGCCATGCTTCATACATAATGAGTATGGGACCCTGGGGGTGCGAATCCGGCGCGACCCTGACAGGGCCGGGGCAAACGGTAACGGATGAAATCAAGGGCGCTAACGATCCGCATATCGATATAACCAGGGTAGACACCTCTTTGTCAGGCGAAACCCTGACAGTTGTCTTCCATCTCAGGGACGTGCCCGAGACGCTCACGTTCAATCGCACAGGCGTATCGGAGAATTTTACGGAGTACGCATGGGTGGTGGTCATCGATGTAGACAATGACCGGGAGACAGGCTCCGGAGGTTTTGAGTACCAGATGTTGGCCAGTTACTCTGTGCCCCCATCCGAAGAGGGGAGCAACGCCAGGGCGCCTATAGAGAGCAAGATGAAGGTCGGCGTCTCAAGCTTGGAACCGGGGAGCTCCATGCCGGCTGCAGACGCCACACTTGAGGTATCTCCGGAAGAGGACACGATAACGCTCTCCGGCAACATTCCCGGCATTACGACAGAATCACGGCTTGCATTCAGGACGTACGATTATCTGGACGGCTTCGGTGGGGTCGGATGCTTGACTTCGAAGAGTCAGAGCAGAACCCCCAGTCACTGTGACTCTGATGATGCAGTTACGCCTGGTCAGACTTTAGCCGATGACGTAGCAGATGTGCCGGCCGCGCATATCGACATAACCGAAATTGAAACTTCCCTGTCCGGCGAGAGACTGACGGTTGTGTTTCATCTCAGGGATCTGCCGGAGACCTTGAGGTTCAATCGCTCTGAGCATGGGCAGGGCACGAAGGAGTATGAATGAGAGGTCGCAATCGACGCCGATAACGACCGCAACACAGGCCCCGGCGGGTTCGATACCCTGCTGAGCGCCTACCATATTGCCTTCCTGTCACACAGAGGGACTGATGCCGACACGATCGCTCCAATCGGGGAGATGTTGGAGGCCAGCGTGTGGGAGATAGGCGCCGACGGCTCCACCAGTACCTTCGCCGACGCCGACCTTGCGGTGTCTGCCGAGGAAGACACGATAACGATCTCCGGCAACATTCGCGGCATCACATCCGAATCGCGACTGACATTTTCAGCTTCTGATGTCCAGTCCCCCGGGAAATCCGATCAGCTGGCGTGCCATGATCCATACAGCGAGAGCGTGGGACCACCGGGGTGCCGTTCCAGCGCGGCGCTGACACGGCCGGGGCAGACAGTAACCGACGAGATTGAGGACGCCACCGCTTCACATGTGGATATCACCAAGGTGAGCACATCGTTGTCCGGTGAGACCTTGACAGCTGTTTTCCATCTCAGGGATCTGCCGGAGACGCTGACGTTCAATAGAACGGGCATATCGGAATACTATATGGAATACGGTTGGGATGTGTCGATCGATATAGATGGCGACCGGGAGACCGGAAATCGCGGCATTGAGTACGAACTGTCCGCTAGCCACTTTGTACCCTCATCTGAAAAAGGGAATAACGCGAAGGCGTCCATTGACAGCAAGGTGGAGGCCGCCGTCTTGAAAGCCCGATCGGATGGTTTTATGACCTTGATCGACGCATCCCTTGAGGTGTCCCCGGAAGAGGACACGATAACGCTCTCCGGAAATATCCCCGGAATCACGGCAGAATCACAGCTTACATTCAGCGCCTACGACTATTTTGGCGGTTCCGATGAGGTAGGTTGTCCTGCTACACCCGGCCAGGGCGTGCCCCTGAGCGCTTCCCCGACCCAGTGTACGGATGGCGACAGCACGGTTGTGCCGGGACAGACCGCAATTGATGACGTCTCCGATGTGTCTGCGGGCTATCTGGACATTGTCGAAGTCAGCACGTCCCTTGCGGACGGAATGCTGACAGTCGAGTTCCGTTTCAGGGATATTCCGGAGACGCTGACGTTCAACAAAACGGGGACCTCGGCAAGCTCGATGGAGTACGGTTGGGATGTGTCGGTCGACGTGGACGCCGACCCGGAGACCGGCGACGAAGGCTTTGAGTACCTTCTTTCCGCCTACCACATCGTGTGGCCGGGAAATGAGGGGGGCGACACGGAGGCGCCCATAGCGGATGTGGCAGAGGCCAGTGTCTGGGAAAAGCAGCCCGGCCAAGGCATCAGATCCTTTAGAGACGCCAGCCTTGAGGTATCGCCAGAGAAGGACACGATGATTCTCCGCGGCCGGATTCCTGGCATCACCCCGGACTCGCGCCTTTCGTTCCTCACGCACGAGCATCATGGCGAGTTCGATGAGGTCGGTTGCCAGGAGCCGCCAAGCAACCTCACGTCCTCCAGCCAGTGTGATATCGATGATGCGGTTACACCGGGAGAGAGCGTCAGCTACGATGTCTCGGACGCCCTGCCCGCGCATCTGGATGTAACCGAGATCAGTACGTCCCTGTCCGGGGAGACCCTGACAGTCGTGTTTCATTTCAGGGACGTTCCGGAGACACTTACATTCGACAGAAGCGGCGTGCCCGAAGAGGTAGTCGAGTACAGCTGGGAGGTGTCTGTCGACGTGGATGGCGACCCGGAATCAGGCTTTGAGGGGATTGAACACATCCTGTCCTCAATTTACGTTACTCCCCCCGCTTTCAGCGCTCGCGACCGGAGTGCGGCTATCGCAACGGACGATGTACAGACCAACACATGGGTTCTGAAGTCGGCGGGAGGAACGTTCCCCGATATCGACTTTCTCTCGTGGGCGCGCATCGAGGTGTCGGCTGAAGAGGACACGATAACGCTTTCGGGAGATATTCCCGGGATCTCCGCGGATTCACGTCTTACATTCGGTGTGTACGACTATCTGGGAGGTGAGGAGGAGATCGGCTGCCTTACTTCATTTAGTTTTGGTCGGCTGAGTCGTCACAGTCCTTCTGACGGATCAACAGCAGTTTCCGATCCGCATGCTCTTGACGATCTGTCACACGAATTGGCCGGACACATTGATATCCGCGGCGTCACCACAGCGCTTGACGGTGAGACCCTGACAGTCACCTTTCAACTCAGGGATCTTCCGGAGCTGTTGACATTCGACAGAACGGGCGTGCCGGCGCATGCACTGGAGTACAGCTGGGAAGTGTCGGTCGACGTGGACAACGATGCGGAGACAGGCGCCGGCGGTTTCGACTCTATGCTGTCGGCCGGCCATTTCGTGCATCCGCTTGTCAAGAATAGCAATACGTCGGCAAAGATAGCGGGACCGGGCTTTGTCACGGCCGGCATACTGGGGCTGGACGGAGATGGGAACAGAGTTCTGGCGGAGGCCGATATCGAGGTGTCTGCCGAGGAGAACAGGATAACACTTTCGGGGGAGATTCCCGGGATTACAGCGGAATCACCGCTCAAGTTCAAGGCGTATGATTTCTTTGAAGGTGCGGTCGAGATGAGCAGCCACGGTCCGTCGATCACGGGCGTAGGCGCTGATTCGTGCCAGTCTGGCAGCGCGGCAATCAGGCCGGGCCAGAGCGTCGTCGAAGCGGTTTCGGAGGCGCTGCCTGCATACATGGACATTACCGAGGTCAGCACTGCTTTGACAGACGACGGGAGGCTTGTCGTCGTCTTTCATCTCAGGGATGTTCCGGAGACGCTGGAGTTCAACAGGAAGGATGTTCCGCAAGATGCGTTGGAGTATCGTTGGGAGGTGTTAGTAGACGTGGTCGACGACCGTGAGACAGGTTTGCAGGGGGCTGATTACTCTCTGGGCGCCAGCTATTTTGTGTTCTCCCCGTCCAGCGACGAGGGTGTTCATCAACCTATTGAAGAAGCTGTGCAGACCGACACCTGGAAGATGGATCCAGATGGCCTTGGCGCCGCCTATCTGAGCAGCGCCAGTATTGAGGTATCGTCTGAGGACGACACGATCACGCTCATTGGAGACATTCCCGGCATCACGTCTGAGTCGCGTCTTGAATTTGAAGCCTATGATTTTCTGCACGGTTTGGAACAAGTGGCTTGCCAGGTCCTGTCCAAGTCGGGCGGCAGTGAGTAACCCTGCAGTGCATGGCTAGCGCTGATCAGCTGCTGGTCGTATTTGGGCATAGGAGCTTCTCCGGTGGCGCCGGCATAAATGGCCGGCCATAGTGTGCTGTGATCGTTGGGGGATTGCAAGTGTCTATAAGACTTGAAGGCCCGGAATGGGCGCTCGCCGGCCTCTAGGGCAGCCCCTTGAGGGTTGGCTCATTATGGGACTAAGCGTACCGAAGGAACCGTTTATGACCGGCAAGCGGTTTACCCTGTCTTTAGTGGTCGTCGCCGTTGCCGCCCTGTTTCTGACCGCCTGCAATCCCATCCCTGCAGAGCCACCAGTCACGACCGGCGTTCCGACGCCGGAATCGCCCTGCACGGAACTCAAGGAAATCGCGCGGGAGGCACTGGCCGGTACCCCTTCGTCGCCTGCTCGCGCAAGATTCGACGCCGCCGACCGTAAGGCTTTTGCCGGTTCTGCTTTCGGCTACCTGTGCGAGTTGAGCGAAGTGGTGGGGCCGCGAGAGAGCGCCACGCAGGAGGAACTGGAGTCCGCAGAGTTCCTGATGGACCGTTTTACCGAGTTAGGCTACAGCCCGGAGATGCAAGACTTTGGGCGGTGGACAACGGTAAAGGATCTCCGACCACCCCCAGGGCCATCACGTAATATAATCCTTGAACTTCCCGGTCGCGGTGAGGGCGTGGTCATCCTGGGAGCACACTACGACACGACGCCGGATTCCGTCGGGGCCAACGACAACGCTTCCGGAGTAGGTGTGCTGCTGGCGCTGGCAGAGAGGTTGGCGCAGCCTCCGTGGTCGAACCAAGCGGTCTCGGTCTTCCCGTTTACACTACGGTTTATCGCCTTTGGTTCAGAGGAGACCGGACTTCACGGCAGTTGGCATTACGTCGACCAGTTGACCGACGCCGAACTGGCCGACATC
>DAOUHY010000193.1:0-4461 GCA_034428435.1 Caldilineaceae bacterium | reverse complement strand
TAGCGAGCACGCCTCACCGCGCCACCGCTCCCGCTTATGTGGTTGTCAGAAAATTCGGAATGCGTTCAAGAAGTTGGCCTGTGCCGACCGAGATAAACGCGCATTGGGAAGAATGATCCGCGGTAAAAGAGTCCGACCGCCCGTTTGGTCCGCCGCGGTTCAGTTCTCGCCATTTTCCTCGCGGGGGCTGACGACCAGTATGTAGCCCTCTCTGGCCTCGACCTTGACCTGATCGCCGACTTCGGCCGGCGCGGCTTCATCAGAGGATACGCCGCGCAGCTTGGCGTTCCATAGCTCGCCCGCGAGCAGGACCTTGCCGCGGCCGTTCTCGGCAAAGGGAACGCGTACGGTCGCCAGCGAGCCGATCACGCCTTCGCTTCCGGTTGCCGTGCCCATGCGTTGGGCTGCCACAACCTTGCCGCCGACGAACAGAGCGAACGCGCCCATGGCGACGCCGAGCGAGATGATAGTCACCCAGGGCACAGCCAGGCCGGGCGCATCGAAAAGCAGCGCGCTGCCAAAGATGAACGCGATCGTCCCCCCCAATGCGAGCGCGCCAAAGGCCGGCGTAAAGGCTTCGGCCACCAGTAGAATCAGCGCCAGCCCGATCAGGGCCAGCCCGGCAAAATTCGCCTCCAACTGGCCCAGCGAATACAGCCCCAACAGCAGGCTCATCAGGCCGATCATGCCCGGAATGAATGTGCCGGGATTGTAGATTTCGGCGATGAGCCCGATGGAGACGAGGGTCAGCAGAATCGTGGCGACGGTGGGGTTGCTGATGAAGTTGAGAAACTCCTGCAGCGGCGACAGCGCCTGCGGCATAATCCGGGCATTGGCGGTGCGCAGCGTCCGTTCCTGGCCCTGCACCGTGACGACGAAGCCGTCCATCTGGTCCAGCAGATCGGCCACGTCGGCCGCGATGAAGTCGATCACGCCCAGTTCCAGCGCACGCGGGTCGGGCGCCGCGGCCGCCTCCTGCACCGCCGCGACGGCCCACTCGACCGCCTCCTCGCCGCGACGCGAGGCCAGATTCTCGATGTCGGCGCTGAGGATGTTAACGACCTTCGCTTCCATGGTGTCGCCGATGTCTTCCCCCTGGCCGCCGACGGGGCTGGCCGCACCGATGCTGCTGCCGGGCGCCATCGCGGCAACGTGCCCGGCCAAGGTGATAAAGGTGCCGGCGCTGCCGGCCTGCGCCGCGGACGGCGCGACATATACCACAATCGGCACAGGCGAGGCCAGCATATCCTGCACGATCTGCTTGGTGACATCGACACTGCCGCCAGGGGTATCCAGGCGCAGGATTACCGTCTCGGCCCCCTCCAGTTGCGCGTCTTCGATCGCCCCGCTGAGATATTGTCGCAGCACCGGCGTCACCGCCCCGCGGAAGGTCAGAACCAGAACGACTTGTGAGTCCGTCTGCGAATAGATCGCCTTCTCCCGAGCAGACGAGTCGGCGCGGAGCGGCCCGGGAAGGCTGGCCGCCTGCACACCGTCTATCACGGTCAGGAGCATCCCCAAAAGCAGACAGGAGAGATAGAAAGTGCGATAGAGCGTTGTCAGCACTGTACTGTTTCGCTGATGCGTGTTTTTCCTGCCGTGTCTAAACATCTTTAGCCTTCCTGTCTACCGCCCCCGACCGAATGCCAAGGCTGCCGGTCATGGACCGCCGCTGTGCCCTCGATTGACGGCAGCCAGCATCTCCACAACCGACTGCCGCCCGGCGTCGCTGACGGCCCCCAGCATCTGCGTCAACTCCTCGATGCGCGCCGGCCCCTCGACCGGAAGCACGTCGGTGCCGGTGCGCAGTTCGCCGTCACTCTCAAAAGTCCGTTTGCGTACGGTCAGGTGGAAGTCGGCAAACGCAGCCAGTTGGGGCAGATGGGTGATGCACAGCACCTGATGGCGCAGCGGGCCACCGTTCGGCTCGTCCGCGACCGCATCATTGGAGGGGGTATTGGGCTGCGGCCCCTGGCCGGTCAGGTTCCAAAGTTTCTCGCCGACGACACCGCCCACACGGCCGCCGATGCCCTGGTCGATCTCATCGAAAATCAGAATCGGGGTCTGATCGGCCTGGGTAAGCGCGCCCTTCAACGCCAGCATCAGGCGCGCGGTCTCGCCCCCGGAAGCGACCCTGACCAGCGGTTTGACCGGCTCGCCGGGGTTTGCGCTGATCAGAAACTCAACCTGATCGACGCCGTGGCTGCCGAAGGCGACGCGCCGCCCATCCGGAAGGTATGCGCCATCCTCCTGCTCCTCCGTCTCCACGGCGACGGCGAAACGGGCGCGATGCATGCTCAACTGCTCCAGTTCCGCTTCTACCTGTCGGGCTATCTTCTCGCCGGCCGCGACCCGCGCCTGGCTCAACTCTGCGCCCAGTGCTCCGATCTCGCTCAGAAGCCTCTCTTCCTCCTCCTCCAGCGCGGCCGTCTGCGCCTCCCAGTTGTCGAGCTCTTCCAGCTCCGCCTGGGCTGCGGCGGCGAAGGCCAGGATCTCCTCGGTCGTGTCGCCGTACTTGCGTTTGAGATTCTCGATCAGTGCCAGCCGTTCTTCGACCTCGACAAGCCGCTGCGGATTGAACTCCAGCCCGTCGGCGTAGCCCTGCAGATCGCGCGCCAGATCGGACAACTCCTCCAGCAGCCCCTGACCGGTCGCGGCCGCGGCGTCCATGCCTTCGTCGATGCGGGCCAGCCGCTCGACGCGGCCGACGGCTTCGCTGAGGACGTCGGTGACCCCTGGCATCCCGCCTTCGCCCTCGTTCAACAGGTTTGCCGCTCCGTTTGCCAGCTGCAAGAGCGTTTCGGCGTTGCTCAGCCGCTTGCGCTCCACTTCGAGCGCTCTCTCTTCACCGGCCTCCAGGGCCGCCTGAGCTATCTCTTCTACCTGAAAGCTGAGCAGGTCGAGCCGTTGTGCGATGGTGCGCGCGTCGCTGCGCATCCGCTCCAACTCTCTGCGGGCCTGCTGAATCTGGCTCGCTTTCCCGGCCACCTTGCGGCGCAGCGGCAGCAAGCCGCCGTACCGGTCGAGGATATCCACATGTGTGCGGGGACGGAGCAGATTCAGATGCTCCCCCTGGCCGTGGATGTCGACCAGCAGGGCGGCCAGTTCGCTCAATAGCTTCCGGGAAACCGTGCGCCCGTTGATGCGGCAGAAATTGCGTCCACTGCGGCGCACCTCCCGGCTGAGGATCAGCCTCTCCGGCGCGTCGGGATCGTCCAACCCTTCGGCTTCCAACAGGCTGGGGATGTCGCTCGCTTCGGGCGTGTTGTCGGGAGCGCCCTGTGGTCTGTCGGGTTCGCTCGGCGGCATCCCTGCTTCCAACTGGAAGACCGCTTCGATCTCCGCCCGGTCTGCGCCCGCTCGCACCATCTCCGCGCTTGCCCGGTCCCCTAACAGCAGGCCGATGGCGTCGATAATGATCGACTTGCCCGCGCCGGTTTCTCCGGTCAGAATGTTCAGCCCGGTGTGGAAACGAAGGTGCAGCCGGTCGATGATCGCGAAGTCGCGGATCTGGAGTTCCGACAGTGCGGCGGCCGGTTCGGCCCGTTCGCCGTCTGCGGCCAGGAGAGTTGGTTGCATGTGCCCCTGTTCAAATGAGGCGTCGCGCGTTGACGCAGTCATGGGATCAAGGTGCGTACTAATCGTATCGGTCATGAAACTTCAGAGTCTACATTCTAGCACATTTGGACGGGCGGATGGAAGAGGTGCATTCAGAGGGGCGCGGTCCAGATTTGGGGTGGGAACAGGCTGGCGGGGAATCTGTGCCAGCGGTGGCTGGAATTGCTTACCGTCTTTGGGCGAGACGCAGTGCAGGCGCCAGGACTGACCGTACGGTGGAGTCCGTCAGTTGGGGAGGGTGCGAGGGCATGCACAAGGCCGGCGCCTACGGGGATCTGATGAGACTGGCGGGACGTGGTCTGGCTGGACACCTTCGATCAGGCACCTGTTACGAATATCGACACCAGGTCGATGAGGCATGTTGTAGGAGAGGGGGCGTTGCGGGGGCGGAGCCCCCGCACAAGGGAGGGCCGACTAGGCCCGACCGCCCAGAACTGCAGTGGTTAGTGGTTAGAGACGGCGCTCATTCTGGCGGAAACTGGATTGGGAACTGACCGTGGAGTGGGTGCCTCCAGAGGTATACGAAAGTTCGCCCCAATATTGGGATGCACCCATTCAGAGTGGTCCAACCCGCATCTGGGTTGGACCGCGCACTGGGTCGCAAGGGTAACAACAAGGTGGGCCCGACCGGCACTTGCGGTGGAGCAGTAGCCCAGGGTGGGTGGTCGGCCGGTCAGTCTGGAAGACCCCGATTCCGGACTGTATCCTAGTCGATCGGGTGCATCCCAGATTGGGGGTGAGCTATACTGAAAGGGAGGTGGTGAGCTAGAGGGGATAGAGAAAGGGAAGAAAGGCAATGGGTCGTAAGCGGAGCCAGGAACGAAGTCAAGGGGAGTTTAGGGA
>DAOUHY010000192.1:0-22861 GCA_034428435.1 Caldilineaceae bacterium | reverse complement strand
GATCAGGCGGGTGCGGTCGGTGAGCACGGATGCGAGGTCGCCGAGGAGATGTTCGTCGTACACTTCGCCCAGCACGATGGTCTTCACGCCGTGTTGCTGCTCAAGCGAATAGGAGAGCCCGTAGGTGCTGACATGCTCGAGCGAGGTCATGACGAACTCGTCGCCTTCCTGCCAGTCGAGACCGCGCACGATCTGTTGCATGGCGCGGGAGGTGTTGGTCTCGATGCCGAGCTCCTCTTCCTGGACGTTGAGCATTTTTGCCAGTCCGCTGCGGGCGGCGGCTTCGCGTTCGATGTGCGACTGCCTGCCGGCGGGGGTGGCGGGGCCGTGGCGGGCCTCGGTTTCCATCGTCTCGCGCACCGCCTGGAGCACGGAGTCGCTGGCGGGGCCGTAGGTCCCGGTCTGAAAGTATCCGACTTTCGCGGTCATGGGAAGGTCCTGCCGAAGCTGTTCAACCGTCATGCGTGACATACAATAGGCCTTGTACTGGATGGAGTTGGAAAGAAGATCCCCGGCGGGATTTTCTCGGGCACTGTGAAGGCCGGAAGGAATCACCGGGAGGGTACTGCGAATGATAAACGACAATTACAGATTCTGTCTAAGGTGGATGGTAGCGGTAGACAGAAGCGGGCAGCGGGTTGGCAGAACGCAGCGCGTCAAGTAAGATTGAAGATCGCCGGGGGAGTGAACTGCTGTGATCAGTGGCTTGAGAGAGTGCGAGGGAGAGTAAGCCCTGTTGGGTATGCACGATGGTGGAAAGAGGCAGCAAGGTGGATGAGGCTGGTGTAGAGGGGGCGAAGCCCCTGCACAAGGGAGGGCCGAAGGCCCGACCGCCCAAATGCTAGGAGAGAGGGGAAAGGAGTGAGGAGATAGAGAAACCTTCTCTCGCCCTAATCGGGGTCACGAACTGAATGTGGCCGAGAAGTGATGGAGTTTATTTGATAGGGTTTGCCGCGGGCAATAAGGGTCGCGGCCATCCACGAACTCGTTGATGAATCAGACTTCACCGCTGCCACAGGCAGCCGCAGAGAGTATAGAGAGACGCCGATTTGGGCGCCCGCGATGGGGGGTGGCGGCGTTCCTGGTTTTTGCGTTGCTGGTGGTCCTGGCGAGCAGCATCAACACGCCGCAGGCCCGTTTTTTCGCGGCCGAGCGTTTTCAGACGTTTGTCACGATCTTCCTGAGCCTTTTCATCGAGGCCGCCCCTTTTCTGATTGCCGGTTCGATCGTGTCGGGCTTCATCGCCGTCTATGTGAATCAGGGGATGGTGGAGCGGTACATACCCAATCATCCGCTGCTGGCGGCGCTGGCGGGCGCGGGGTTGGGGTTTGTTTTTCCTGTGTGTGAGTGCGGGGTGGTGCCGGTGACGCGGCGGCTGTACGGCAAGGGGCTGCCGCTGCCGGTGGGGATCGCTTTTTTGCTGGCGGCGCCGGTGATCAATCCGGTTGTGATCTTCAGTACTTTTGCGGCTTTCGGGTGGGGTCCGGTGCTATGGGGGCGGGTGGTGTTCAGCATGCTGGTAGCGTTTACGGTTGGGCTGATCTTTCATCTGGCGCGCCCGCGTGAAATCCTGCTGCCGGAGACGCTGGCCGTCTCCAGCGGCCACGACGACCCCGGTGATCACGAACAGTGTGATGACCATGACCACAGTCACGATCATGACCATAGTCACGACCACGGTGGTTCCGGCCCGGGCGTCTGGCAGGCGCTTATGATGGCGGGGGATGATTTTCTGGACATGGGACGCTATCTGATCGCCGGGGCGATGCTGGCCGCGGTTATGCAGACGGTCGTTCCGCAGTCGACACTGCTCACTATCGGCCAGGGGCCTATCATCTCGGTCTTTGTGATGATGGCGCTGGCGTACATTCTGTCGGTCTGCTCGACGGTAGACGCTTTTATCGCGCTGGCTTTCAGCAACGCGTTCACGACCGGCTCGCTGTTCGGCTTTCTGGTGTTCGGGCCGATGGTAGATATCAAGAGTTCGCTGCTGTTTATGGGGGTCTTCCGGCGGCGGACGGTCCTGTATCTGATTCTGCTGCCGCTGGCGCTGGTGGCGGTAATCGGTGTCTTCTGGAACGTACAGGTGGGTGTCTGACGGGTAGGTTGGCGAGAGACAGGACAGGCGAGGAAGTGACACAGGATTCAGGCATGATGACCGGCAGACTGTTGCGACTGCCCAAAGTGCAGGCGGCACTCAAGGGGCTGCTTCTGCTGGGGCTGGGCATCTTTCTGTTCACGCGCATTACGTCGGGCACGCTCAACTACTACATCAGTCAGCGATTTGACTGGCTGACAGTTGCGGCGGTGCTCGGTCTGATTGTGGTGGGGTTGAGCTACCGCTACCTGCTTCAGGAGGCCGAGGATTCTGACGCGGCGTCGGATGATCCTGCGGCCGACCGGTCGGGGGAGGCCGGGTCCATGGCTGAAGGAGACAATCACCAGCATAGCCACGCTTTAGGTTGGTCGGGGCTTGTGCTTATCTCGCTTCCGATCGTTCTCGGGCTGCTGGTGCCTCCGCGTCCTCTGGGCGTGGCTGCGCTACAGAATCGTGAGATCAGCGGCGGGGGGCTGGATTCGGTATTGCCGGCTGCTGTTGGTTCTTCGCTGGTGCGGGAGAGTAGCGAGCGCACGATTCTGGACTGGGTACTTGCCTTTCATCAGGGGGAACGGCCGGCCGAAACCGACACTGCCGATGTAGTTGGCTTCGTCTATCTCGATGACGCCGCGGACGAGGCAGCGTTTACCCTCACGCGCTTTGTTGTCGGCTGCTGCGCGGCCGATGCCATGGCGGTTGGCCTGCCGGTCAGCCTGGCGGCCGGTCTGCCTTCTGAAGAGGTGTTGGAGGAGGGCCAGTGGGTGCGGGTCGTTGGACAGTTCGCAGCTTCCACAGGTAACGATATTCCAGTGCTCATGGCGGAGCAGTTGGAGGCTGTACCGGAACCCAACCAGCCCTATCTCTATCCGTGACACCTTTGAGATGATGCCAGTGCCCAGCGGCCAGGCGTACCTGCGGCCCGTGCTGGTCCCCAGCCTTCGAATTCATG
Organism: Caldilineaceae bacterium; assembly: GCA_034428435.1. GTDB lineage: Bacteria > Chloroflexota > Anaerolineae > Caldilineales > Caldilineaceae > Bin5. The sequence goes on along the minus strand of DAOUHY010000192.1, from coordinate 19,814 downwards.
AGCCGTTTTGATCTGACCGTATTGTCGATCCTCAGCCTGTGCACGCTGTTGCTACTGGGCCTGTGGGGACAGAGCCGCCGGGTTGGCAGGGACGACGGCGTTACCTACGTTCTCTACAAAACGGTCGATGAGATCGGGCGCGCGCAGCTGCACGCGCTGCCGTTCGAGGCGAGTGAGCCTGGGGCCGACCTCTCGCCCCTCCCCCTGACCCCAGATGAAGTCAGTGTGTGGGATTTCGCGCCGTCACCGGACGGCAGGTTGGTCGCCTACGGGGCGCTGGGTGAACTGGGGTTCAGCGATCTGCGGCTGTTCGATCTGGCCAGCGGTCAGGACCGACCGTTGCTGGCCTGCGAAAACGCGTCGTGCAGCGGACCGAGCTGGTCGGCTGACAGCCAGTTCCTGGCATACACGCGCCGTTCTGTCAACGCGTTCGCGTCGGGTGTGCTGAGCCCGCCGCGGATCTGGTTATTGGATGTGGAATCGGGCGAAACTGCGCCGATCTTCAGCGACAGCCAGCGTCTTGGTCTCGATGGGCGCTGGTCTACTGATGGGGCGTGGCTCTGTTTCGTGTCGCCGGAGGAGCAGCAGCTGGCGGTCATCAATCTCACGGGAGGGCCGGCGGACGAGGCCGGGCAGACCGACTTCTATCCGACCGCCACGGGTGAGACATGCACCTGGGACCGTTCGCTACCCCGGCTGTATACGACCGATTTCAGGCAGAGCGGCGATGAGTGGATGACCCATCTGATCGCGATCGACGTTGAGAGTGGCGAGCAGGTCGAGTTGAGTGAGGTGGGGAGCGAGGGTGCGGCCCTGGTCCACGACAGTTCGGCGGTGCCGTCGGCGGACGGCGCGTGGATTGCGTTTCAGCGCAAGGAGTTGGAAGGCCCGGGTGCGACGCGGGGCAGCCAGATCTGGCGGATGCGCCCGGACGGCACTGAAGCAACCCCACTGACGGCAGATCCGGCCTACGACCACGGGCGGCCGGTGTGGAGTCCTGACGGGCGTTTTCTGATCACGCGCCGGTTTCCCCTGCGGGGGCCGGATGTCGTGCCCTCGCTGTGGCTGATCGATTTGGAGACGGGTGAGGTGCGTCTTCTGGTGGAGCCGGGGGACTTCCCGGCAGTTGCACAGTAACGGCGGCGGCCAGCGGCGCTATTGTTCCCCTGTCTTTTCCAACAACTGCCTGCGAGCGACCGACACCACTGCTCGCTATGTTGATATCCCCAACAGGCCGCGAGTGAGTTGAAAGTCGATGTGGTTGTGAACGGCGCTGTGCGGCTGATAGTCGCCGGCCAGCGTTCGCGCGGCCAGATCCAGGATTTGCTGCGGCCACGTTTCCGGATCGCCGCACAGGCGGAGATCGGGCGCGGCGGGCGCGTGCTCGCCGGCTAGCTGCAGTAGGGGCACAAGCGGATGCCCGGCCCTTAGCTTGTCGGAGTAGGCGATGATCAGGTGCGCGCCGCTGGCGCCGAGGCCGGTCAGCGTTTCGCTCCAATGGGGGGTGGGCATTTCCATGAGATGGAAACCGTCAGCCAGCGCGGCCTGGCCGTAGGCGAGGGAGGGCGGCAGATCGGGAGAATCGAGGCCCAGGGCCGTGCGGAAGGCGGGCGCCTCGATCAGCCCGTTGGATACCGTTGTGACGACGGTGCCGCCGGCGGCCACGACCCAGCGGGCGATGAGGGCGAGGCTGTCAGCGGCGTGTGGGGGCACGTCGCCGTCGCTGAGGAGGGCCAGGGACAGCTTGCGGTCGTGCCCGTTCTGCCGGCGCAGCGCGGCGTCCTGGTCGGCGAAGTAGCCGTCGATCTTGTCGAGGACACTGGCGATGCCGCCGTCCAGTTGTACGCTGGCCCAGCCAAAATCCTCCTCCGCGAGTCCGCCGTCGCGCAGCAGCGAATGGATGTAGTCGTTGTGGGCTTTTTCGCAGCCGTGCTCCAGAAAGAGGCAGGCGCCCACCAGAGGATGGGTGGCGTAACCGATCATGGTGCGTGCGTAGATGGCCTGCGTAGAGGCGAAAGCGACGCCGCAGCCCTCGGTGTGGGGCAGGGCGGTAAAGAGGGGGCGGCCCCCAGCATCGCCCGACCCGCCGGTCTGCGGCTCGGAGGCGGCCCGGTTGAGGCGCTGGGCTGCCATGCCGGCGATCTGGCCGGAACAGAGACTGGTGGGCAGAATGAGGCCGACGCAGGCCGCGGGCGGTTGCGGCAGGTCGATCCCTTGCGCGTCGGCAGGTTGCGTTCTGATTGTTAGCGGCTGCCCGTCCGGCTGGGGGCGTTCGAGGATCGACTGCAGCCGGCTGTGATCCTGCTGCTGCCAGTTGCGCCAGATGGAGATCTGCGAGTGACCGGCCAGTTCGCCCTTGCTGGGCCGGCCGGAGGCGATTTCCACGAGCAGATCGAGAGTTTCGTTGCACAGCTGGGCCATGGTTGTGCCATCGAGGTAGGCGCCGGCGTTTACGTCCATTTCGTCAGACAACAACTCAAAGCGGGCGGTGGTTGTCATCACTTTGATGGTGGGCACGAACGGGAAGTTGGTGATGGAGCCGTTGCCGGTGACGAATATGATCAGGTTGGTGCCGCCGGCCACCTGACCGGCGATGCTTTCGAGATCGTTGCCAGGTGTGTTCATAAAGTAGAAGCCGGGGGCAGGTGCATCCGTGGTCCCGGGCAGGGCCGATCCTTCCTTGGCCTTCACCATCCGTTCCCCGTAGTCGACAGTCCAATCCAGACGCACGTCGGGGTGCCGCTTGATTGCGGCGCCGATTGACTTGAGGGCGATGTTGTAGAGCCCGCGCAGTTTGTTGCCGCCGGTGGGATTGCCCTCTGCGGTCTGGCCGTGCCAGGCCAGCCGTTCCTTGAACTGGGCAACATAGTCGAGAAAGGCCTGGGCGGTAGCGAGATCGCGGGTGTTCTGGAGCAGGTAGGCTTCGGCGCCGATGAGTTCGTCGGTCTCGGCCAGGTTGGCGCGTCCGCCGTAGCGGATGACCTCTTTGGCGACGGCGGAGGCCAGTGGGTTGCCAGAGAGGCCGGAGAAGGCGTCGGAGCCGCCGCACTGGAGGGCGATGGTGAGGTGGGCCAGGGATTGGGGCGTGCGCGGCAGGGTCGCTATCTCAGGCAGCCAGCACTCTACGGTCGCAGAGGCTTCGGCGAGGTCGGCCTGCCAGTCCCCCGTCAGCGTGTAGAAGCGATGCGGCACTTTCGCCAGGGGATAATCGTGGGCGTGCAGGTAGGCCTCCAGCTCGGCGTTGCTGATGGGCTGGCCGGCGGTTGCGTGCAGTTCGGGTGTGTCCACGGCGAGGACGGCGCCGACGTTCGGATGTACGATGAGGCCGGAGAGGGTGCGCAAGACAAATTCGCGGTTGTTGAGCCGTTCGTAGCCGCTGCCCTCGGTGTGGGCGATGGCGACGATGCCGTCGAAGCCGGGGAAGGGGGCGGCGGCGGGCTGCAGGGCTTGCGCCAGGCTTCTGGCAAAGGCGGCGGTGCTGGAGGTGGTCCCCAGGATTACGATTGTGTTGCGAGTGCCGACACCGCGCCCGCCGTCGCGGCGGAAGCCAAGGAAGGTGCGCTCCTCGTCATATCGTTCCACCTGCCGGCCGGGACGGAAGGCGGCTGCGTCGACTTCGTAGGGGATGATGCGGTCCTGGAAGTTCGATTGCTGCGGGAGGGTGAAGTCGAGAGCGCGTCCGCTGAGCGCCTCGATCATGCCGGCGTTGCAAACATACTGGCCCGGCGCGATGGGGCGGGTCGCCACGCCGAAGGGAAGGCCCCAAGACAGCAGAGGTTCGCCCACTGCTACCGGTTCGATGGCGAAGCGGTGGCCGACGAGGATGGTGGTATCGAGGGTGAAGTGTCGGCCGTCATGCTGGATTGTCAGCCCGGCTTCCAGGCGGCGGGTGGCAATGGCGACGTTGTCAGCACCCTGCGGCAGGCGGGCGACGTCGTCAAAGGAGACTGGGATATCGGGGGCGGGTCGGGTATCCGTGTGTGACCTGTCTCGGTGTGCCATCAGGGTTCTCCGTTTCTCGACCTACCTTTCTCTCGGAGGCGCTTTAGGTCTCCGACGCTCGGAGGAATTTGGTCGGCATCCACCGCATTATGCCGATCATCGCGGCCACGACCAAGAATGAGGTGGCCGCGCCGATCCAGTAGGGGACCGTCGGTCCGCGGGCAAAGAGGACGCCGGCAATGGCGGTGCTGATGATGGTGGACAAATTGATGGAGGATTGAAACCAGCCGAGTACGCTGCCGCGATCCTGATCGGCCACGAGAGAGGTGGTCATCGACTGCAGGGGTGGACTGGAGAGCCCGTAGCCGACGGCAAAAAAGAGTGAACCGAAGGCACCAAGCCAAGGCGTTGTTACGAGCGCGTAGACCGTCATTCCGATCGAACGCAGAATGCTGCCCATCACGACAAGCTGACCTTCGTCAAAGCGCTGCGCCATACGCCGCAGCAGGTAGGTCTGTGTGAACAGCTGGGAGATCCCCACAACGGAGAGCAGCAGGCCGATGCCGACATCGGTGACCTCCCGGCTCTCGCCCTGGAAGAGTACCGCTTCTCCGAAAAGCGCAAAGGTGGACTGCAAGAGTCCCAGGGCAAACTGACCTAAGAAGGCGATGAGGAGGACGGCCAGCAGGGGCAGAGCCCAGGGTGCGCCTTCCAGCAGGCTGCCAAGGGTGAGGCTGCCGGTGCGGCGGGCGCGGGCGCGGCGCCTTTCTTGCGCAGAGAGGGTTTCATCCAGCGCGTGCCAGGTGAGCAGGACTACAGCGGCTGCGGCTACGGCGGCTACCAGGAAAGGCACAGCGGGACCGTAGGCTGCGGCGAGCGCACCGCCCAGGGCAGGCCCGAACATGAAACCGAGGCCAAAAGCGGCGAGGATGTAGCCGAGGCTCTCGGTGCGCTTCTCGCGGGGCGTGATGTCGGTAATGTAGGCCTGGGCGACGATGATATTGCCTCCGGTGATACCATCGAGGATGCGGGCAAAGAAGAGCCAGCCGAAGCTCGGCGCAAAGGCCAGGATGACAAAGCTGATGACCGTCCCGATCTGGCTGACGATCAGGACCGGAATGCGTCCGTAACTGTCGGAAAGGCGGCCGACATAGGGGCCGGAGAGGAATTGGGCGGCGAAGAAAGAGGCGCTGAGTAGTGTGATCAGCTCGGCCGACAGATGAAACTCGCGCTGGGCATACAGCGGCAGGACGGGAAATATCAGGGACGCGCCCAGCATCTGAACAAAGACGACCAGGAGAATAGTCAGAAGTCGTCTGTCGATTGAGCCGGATTTCATGCGTTCTCTCGCCGCGGGCGGATGCGTCGATAGCAGCGCGTCCAGTGATTGAACGGGGCCGGATTATGGGAACAGAGCGGTATCAGGGTTGTAGCGGAGCGCTAGGGAACGCGACTCATTGCTGGGCCTGTTCCTCCTGAGGAATGGTCAGCGAAAGGCCGACCCAGAGGTTATTGGGATCTTCGCCGACCAGATCCTTGTTGGCTTCGTAGATCTCTGTCCAGCGGTCCTGGTCTCCGTACAACCGCAGTGCGATGTGACGCAGGTTTTCGCCTTCGCGGACGATGTACGTTTCGGGCAGGACCACTTCCAGACCGCCACTGTCGATCGACGTAACCCCTTCGACAGCGGCCGCCAACTCCAACAACTCGGTCTGCACAGAGGTCATAGTCACCGTTCCCTGGAGAATCAACTCGCCGGGGGGCGCGTCCGGAGCCCAGGTAGCCTGTATACCGAGGGCGGCCAGGTCGGCGCGGTCCTGTTCGTTGAGGAAGGTGGTCAGATCGAAAGTTTGAACGCGTGCCTCAGCGATCTTTGTCGCAACCACTGCAGGAGACGCGCTGACTGTAGCGGTAGGAGCCGGTTGCGATTGAGCCGGCTGCGACTGGTTCGGTTGCGGCGTCGGCAACGTCGTGGGAGATGGGGCCGCGGCAGAAGAACCCACAGTCGTCGGCGGCGTATCTACTGCGGCGGCGGTGTTGATTTGGGAGTCGGAGCTGACCGGGACGCCGGTGTCTGGCTCGTCAACTGAGGCGGGCGCTACGGCCGGTTCGTCTCTTGTAAAGGAGTAGTAGACTGCTCTGAATTCGTCGGGAATCGTGCGTAGTTGCTGCAGCGCGGTCGTGAGGGTATCACCGGAGCCGCGGGCGAGGAAGATGATGACCAGCAGCAGGGCGGCAATAGGAAGTGCCCAGGGAAGGCGGTTGCGCCGTGTTTTGGCGGCGCCTTTGGTTGCAACCTGTTTTTTGTCGAGCGGGGCTGGGTAATACTCGGTGCTGAATTGCCTACTTGCTTTGCCGACTGCAAGTTGGGTACCTTTGGCGCGGCCGCGTCTGCGGGCCTCTTCGCGCCGTCCGAGCTGGAGTTGCTCCTGGTGCGAGCGCAGCAGCCATTCGCCTTCGCTACGCAGGATATCATCGGCGGGGATAGCGGCCACGTGCTCCCGCATCTCTTTGAATTCGCCGCGTTTGCGATAGATGAGAGCCGCCAGCAGGTGCAGTTCGGGCGCCTCCAAGAGAGAAATGCCCTGGTCGATTCCCTCCAGCGCGGCCACTTCATTTCCCATCGAATAGTGTTCGAGGGCGCGATGGTAGATCGTGCGGGTCATTTCCGCGGGCGTATAGTGTGAAGAGACATTGGCATTACAGGCAGGGCAGTTCGCGAACGAAGGGGAAACCTCTACCGGAGCTCCGCATTCGGGGCAGGCCAGGTGCATACTATTCTATCCAGACCGCTTTCAGCGTTTGGTGTTGAATGTCAGGTATAAGTCTATCGATAAATCCCGGCGACAAGAAGGTCGCCGAAAGTCGGCCTGCGGTCACGACGCATTTTCGAGTCGGGTAGAGTGACCAGAGACCTAAAGACGGTTCTGGAACGAATATTATTTTAGTGGCAAGCTGATTCGGGGAAACAGACTTGCACGCCCAACCTATGGGACTCTGATATGGAACGCGGCCGCTTCACTTGACCGCGTGCAGTTCAATCGATACAATAGCCAGCGGGAGGGGATGTGTCCCGGTGGACGCCCTGGTCTTCAAAATCAGTGGCAGGTGGCGCAGAGCCGGCTGCGGTGGGTTCGACTCCCACGCCTTCCCGCTTTAGTTTACCTCAACACTTTGCCCCTAACCCTTCACCGCCAAAAATCGCCAGTCTTTCCTCTTGGCTGGTGAGGGGCGCGTTCTGCGGCCTATAGTGGAACTGAAGCGCGCGGCGGCGCGTCCCGGTCTGGTTGGGTGGCGTGCCGTGATGGAGCAAACTCTGGAAGATCAGGAGACCGCCGGGTTTCAGCGGTACGGCCACCGCCCCACTGTTGTCCACGTCGGTGTCGCAGATCTGCCAGTCCCGCCGGCGAAAATGCACGACGGGACCTCTGAGATGGCTGCCCGGGGCAATGACCATACAGCCGTTCTCGATCGTGGCCTCGTCCAGCGCGATCCAGCAGCCCACAACTTTGGCGTCAAGTTCGATCTGGAAGTAGGCGGCGTCCTGGTGCCAGGGTTTATCGCGGCCAAGGCGGGGCGGCTTGAGCAGCGCCATGCTCTGGAAAAGCACGGGTGAATCGCCGATGAGGCGTTCCACGAGGGCCAGCAGGAGCGGGTGATGCGCGAGCTCGTTGAGGCGCTCGTCGTAGTCGACGAAGCTCATGAATTTGCGAACGTAGTCCTGTTTCTCTTCAAGCGGCATCTCCTCAACCGCTACGCCGGCGGAAGACCGCTCGTACTGAACGCCGTTGAACTCCTCCACTTCACCTGACAAGAGGTGAAAGAGACCGTCCAGCGCCACCTGCACTTCGTGGGCGCTGAAGGCGTTCTCGACGATCAGAAAGCCCTGCTCGTGGAACTGCGCAACGTGGGCGTCGGTCACAGCGTCAAAGCCGTTGACACCTGTGACAACCCCTGTCGGTTCATAGAGATCTGGCGGGAATTCGTCGGTAAGGCCGTCGTCGAACTGCCGCTCAGGAGCCGTTACCGTCATTGTCTGTCCTCCCGAAACCGAAATGGATGGGATGCTCTAACGATTGTCCTGCTGTTCGACGGCTGTGCGTCGAGCTTGATTCGCCGACCCTATGCTAGCGGGACTTTAGCGAGAGAAGGCATGAATAAAATGGACGGCTGTCGCACCGTCCCTTTTGACCGCCGCCGCCATTGGTCGGCGAGACCTCATTCAGACTCTACCATACTGTACTATTAACATACCATACAATACAAGAAAACTAAATCGTTCACAAACGACAAAACTAGCGATGAAAGAGTGAAGATTTGCTGGTCGGCGCCGTGGTTAGGCAGCATCCGATATTGTTCAGTTCCCGCTTTCAGTTCGCCACAGGTGCAGGTCAGTTTCGCGCCAGAAACGCGGCCACTTCTGAGCCGGTTGGGATGCCAAGGCGGGCGCCTTTTCTGGTGCAGCAGAGCGCGCCGACCGCTGAGGCGAAGCGCAGCAGTTCTTCCCACGCCATCCCCTGTGAAAGGCCGGCGGTGAAGGCGCCGTGGAAAGCGTCGCCGGCGCCGGTGGTGTCCTCTGCCGTGATCGCGAAGGCCGGGTATCTGCCGGCGCCGGCGCCAAAGCGGCTGTCTGCACGGTTGCGCCAGCACAGTCCCCGTTCGCCGAGGGTGATGATTGTCGAGGGTGCGCAGCAGCTCAGCTGCGCCAGGGCCTCGTCGACATCGTTCTGGCGGCTGAACTGGCGGGCAAAGTGCTCTGACACAACAAGGAAATCCACCATTTCCATCAGCGTCTTCGAGCCGGGATGGAGCGTATCGCCATCCAGTACGGTGGGGATGCCGGCGGCGCGGGCGCGGGCGACCAGCGGCTCGGCTACCGAGAGATAGTGTCCGTCCACCAGGACGGCACGCGGGCGGCAGTCTTCGAGACTTATGTCCGCCCCGCCGGGCATGTCGCGGCCGAGTCCGTAGTTGACGAGGGCGCGTGCGCCGTCCGGTTTGACGAAGATGGCGGAGAGGGATGTGGGCCACTCGCCGCGGGCAACGAGCTCCGTGTTGACGCCGGCCTCGTGCAGTTCATCGAGATGTTTGTCGCCGTACATATCGCGGCCCAGATAGCCGGCAAAGGCCACGGAGAATCCGAGACGGGCGACGGTCATGGCCGCGTTGGCGGCGATACCGCCGCCGCAGGAGGTCAGCGCTGACGCTTTCATTTTTTCGTCCGGGCCGAGGTGCCGGTCGACAGAAAAGATCAGGTCGTAGCAGGCGATGCCCTGGCAGAGTACATCGACCTGGATACCCGCTACGTCAGCTGTGTCTTTCATTCTTCCAACCAGATCGGGTTCGACCACGCTTTGCCGCCCCACTGGTCCCGCACCGTCACCCTGCAGTAGTGGCTGTCCCAGTCGGACAGGTCGAATTCGGTGCTTGTGAGACCGTTGCCCCAGGCACGCTGGGCGGCGCTTCCGACACCGGTCAGAAAGACGCGTTCAGCGGGCGAACAGTGGACGGAAAGGCGTTCTCCCGGGACGCAAGTGATGTCGTAGATTTCCGGTCCGGTGCTGGAATAGAATGCTCCGGCCTTCAACGCAGTAAGCAGAGCCTCTGGAGACAACTCTTCGGCTTTCACCTGCACCCAGCCGCGGCGGAAGTCCTTGTAGTTGTCGGTGAGGTGGGCATCGTCGGCGGCATAGGCGAAGTAGCGCTGGCGTCTGTCCGAAAGTACGTCGAGGATGTGCCAGCTTTCGGCACGGTCGTTGGCGTCTGCGGCAATGCCGTTGTAGACCTCGACCGCGTGCGCCGGACCCAGAGCGTCGACGTCGACTGCGGTTAGCGTGTACCAGTGGGGATGGGCGATGCCGACGAAGGCGCCGGCCTGCATGGCCCTGGCCGCGAGTTGGGCGCCGCTTTCGTCGGCAGACGGGGGGGCAAAGTCAAAGGGCAGGCCGGCGGCCACGATATGCCAGACCGAGCCGTTTTCGATGGCCCCGCTGTGCAACTCCGCGCCGATAATGGTCGTGAACCCGGCTGACCGGTACGGCTGCGTATCGGTAATGGGAAAGCTGTACTGTTCCAGAAAGTGATCGGTCAGGGCGATGAAGTCGTAACCGCCCTGTTCGTAGAGGCGACAGACTTCCTGCGGTGATTGCGTTCCGTCGGAGCGGGTCGAGTGGGTGTGGAGATTCCCTTTCCAGAAGCGACCGGGGTTAGTAAAGGGCAGCAGTTCCATAGTTTCTCCAATCTGTGGTTTTGATGCGTTGCAGAGGCTGGTAAATGGTAAAGGCAGTTGGATATTGGACGATCTGTCAGAACGCTGGTTGGTATTTGGTCACTCGGGGGCTTGTCAGTGGCCGCCGACTATGTCCCTTGCATTCAGAAAGTCGGCGACGATATCGGCGAAATTATCCAGCCGCTGAACGCGCTGGGCATAGGCCGCGGCGCGGCCGCCGACGAGAACGGTCAAGGCCTGGTTTTCAGTATGCTTGCGGATTGTGCAGTCCTCCACGTTGCCGTGATCGCTGGCGACTATCAGGAGGGTCTCCTGCCAGTCCATGACATCCAACAGGCCGGCGAGGAAGCCGTCAATGCGTTCGAAGTCCTCGATGGCCCCGCGCAGATCGCGGTAGTGGCCGAGGAAGTCGGTCTGCCAGTGCTCGAAAAAGGCGAAGCGCACGGGCTGGGCAAGGCGCCAGAACTGTGCGCCTGCCTCCTGCGGCGAGTAGAACGGCACATCGGGATAGCCCAGCTGCGTGCGCCAGCCCTGGCCAGTGAAATTCGCGGACAGGGCCTGCTGGGCTACCATCTCTTTCCATGTCCGCAGCCGGAGACCACCGCTTTTCGCCGCGTAGGGGACTGCACTCAGCAGACGTTTGCCCCGGTTGACGGCGTCAAAATAGCCTTGGGGATAGCCATTGACGTATGCGGTCGCATGGCCAGCGGCGTGGAGCCGGGCGAAGATGCCGGCCTCGTCGAGAATGTCGCGCACGCGCTGGTCCGGTCGCGGCCCGTAGTGTTCGCCCAGGCGGGCGGGGGCGTTGACGCCGGTCAGGATGGCGGTCTGGCCGGTGGCGCTCTGGGGGCGGCCGGGCACGCCCAGGTGGGCGTCGGTCGGGATGAGATGGGCGTCGCCATGGCTGAAACGTCCGGTGGATGCGGTGAGCGGACGGCCGCCGAACAGCGCCGAAAATGTCGGCAGAGCGGCTGCGGCGAGCGGGTTGACATCGGGGTCGTCGCTCCCGAGGCCGACGCCGTCAAGAAAGAGAAAGAGGACTCGGCGCATGGTGGGCGGTGGTCAGCGGTTTTCGCACTCGATCAGTTCCACCAAGCGTTCCTCCAGAACGTCCAATCCAGAATCGGCCTCCTTGTAAGCCAGCCCTAGTCTGGCGGCCGCCTCCCGGGCGCGTTGGCTCTCGTCCTGGTCCGGCAGTTGGCGAAGATAGAGCAACTCCTCGTAGTTGCCGAAAAAGGTATCACGCAGTTCGGGGTGACGGTCGAGGCCCAGTGATTCGATCACCAGTCCCTGGTAGTGGTGGGCGAGAAAATCGGTCAGATAGAATGTGCCGGGCTGGCGTTCGGATTGTTGTTCGAAAAGCTCGCCGCCGTAGAACTCGTAACAGTGGGGGCCGGGGATGCGGACGGCGTGGGGGTAGCGGGCGAGGAGAGCATCGAGGGCGCCGACGGTGCCGCAGTCGGCATAGCCGATGAGAATGCGGTCGAAGCGGCTCGCCCAGGCGTCGAGCTTTTTGGCGACGGCGGGGGCGATGCGTTCGGGGCGGTTATGGAGCTGGGCGGGGACGGCGGTCAGTTCGTAGTCCCAGCCGCGGCGGTTGGCGATGGCGATTAGTTCGCGCACGATGGCGCCGCAGGCGATGATTCCGATTTTCACGATGAGTCGCTTTGGGCTGCAAATTGGCGTTCTTATGGAAAGCAAGACCGCGATTTTGGGCTATTTCGGCTTTCCAGTCAAACAACGGTCAAGCAAATTCTCTGCTTCGAATCCCTCTGAATTGGTGATATGACCGGCCAATTGCGTACCTCGAAACACCGAGGCCCCGCTGAGCGTATCCGAATGGCGTTCGACAGATTTACCGTTCTCCCGGTCCGTCAAGACGTGGTTTCCCTTTCACGACGTATAACGTGCTCGCGCAGCGCCCGATTGATGTCGGTCTGGTATCCGCGGCCGCCCTGCGCGTGGGCTCTGAACCATGAAATAATGTCGGCGTCCAGGCGAAGGGTGATCTGCTGCTTGACGGGCCGGAAGAAGACGCCGCGTTGGGCACTAGACCAGTCGAGAGTCTCTGGTATATCAGTCGTGTCAATCTGGTCGTCGGGCAACTCTTCCAATGCCTGAAGGTCAGCGCGCTGCTGCGCGGTCAGTTCAGAATTCTCCTTCTTCATACGCCTTCCTTTCATGTCTAGTCGCTTTACGGGCGCTGATGATTCGCCCGGCTCCCTCGTCGCCATTCGGCAAAGTATGAATTACTATCACTACCGCAGAACGAACCCTACCTATTGTTCGCCAGCGGGCCTCGCCCGGGTAGGGATCAGGAACCGTCACAGAAAAGGGATCGTTGAAGACCAGATTGGCAGTTTCAAAACCGAGTTCGTGTTTCAGCCGGTTCGCTTCGTTCTTAACCGGATCCCAGGTCCAGCGCAAATGGTTGTCCCTCGTGTAATGACAACAGTGTAGTTACAATCACAACGGATGTCAAGGTAACTCTGCGCATTTATCCCGCCATTCCCCGATACGCTATCAAATAGGTCCATGGCATACGAATGAGCTATAACGTTTCAAGTCTCTGCCTTCTGCCGATAAGATGAAACACAGGTTGTTCCCGCCTCTCCTACTCCAGGGCCTCACGCATTGCACGCAGGTGGGTCGGGGTGGTGCCGCAGCAGCCGGCGATGACGTCTACGCCGAGGGCCTTCATCTGGCGGGCGTAGTCGGCCATGACTTCGGGTGTGCCGTCGTAGATTACATCGTCTCCCTGCAGGACCGGCAGGCCCGCGTTGCTCTGGGCATAGAGCACGACTCCGGGGGGACGGTGGGCAACCATCTCGGTCATCACAGTCCGGATCTCGTCGGGGCCGTTGCCGCAGTGGGCGCCGATTACCTGGACGCCCCAGCTGGCCATTGTTTCCACGGCCTGTTTGGGGCTGACGCCCATCATGGTGTGCAGGTTGGTGTCGAAAGTGAGCATGGAGACGATGGGCAGGTCGGTCGCTTGATCAACGGCGCGCACGGCGGCTTCCACCTCCTGGAGGTCGCTCATGGTCTCGGTTAGGATGAAGTCGGCGCCGGCTTCGGCCATGACAGCGACCTGTTCGGCGAAGAGCTCTGTGGCCTCGTCCATCGTCATCACGCCGAGGGGGTCGAGCAGCTCTCCGGTCGGACCGACGGAGGCCCCCACCAGCACATCGCCGGCCTCGTCGGCGACTTTGCGCGCCAACTTCACACCGGCGGCATTGAGTTCAGCCAGTCTGTCTTCCAGGTCGTGCATCTTGAGCCGGGCGGTGGTGCCGCCGAAGGTGTTGGTGGTAATGATATGGGATCCGGCCTCGACGTAGCCGCGATAGACCGCCTCCACGGCGTCTGGGTTCTCCACGTTCCACAGTTCGGGCGCGGCGCCGCCGGTGAGGCCGGCTTCCTGCAGCATCGTGGCCATGGCCCCGTCACCCAGCAGGGGGCCGCTGTGCCGGCTCAGCCGTTCGATGACCGGGTGGGGGCGCGGCGTCAGCCATCCGCCGGATGTAGAGTCGGGGGTAATCGACGACAGGAGTTTGCGTATTCGCTGGGGGGGATAGTCGGCTTCGAGCTGTGCGGCCACGGTTTGGGCCACCTCCTCGGGATCCCCCGCCTGCTCCTGCCAGTCTGTACGCAGCCAGCCGTCCAAGTATTCATCTGTGCCGGTGGCGCCGGCGCGCATTGCGGCTTCGTCGATCGCGACCTGAAATCGGGCCGGCAATTGGACTTTGTGCCGGTTGCTGCGGCCCTCGCGGGCTACCACCATTGACGGAAATTCCCGCCAGTAGGTAATCTGATATTCTGTCATGAAGTTTGGACCTCTGGTATATTTTCGATGGCCGGGAGCCGGTCGTCATTCGCAGTTCACCGGCAGGTTGCCACAGTCTTCTATAAAATTATACCGATGGGCGCGCATGAATGCCTAACGGTAGCCGATGCGCAGTATCACGCTGATTCCGTAGTTGAGTTTTGGCAGTCTTTGCGATACCATTGCCTCATCTTGGCTCAATGTTCATTGTCCGAGCCAGTAACCGGAAACCCGTCGATTCCCCAGACGCGCAGTTCCCCTGCTGCTGACGCCGGCTTTCTACCGCCTAGCAACGGGCGGCCTACAGTTCAGACATCATCCAGCGGACCCATTTGATTCAAAGGAGAACGTTTCATGAGAATCCGACATTCGTGGACAGTAGTGGGTGTCATGGTCATCCTGGCGCTGCTGATTGCGGCCTGCCAGCCGGTTACCGAGGCGCCCATGGAAGAAGAAATGGCAGGCGATGAGGACATGGCCATGCCGTTGCAGGTCGCCTTTGTGTATGTCGCGCCGATCGGCGACCTTGGCTGGACGTATGCGCATGATCAGGGGCGGCTGTACCTGGAAGAGAACCTGGAAGGCGGCGCGGAGACGGCCTTCATAGAGATGGTGCCCGAGGGCCCGGACGCAGAGCGCGTGATTCGCGATTTCGCCCAGAAGGGCTATAACCTGGTCATCACGACCAGCTTCGGCTATATGGACCCGACTCTGACGGTGGCCCAGGAGTTCCCGGATCAGTATTTTGTGCATGTATCCGGCTTCAAGACGGCCGACAACATGAGCACGCTCTTCGGCCGCATGTACCAGCCGCGCTATCTGAGCGGCCTGGTGGCGGGCAGCATGACAGAGAGCAACATCATCGGCTACGTGGCCGCCTTCCCGATTCCTGAGGTGATCAGAGGGATCAACGCCTTTACACTGGGTGTGCGCGAGGCGAATCCGGATGCCGAGGTGCGAGTCGTGTGGACGAACACGTGGTTTGGCCCGCCGGAAGAGAAGGAAGCGGCTGAAGCGCTGCTGGACCAGGGTGCGGATATTATTGCCCAGCACCAGGACACGACGGAGCCGCAGAAGGCGGCGGCCGAGCGGGGCGGGACGAGCATCGGCTACAACAGCGACATGCGTGTATTCGTCGGTGACTCCGTCCTCACCGGTCCGGTCTGGAACTGGGGGCCGGCATTCCTGAAGTTCGCGGAGCAGGCGCGCGACCATAACTGGGTTACCGAGCAGTATTGGGGCGGCATGGACGACGGGATCGTCGGTTTGGCAGATATGAGCCCGTCGGTTCCTGAAGACGTCGCCGCGATGGTCGCCGAAAAGCAGGCGATGCTCGTATCCGGTGAGACGGACGTGTTCTGCGGCGCGATGAACGGCCAGAACGGCGTTCAGTTCCTGGAGGACGGCCAGTGCATGGACGACGGCCAGATGCTGGGCATGGACTGGTTTGTTGAGGGTGTTGTCGGCGAGGCGCCGGGTGAGGCTGCGCCGCTTGGTAACTAGCCCGGGGGATGAACTGCCGTTGAACCGTGTGAAGTACTATTTTGGACTCAGGCCCCCTTCCAGCAAAAGGTCGAGGCCTGAATCAAATCGACCGTGATCCTCAATGATTGCTCCTCTCTTACAGTGAAGGCACAAAGAGAGGAGCAATCTGTTTACCGCGTCACTTAGCAGCAAGGTGGTTCAGCCCATCTGAAATGGAAGTGAAAGGGGGTATGGCTACATGAGGACTCGACATTGGAAGAAACTGGTTGGGGTTCTGCTGATTCTGACACTGTTGATGAGCGCTTGTCAGCAGATCGGCGAAATGCCTGCGGCTGAAGAGGCGGCAGCTCCCGCTGGTACGATTGAGTCGGTAAAGGTTGCATTTGTCTACGTTGGCCCGGTTGGAGATCTCGGTTGGAGCTATGCGCACGATCAGGGCCGGTTGGCGCTGGAAGAGCTGGGCGTGGAAACAGCATACAGCGAACTGGTCGCTGAAGGACCGGACGCGGCGCGTGTGCTGCAGAGCTACGCGTCCCAAGGCTATGACCTGATCTTTGCCACCAGTTTCGGCTATATGGACAGTGTCATCGAAGTCGCGGCGGGATTTCCGGACGTAAAGTTTGAGCATGCCACCGGATACAAGACGGCTGAGAATGTCGGCATATACGACGGCCGCGGTTACCAGGGCTGGTACCTGTCCGGAATGGTTGCCGGTGCGATGACACAATCCAACATCATCGGCTACATTGCGCCTTACCCGATTCCGGAAGTGGTGCGAAATCTGAATGCCTTCGCCCTGGGCGCCCAGTCCATTAATCCCCTTGTAGAGGTACGGCCGATATGGATCTTTGCCTGGTTTGATCCTCCTGCTGAACGCGAAGCTGCACAGGCGCTCATCGATGCGGGCGCAGATGTTGTGGCGCGAGAAAGCGATAGTGTCGAACCGGACAAACTGGCCGAGGAACAGGGTGTCTATGCCATCGGCTACAACGTGGTCAACCCGGAGATCGCACCGCAGGCATTGCTGACGGCACCGATCTGGAACTGGCAGGTCATATATGAGAAGAAGGTGCGCGACGTGGCTGCCGGAACCTGGACCAATGAACCGATCTGGTGGGGCATGGAAGACGGGGTGTTGGATCTTGCGCCGGTGGCTGAATTTGTGCCTGCGGTAGTACAGATAGCGGTCGAGGAGGCCAAGGAAGGCATTCTTGACGGCAGTTTCCAGTTCTTCTGCGGCCCGATCAGCGATAACACAGGCGTGGAACGGGTGGCGGCCGGAGAATGTATGGACGACCCTGCGCTACTCAGTTATGATTGGCTGGTCGCAGGTGTTACTGGCGAGATCCCGCAGTAGGGAATCGAGTACTTGGCAGATGGCGATCAGAGCGGCAGAGAATGGAGCAAGGAAGCAGCCCCATTCTCTGCCCGTATTGCGACCGCAGGTCGGTATACCTCCACACTTCTATATCCTATGACCAACTCTGCTCCTCTCGCCGTGGAAATGCGGGAAATCACCAAACGGTTTCCCGGGGTCCTGGCAAACGACGGCGTCGATCTGACGGTAGACAAGGGAGAGATCCATGCCCTGCTGGGGGAAAACGGCGCGGGCAAGTCGACGCTGATGAATATCCTTGCCGGACTATATCTGCCGGAAGAGGGTCATGTGCTGGTGCACGGGCAACCCGTGCATATCGACTCGCCGAAGACTGCTTTCGACCTGGGCATCGCCATGGTCCACCAGCATTTCAAGTTGGTGATGAACCAGACGGTCGCCGAAAACATCATTCTGGGGCTGGACGATCCCTACTGCGCGCCGGGCGAGCAGGGACGGTTCAAACCATTGCGGCTGGACATGCAGCGGGTGCAGCGGCGGATTGCGGAGGTGAGCGAGCAGTATGATCTGCACGTGGACCCGGAGGCGTTTGTCTGGCAGTTGAGCGTCGGCGAGCAGCAGCGGATCGAGATATTGAAGGCGCTGTACCGCGGGGCGGACATCCTGATCCTCGATGAACCAACAGCCGTTTTGACGCCGCAGGAGGCGGACGCGCTGGGCCAGACGATGCAGCGCATGGTGCAGGAGGGCAAGACCATCATCTTCATCAGCCACAAGCTGGACGAGGTGACACGATTCGCCGACCGTGTGACGGTGCTGCGCCAGGGACGGGTGGTGGCCAGCGAGGACGTGACCGGCCAAACCAGCGCCGCGCATCTGGCCGAGCTGATGGTGGGGCGGTCGGTCATCTTCCGCATTGACAAGGAGGAGCAGGAGTTTGGCGAAGTCTGCCTGGAGGTTGAGGGCATCGGCTGTCTGAACGATAAGCGTTTGCCCGCGCTGCGGGATGTTTCGCTGCAGATCCGCAGGGGTGAGATTCTGGGCATAGCCGGTGTTGCCGGCAATGGGCAGAAGGAGCTGGCCGAGCTGTTGACCGGGTTGCGGCGGGCGACCAGCGGGCGCTTTTCGCTGTTGGGGCAGGATCTCACCAACAAGACGCCGCGCACGATCATCGATGCCGGCATCGCTCACGTCCCGGAAAGCCGCATCCACGTGGGTTCGGTCGGTTCGATGAATGTGGCCGACAACATCGCGCTCAAACATTACCGGGACAGGCCAGGGCCGTTCCTGGACCGCGACGGCCTGGACAAGATGAGCGCGGAGTTGGTGGACGAATTCAACGTGGACACGCCCGGTATCACCACTAATGCAGGCGCGCTCTCCGGCGGCAATCTGCAGAAGCTGATTCTGGCCCGCGAACTGACGACGGACCCGAAGCTGATCATCGCGGCCCATCCGACGCAGGGGCTGGACGTGGGCGCGACGGAGGCGGTGCGCCAGCGGCTGCTGGAGCAACAGGCGGCCGGGGTGGCGGTGCTGCTGATCAGCGAAGACCTGGATGAGTTGTTCAGCCTGGCTGACCGCGTAGCCGTTCTCAACGGCGGGCGGGTGATGGGTGTCGTCGATATCGGCGCGGCCACGCGCGAGGAGATTGGGCTGATGATGGCAGGCGAGCAAACGGCCTGACCGACATCCGCGAAAAGCATGGACATTCTGTACAAGACTGGCTCGGCCGCTCTTCTGCTGGTGGGCGTACTGTATCCGCTGGGCGCGATCTACATGATGATGAAGTTCCTCACGCGTGAAGATTTTCCGCGTCCCTCACCAGCGTACATGATGCTCCATTTCGTTTTGATTGCGACGGTTCCCCTGGCTGGAATTCTGGGCGGGTTTGCCGGTTTTGCACCGACACTGTGGGAGAGCCAGGTCATTCGCGCGATCGTGTATGGCGCCGGCGTTCTCTCGGTGGTCGCGTTTGCGATGCTGATTGTCAGCAGCCGCGCGCAGCAACCCGACCGCAGTGAGTAGCCGCGGGCGTAGCGCACACCCCATCAGCCATCGGTCCGATGACTGACGCCCCGGTTTACCTTCCCCGAACGACATACCGCCTTTTCGCCGCGGGCGGCGCGGCGGTGGCGCTACTTTTCCTGCGGGAGATCCTGAACGGATTCAGCCTGCCTTCCCTGTTCTTTCTGCTGGGGGCGATTGCGTTCGCCCTCATCCACGTGCGCTGGGCGCTGATGCGGCTGGAGTTGACCGCCGACGGCGTGACCGTGCGCGCGCCGATGCAGGCAACCATGCAGATTCAGTTCCGCCAGATGATTACATGTGAAGAGGCGGGCCGCTTCATGCCCGGAGTGAGCCTTGTTTACTGGCCCGTTTCTACCGAGGGTATCGTAGAAATGGATGTGCCGCGCACGCAGTTTTTGCCGGCAGTGGCGCGCCAGGAGGAGCTGCTGGCCACCCTGCAGGAGCGGATGCCCGAATAACTCCATGTCCAACTGATGTGCGTTCAAGTTGCGAACCCGCTTTTTGCGTATTGCGTAATGCGTAGTGGCGGGCAAGACGTGCGCGATTCGATTGCGTAATCCGCGCGAGATGGCTTGTTTTCGAACGGGATTCACACTGGTAGGGGAGCTTGAACAGAGTGGCGGCAGAGCATCCGAAGGTGTTGTTCGTAACGGGTGAATATCCGCCGATGGTTGGTGGGGTCGGCAGGTTTACGGCAGAGCTGGCTGGGGCTCTGCAGGCGCAGGGTGCGCAGGTCGCCGTCCTGACCGACGAGCAGGTTCCTGGGTCCACAGACACGGGAGCAGTTCGTGTGCTGCCGGGACGCCGCGGCTGGGGTTGGGGAATCCTGTCCGATGTCGCTGCCCGTGCCCGGGCCGCCGGCGCTGAATGGGTTCACATTCAGTACCAGACTGCGGCCTATGGGATGCATCCGGCCATCAACGCTTTGCCGTATTTCCTGCGGCGACAGGGGCTGCGCGCCGCCTGGA
>DAOUHY010000191.1:0-33005 GCA_034428435.1 Caldilineaceae bacterium | reverse complement strand
TGCCAGAGGGCGTTGCGGAAGGCGATCAATACCCACCCTTGGAAGCGCATGAAATTCTCCGGCGGAGAGTCGGCAGCCGCGGTGATCGCCTCTTTCAGCCTGTCGTCGATGCCCATCTCCTCCGCCCATCCAGTGATCTCCCGATACAGGCTGTCTGCACTAATTCCTGTTCGCACTGCGTGCGCGATCGCCATCGCGAAGAGCGCATTGGCCTCCTGGCAGACGCGATGGATGTGGGTGATGGCGGCGTCCTGCCGCGCCCATTCCGCCACTTGGTCCAGCCCGTAGTTGGCGCCAAATATTCCCAGCGGGCTAATCCGCATCATTGCCCCGTTGGCTTGGCTGTCCGGACTACGCCGTCCGGTCAGGCCGCTTAATATTGTATTGCCGATGTCGAAAGGATTGGACTCAAGCCAGAACACGTAGGCCTTTTCTGCTGCTTCTTTATCGAACGTCCCATGTGATACGAGCGAGCGCGCCAGCAGCAACGCCATTTCTGAATCATCCGTGGGCTGGCCCGCAAGTGTGTCCCAAGTGCCGCCGTCTGCCATGTCCAGCACACCTTCGGGATAATTGAAGAGTATCTCTCCAGGGGACTGGAACTCCACCAGGCTTCCAAGAGAGTCCCCGATCAGCTGGCCGAGCAGGCAGCCCTGCGCCCTGGAAAGGACGCCAGAATTGGAATGGCTTCTGTCACCTGTCATCTCATCTCTCCTCCTAAAAGGATTGTACCATTGTGCCTACACCTGCGAAGCCCACCAGCTGTCCTAATGGCTGTAGTCGACGGTGACCGGATCAACGTCGGCGCGGCATGAGTTCGTAAATTGTGAAATTCCCTTCTTTGGCCCTCTGCACCAACTCCAACTCGCGGGCGGCCAGTTGGGGATGGAAATTCCTCAACGGCTGCCAGGCAGGTGCGATGACGAACCTGGCGCTCCGCGGTCTCTTCGCGGCATCGTCCGCCAGCGCGACCGGGCTTGCAAACCAGCGCAAAGTGTAGTCTCTTGGATTCTCATACATATAGAATTGAAAGTGCCAACTCAGCGACTGGTGATACAGCACCGCCCCCGCCGGACTATGACTGTCAAGCCAGGCAGATGCCTCCCGCAGGCCGTCGTACGCGCCGTGATCGCTCCCTATCGGAAATTCCCCCCTGGCCGCCTGCACGCCGCCCGGCAGCAAGAGCACAAGCCAGAGCCCGACAACTATCTGTCTCCACAGGCTGGAATCGGACGCCAGAATCCTCGCTCCCAGCCATCCGCAAAGGATGGCGAAGGCCGGCGCAAGCGGCAGGAAATAGCGGTCCCAAACCGGAAGACTAAGAACAGCGTGGATGCCCAGGTACAAGCCGGCCCATCCGCAAAGAAGGGCCACAAGCACTGAATTTCGCTTCGACTGCGCAAATCCTGTCCGCGGCACAAAGACCACCGCCAGCACAGTGGCAGCCGTCAGAACTATCCAGACGAAATTACTGGCCGTCAGATACCAGAGCAGGTCGGCGATGCGCACAACGCGGTCCGGCCACGCCCCCACCGAGAGCAGTTCAAGCGCACCATAGTTGCGCACGCCCAGATCCCAGGGCGATGGTGCCACGGCCCAGCGCAGGCTGTCCCAATACAAGACTGGCAGAACTGTCAGGGCCAGCCCTCCGGCGACGCGCAGGCCCGCTGCCGCCATGGCCCTGGCTCTCGGGTAACCCGCTATCAGAACGGACAGCGTCAATGGTACAAAGAAGACCCCCTGCTGTTTGGTCATTATCGCTGCGCCCAGGCAAAGTCCGGCCAGGAAAGGGCGCGAACTCTGTGCAGCGAAGAGCGAACAGACGCCCGCCAGCACCAGCAATGGATCCGTGAACGCAGTCGGGCTATAGCTGATGGCAAATGGATTCAGAGCAAACACGGTCGCTGCCACCACGCCCGCAGCCGGCGTCCATGCCCTTCGTGCTATTGCTGCGACGACCGGGATCGTGAGAAGGCTGATGGCGATATTCAGAAGCCGTGCACTAGCCTCAGATGCGCCAAAAAATTGAAACCAGTATGCAAGCAGCCAAATGAACAACGGCGGTTTGTCGATCCACTGCTCGAGAAACTGGGGATCATCGTGGAGAAAGTTCAGCGCCCAGAAACTGTAGAGCGCTTCATCCTGGTGGAAGCGAAAGCGGTCCAGCATGACCAGGCGCAGTCCGATTCCCAGCAGTATCAGGACGCACAGATATCGCTGGTAGCTTGATCCTGCGCCGAGAATGTCAGGTAGGGAAATTCCTTTGTCAGAAGGGGAGGAAGCCTGGGGCTTCGCAGCCGTGGCAGGCAACGTAGATTGCACGATTCCGTCGCTGTCTTTCTATCTTGCGCAAGAAGGGAAACTGAAACGACGCGCCTGGAGACGCTCGGGCATCAACCGGGTACGGGACATTCTACTTCAACGCGATTGGGGGTTCAAAAAAAGGAGCTCATCTGGGGACCTGACTTGGTCATACCTTAAGTGCTTTATCTGCTATCTCTACAAACTGCTAACGCTCCTTCCAGAAGTTCGTACATGTTCACTGCGTGTGGAGAGGAGTCGGCTTGATCACTTCGCTGCACTTTCTCATATTGTCCCACGACCGCAAATACACCCGCTTGAAACAGTGTCACTGCCGTTATCTGGGCAGGTGTGATGGCAAACTCGCTGTTATCATCGCCCAATCCCTCTTCCCTCTCTCTTGCAGTCAAGTTACTCAGAAAACAGTCTGAGAATTCGCGCAACCGCGCAGCATATTTCTCTGCACTGTCAGAACTGTCCATTTTCGCCAGTATTGTCGCAAGATCTTTCAATTCGGTTCCGGTAGTGGGATGTTTCGCAGCCGCAAATTCCACCCCTGGTTCGGACCTATGCCGTGCCAACACTTTTGCCGAATTGCAACGGATTCTGTCTCGGCCGCGAAAGTAGTCATTTGTTGCAATGACGAGAACATGTTCACTCGCTACGTCAGGGACATACCCTGTCATTGTCAGGGTGTCCAGTTCGTGCGAGACTTCTATCCTGGCCTCCCATAGCGCCTCCGCGTACCAGGAGTGTTCCTCCTCACTGCCTTTTTCTCTCCTAATTGCCCACACGTCTGACTCCGCATAGCTGGCAATAGAGCCTGAAGTAGGTGCCCTTGCTTCATCACTCTCTGTAAAATGGGCGGTCATCAGGTGGTGTTTGAACCTCGTCAACCTCTCAACTTCATCTGCCCAAGGCTCAACGTAGGCACTTTCGGAAATCAAGACCATCCAGGAATACTCTATACGGTTGTTCTTCATCCCCTCTCGATTGAAGGTCAATTCCTCGGGAATGTCTCTGAGATGGAGGACGACAGTCAGCACCTGTTTGTACAATTCTGATTCCACTTTGACAATATCAATGTAACCGGGCAATTCGTCTGAAGGCTCTGTCTTAACCGTTTCTCCAATCAACAGGGCTCGTTCATCCGAGATACACGGCCCCGCAGGCTGCGCCGAAATCGGAACACAGGCTGCCGCGAGTAACACGGTCCCGGCGATCAGAAGTCTTTGGAACATGGTTTCGGCTCTTGGAGAGTTCAGGACGAGCGCCAGACCAAAGTTTCGATCGCACTTCTCGGGGCATTGAAGGCGATCGAAGCGGCCCGCATCAACCAGGACGGCACGAGACGCCGTCCCGTCCGTGTAGGACATCGAACGTCGAGAACGAGATTATCGAACTGTCAGTAATTCCCGGAACCCGACCGACAAGAGTAAGCGTGTCATCTTCGTGGGAAACGATCAGGCGCGGAATGACGGGCAACTCGAGAAGGTGTGTTTCATTCTTTTCAGGAGAGTGCTTGTTTTTCCACACTATAGTCTGAACAGCAACCTGAAATGGAAGGACCGCGGCCGCCGTGTCTGCCGAGTCACTCCTTGCGGCATGGAAGGCGGCAATCGTGAAATCGGTCGAATCATGTGTAACGATGGAGCCGCCATCAACGTCGATTGAAACGGACCACATGTGTTCCATGTGCAGGTCTTCCACACCTTCTCTGTTGACAGCCATCTCTTCAGGAATCTCCCTGAGATAGAAGACGGCTGTCAGGGTCTCGCCCTCCAGGCTGGAAGCCGCTCCAACAATGTCAATGTAACCCGGAAGAGAGCCCAGAATCGGATTGCTGGCCTTCTGGCCGGGCAGCATGTTAAGGTAGCCGCCGGCACATTTATCGAGCTTATCTGACGACAGCGCTTGTTCCGATGCTGCCGGCGGCTCTGCGGGAATTGGCACACAGGCTGTGGCGAACAGCGCGATTCCAACGAGCAGGAGTTGCTTAATCATGGTGCATCATCCTTTCTGACCGACTGTCTTGGAAAGGGCGGTCCACAGTGTGTCTCCTTCGCGGGCATGTGGAACCGACGTAATCATGTATGAAATAGTGTAGCCTTCGCTGACTGCGTCTGTCCCCCTGCAATGTACCGATTTCGGGAGATCGTAGGTTCTATTTTGGGAGATTCCTCACTTGAAGTCGTGGTACAGAGTGATACAATTTTTATTAGAGGGTGATGCCAGATTACAGCGTTGTATCTGGCAGTAGACAGCGGAGGATGCTGTGGAACGGAAAATGTTCGGCAAAGTCGTTGCCGCACTGCGAAAGGAGCAAATCGATTTCAATAGCGGCAACAATTGGAGCCAGGAAAAACTGGCAGAGGAAACCGGGTTGACAACAAGAATCGTGGGCAAGATCGAGCGGGGCAGCCAGGTACGCCTGGACAGAGGGACGCTACAGGACCTGGCGCGGGTCTTCAAACTTACGTCGCTCGAACGCCGCGAATTCTTCGCCATGGCCAGTGAAATCACAGATGAGGCAATCGTGCGCGACGACCTCAACCACCAGGAAGTCTTCGCTCAGGTCTGGGCCACGCTCGGCACACTTTGTACTCCCGCTTTCCTCATGGACTCGTTCGGCGATCTGGTCGGTGCAAACCGCGCCGTCCTTGACTTTCACAAACTCAATTGGTCACAGTTCAATGCTGTAAGGTGTTCCGCCGGCAACGTAAATCTACTCTCACTACTGCTTGCACCGGATGCGCCGATACGCCGTGTGCTGGGGACCGGTTGGAACCCAATCGCACTCGCCAACATGCGTCAATGGCGGGTCATGACGCTGCGATACCGCCATACAAGCCGTTTTCGCAACCTGTTTACCGCGCTTTCGGTATACCCCGATTTCCAGATGTTGTGGGCGGCCAGCCGTAGACGTGTCGAAGACGATAACAGTCGCCTGCGCAGTCATTTCTACACGCATGGCATTTATGGGCCTGTGGCCTACACCGTCTTCACAAACATCAGCCTGAGCGCACGCGGCGATCTCTACCTTGCCACCTTTGTGCCCCAGAATCGCGATACTGGGGCTGTATTCCAGAACCTGGCCGACAGAAGCAACCGCCCCCTGGCGCTGACGCCCTGGCCGAATCCCAGTCTCCCCTGCAATGCTTACGCGTAGACGAACACGTTGTCAAGGCAAATGGACAGCCTGCTTCTGGAGAACCTGCCTGTAATATGGCTGACAGTAAGGGAGAGGCCGATCTGGGGACAGAGGATGTGAAGTGGGAGCGTGAAGAAAAAAAGTGGAGGGCGTAACTACTAAGCCATGTTCTGTGTGTGAACTGTGTGCGGTCTGCCTGGGTGGGATGTACCGTCAGTATTTCTGTAGCGGGCTCGCGATGGTCATAGCGATGGACGTTGGGTATGTATGGGAGTTGCCTCGCCTGTCTTGCCTGCGCTGGCACATACTTGGAATCTGCCAAGACGCGGGGCGGGGGGGAAGCCCGGTCGCAGCGGGTCGTCAAGGTCATATTGCCACACACTCGCTGCGGCGGGGGTTTTAGGAGAGGGGGCGTTGCGGGGGCGGAGCCCCCGCACAAGGGAGGGCCGAATAGGCCCGACCGCCCAGAAGAGCAGTGGTCAGTTGGCAGAGAGGTCGTTTACCCTGCCCCAGTGTTGAACGCGGAATGGCTGGCTTAGTCGTTGCTGGAGGGCTAAGAATGCCCGTCACCAAGTTCAAGTAAGGCCGGCGGAAAGGGGGCTGGGCACAGGGAGGCAGAAAATCGCTTCCATGCCCAAATCCCCTTCAGCCGCCGGGGCGTCGGCTCGATTGGAATCCCGGTCCATCTCTGGAGGATGTGCTCTCCCAGAAACAGCCTCGGCTGCAGGCGTATCCCCGACTCTAGTTCCAGGAATCTATACCCAGTAGCTTCCGCCCAAGTGACGTCAGTGTAGCCGGTGTCTGATGCCGGTGCTCCCAGTCGCGGAGGTCTCCAGGCCAGTTTTCCATGGGGCGGCACTCTTGCCAGGAGCGGATACGCGCCGCCCGTTGCGCCTCGTCTTCCTTCGACGCCGGCGACATCGTGATGTACTGGGCCAGACGCGGCCGCGTCGAACGGTTGTGGCCGTTGCCGTGCGCCAGCAGCCGGTGCCAGATGACAAAATCACCGGCCTTTCCCTCCACGACTTTGATGTCGAGCCCGGTCATGTCTGGAAAGCGCGGATTGCGGTCAGTCGGCTGCGCTCTTACCCATTCGTAGAACGTCCTGTGAAAACCAGGTGTACACTGAAAGCCGCCCTGGTCTGGGCCGGTATCTGTCAAATAGAGAACGCCCTGCACGCCAGTATGGGTAGTAGGATCCGGGCGCCAGGTTGTGGCGACGTCGTCGCCTTCCAACAGGGGCAATGCGCTGGTGTCAATGTCCCAATGAATCATACCCTTGTGGCCCCATTCCGGCCTGTCGGCGCGGTCGGGCGGCTTCATATTAGCGCGATCCAAGGATACCCACAGCTTCTCTGTGCCCAGAATCTCACTGAAAGCCTCATGGAGGCGCGGGTACTGGCGGTTGTCCCACAGTGTCTGGTGCTGGTACATTTCCACCATACCAGCTTGCGAGATCGGAGAACAGAGATCCTCACGCGTGTACGGTCTGTACCTGTACCAAGTCTCCTGGTCGGACTCGTCCATCTCCAGGAAAGTCCATATCTGCTCAATGAGTGCGTCGAGATTCTCCTGCGGCACCGCATTTGGGATCACGACATAGCCGTTCTCTTCCCAAAACGCCCAGTCTTTTTCGTCCAAAACAGGCATCTTTTGCCTCCTTGTTCATTAGCCTTCTCTGAACCAGAGCCTCAGTCCACCCTTCCACTGTCGAGTCGCAGTTCTCGACCGGTCTCCGCGCTCGTAAGTAACCCTTCCATCATCTCTTGTACGATCAGACCATGGCGCAAGGGCGCCTCGCAAGGGACGCCATCCAGAATGCAGGCGATGAAGTGATCGGCAATGGCGTTCCAAGCCTTGCTTCTTTCTTTGGTGAGGCCGTCAAACGTAATGTCCAGAGGTCGGCCCTCATCTTTCGGACTCCGGCCTGCCACAGGTTTGGCTTCGAATCTCTTGGCCGTTTCCACGACAGCGGTGGGGACAGGGCCGTTTGTGTACAGCGTTGGCGGCCGCACCTGTGCCCCCGCCTCCTCTCCGAACAACTCGATCTGCAGGTCACCGGGCTGGTGAGAGGCCCAAAAGCTCTCAACCTGCAGCGCGCCGCCGTCCTCAAAACGGATGAAACCGCCAGCGTAATCGTCCGCAGCAAACTGGCTGTAGTAACTCTTGGGGGCTGCCGCGACTTCGTCCGGCGCCTTGCGCCCGAAGAAGCCCAGACCGCGCGGCCAAAACCGCGCACCGGCGACACCGGTCACGCTTACCGGCCGCGGCATCCCCAGCATCCACCACGCCGCGTCCAGCACGTGCACGCCCATATCGCGAAACGCGCCGCCGCCTGTGCGGATGAAGCCGGGATTCCACGCCGGAATGCCGTTGCGGCGGATGCTGCGTGCGCGGGCGTAGTAAAGCTCGCCGAAAGTCCCCAATCGCGCCAGGGCGCCCATATACTGTACCTCAGCGGAAAAACGGGTGGAGAGTGACATCATGTTAACGACCCCGGCAGCCTCTGCCGCTTCCACCATCCGCTCCGCCGCTTCCACTGAATCGGCCAGCGGCTTCGTCACCAGGACGTGTTTTTCATGGGCCACCGCTTTCAGGCCCATCGGCACATGCAGCTGATTGGGCGTGCCGATAAAGATTGCATCGATCTCCCGGCTGCGGCACAGCTCGTCAAAGTCAGTGTACAGGCGAACCTCGTCCGGCTGCGGCAAAAGCGCCGCGAAGTCGGCCATGCTCTCCTCGACCAGATCACACAGCGCCACCACCTCTGTGCGCGGGTTGCTTGCCAGAGCGAGCCCATTGGGCCTGCCAATACCCATGCCGACGACCGCAACGCGTACCTTTTTCATGTAGTTTCCTGTTGTCCAGGGTCAGGCTGAACGCAGCCTGTCCCTGCCTATGCATGTCCATGGCCGCCGTTCGGCGATTACCGTTCGACCGTCAAAGCGTAGTGCCCTTCAATGTAAGGGTAACGCTCGTCAACCCCTTCCGCCAACTCGATTCCCAGGCCGGGGTTGTCCGGCAGATGCAGATGACCGCCGTTCATTGCCGGCGGCTCTGCGGCAATATCCCATTGCAGCGGCCCTTGAATCTGGCAGACTTCCAGAATCTCCAGATTGGGTAAGGCGGCAACCGCGTGCGCGTGCACCATCGCCATCAATCCATTGTGCCAGGAATGGGGATAAAGTTTGAGGCCGTGATGCGCGGCCAGTTCCGCGATGCGCACCAGTTCGGTCAGGCCGCAAACACCCGCGTCAGGCTGCACGATATCATAGGCCCGCTTTTCAATATAAGGGCGAAACTGCTCCAGAGTCGTGAAGCTCTCGCCGCCGGTTACAGGCATTTCCACTGCCGCGGCGAGTGCGGCATAGCCGTCGATATCGCTCCAGGGGATCGGCTCCTCCAGCCAGGCGAACTCCAATCGGTCCAACTCCCTGGCAATGGGCAGCGCCTCCTCCAGCGTCAGCCGGCAGTTGCCGTCCAGCGCCAGCTTCATTCGTCCCGCCACCGCCTGATGCAGCTCTCGCACCAAACCGAGAAAGCGATCGACGTTTACGCCGTCCCACTCCCAGTCCGTGCCGATGCGGAACTTCATCACTGGGAAGCCCTGTTCTACATATCCCAATGCCTCTTCGATCAGCTGTTCGGGCCGGTCGCGCCAGTCATAACGGCATCCGCTGGATGCATACATCGGTGCTGACGAGGCCGGGTTGTCACCCAGCAACTCGCTGACCCGCTTGCCCTCCGCTTTCCCTCGCAGGTCCCACAGCGCGCAGTCGATGCCGGCTATGGCCGCGTCATGGGCACGGTCCCTGCCATTCGGATGCGGGGGCGTGGCACTCTCTGTCGGGTCCTTGCCGATGAGCGTCGGCGCCAGCCAGTCGACCCATTCTGCGATACGCGGCGGCACGCCGTAAGCGCTCGCTTCCCCGATTCCGACCAGCCCCTCATCGGTATGAACCCGGACGACCGCGCAATCAGCCTTTACCGTGCGATAGCTGGCAGTGATCCATTGTCGTTCCGGTTCGTGCATGCGCGAGAGACATACAGTGTCTAGAGCTGTAATCTTCATTTAGTTCCCCTTCACCAGGGCTGCCTGTACGAAGGCTCGTTGACGTATCGAGCCGTCGTTATATCCAGTTCAATCCGCGTCGCCGGCGAGAGCTCGACCTGCAGGTAGACGTCGTCGACGTCCTCCTCCATGGTCGATTGCTCGACTTCAGGCGACTGGTATGCTGGCGGTCGGCCCGGGTAACTGCTTGTCCTCTTCGTATAGCGGACTACCTCGAAACGATGTTCGCCGAAGCCGCCCGCCTGCAATATCACCATACGCGACTCGTACGGGTTCAGGTTGACCAGTTCCACCACCGTGCGCTCCGCCTCCAGCCTCGTTACGAGCGCGGCCGTGTCAGGAGGCAGGCCCGGCCGCTTGAGGACTGCGTCGTAGTACCGCAGCCGGCAGTGGAGTAGCCCGCCGTTATAGATGATCTGGGGCGCGCCCAGTGTTAGCTGAACCAGAGCCTCTGTGATCACGGGGTTGAGCTGTTGCCAGTGGTGGATGTGCACCAGCGTCAGGTCCTCCACGTCTTCTCGAATCAACGCCAGTCGACGGCAGACCTGCCCGTAGGTGGCGGCCAGCATCTGCTCGGGATAGTCAGGGTTGTCTCCTGCCAGGAACCGCAGCCACGGCTGTTCGTGGCCGTTGTCCTCCTTATTGCGGAAACCCTGAACGCGGCGCCAGTCGTACTTCTCCACCCGTCGCAGTGCCTCGATCCGCTCCCAGTCGGCGGGATCCATCGTCATATTCCACACTGCCGTGGGGTAGACCGGCGACATCGGCTGATAGTCGAACCAGCCCTCATCGTTGTGCCGGTATGGGACGACAAAGATCCCTTCCTCTTCGCCGTCCAACTGGTCCACCCAATGACTTCGCAGACTCATCTCCTCAGCGCTGGGACTGCGCATCTCGCCCAAATCCCAGATGGCGTCATACTGGTCGTTGGCCAGTTGCAGATACCCCTTGTCTCCGGTGAGCAGAAAAGCGTTGCCGCCGCTTACGGTCGCGGCCATGCCAATATTGTAATAACCGTGCGGCCAGCTCCAGCCGTAGAGACCGCCGTACCAGCGTCCATACATGTACTCGCCGACCTCTCCGGACAGCCCCACGTTGTCCGGCAGCAGCCCGTCCGGTTTTGGCCGGTCCAGCTGTCCGGACTGCTTTGACGCGGGAGAGCTGCTCGCGGCCCTGTCTCGCCAGGCATCAAAATACTCGACGATCCAGCGCCGGTACTTTTCGTCGCCGGTGAGCAGGAAGGCATTCGCAATCAGACTCGTGACCATCAAGTTCCCGGCAACGTCCCCCTTGCCCATACGCTCCTGCATCGCCTCTCCCATACGACGCGCCAGGGCCGGGTCTTTCAAATCGTCGTATTCGCCAACGCCCGCAACGTCGGTGAAAGGGAGGCCATACGTGCGCATGGACGCGCTCCAACCGTAGCTCGGCTCCGGGCTGTCCGTGAAGCCCCAGCGCGGCCCGCCGCTGCCGTTGTGCGGCGCCCTGATCAGCATGCGTTCAGGATCGTAGTTGGGCGCATCGGGGTTCTCGTTCAGATACAGGCCCGCAAACCGCACTGCGCGCTCGCGATTGCGCTCATTGCTCGGGTCGACCAGACAGAGAAAGTAGAAATAGATGTAGCTCTCGCTCTGGTGGAACTGATCATAGCCCCGTTCATACTCGTCCAGCACCGGCCCGAGCTCTTCCAGCTGTCTCGTGATGGCGTCCCACTGGCGCTGCCCCTGCGTGAGCAGGTGATCGCCGCCCCCGAGCAGATAGTAGAGGGGCCAGTTGTAGGAGCTCTCGTAGAAATCATCGGCGCCGTCGCGTGAGTCGCTCCACTTGTCGGCCCATATCAGCGTCCCGTCGGGCCTTGTGTACTTCTCCAAGAAGGGTTCTACGGACCGGTCCATCAGATCAAAAAGCGCCCGCTCCATCACGGCCCAGGTGGGCGGTGCATCAAGAGGGACGCTGGCAGTGAGTGTAAGCACGAGGCTCACCTCTCTTGTGTGTGGAATTGTGTGTATTCGGTTGCCGCCGGCACGAACTGAACTGTCTACGGGTAAGCGTTCGCCGCTGCGCCAAGGCCCTGTGAGAGGCCGGCGCAGCGGCACAACGCTATCAGCGCATCAGCAATACCTTCAGCTGTGTTGCGCTTGCCTTTACCGTGGGTTCTTGGCCCGCCACTCCTGCAGCTGGCGGTTCACTTCATTGATGATGGTCTGGGCGCCGGCCTCATTCAGCTTCTCGATGGCCTCGGGCGCGCCATCCTCATATGCGACCCAACCGTACTGGATCGGTAACACAAACTCGTTATAGACGGCCGACGTCTGGGCAATCTCCGTCTTGATCGGTTCGCGGTCCACCACGAAGCCCAACGCTTCCGACGGAAAGGCCGTGTCGTTCATCTTCTTGGTTGCTTCCCACGCCCCGACCTGCTTGGCGTCACGATAGTACGCGTTGAACTGATTGCCGAACATCCAGTCCGTGTTCGGATTGTATGTGCTGGTGTTGCCGTCCACACCATCGGGGAATCTCATGACCTGATTGGCCTCGTCTTCCCAGACCCAATGCACGCCCTCAATGCCGCGCGAAAGCAGGTTATAGATATATGCATTGGTGTTGAACTCCTCCAACACCTCCATTGCCTTACCCGGATTCTTGGAAGTGGAGCAAATGGCGTTCATCGTTGCCGTAGCACCGGCAGTGTCCAGAATCAGTGGGACTGTCAAGCTCTTGCTCAGGAACTCGAAGCCGTAAGCGTTCTGCGCCTCAACGTCGTTTCCCGGCTTTTCTACATGATAGCCCATAGCATACTGACCGGCACGGAAAGCGGATCGAGCCTCGTCATTGGGCAGCGGCTCAAGCGGCATGTAGCCTTCATCCACCCAACGCTTGGTCGACTCGGCCGCCATCTGAAATTCGACCGTTTCCACCATATTGACGGCTGTCAGCGTCTCGTCATCAGCCTTCATGCCCAGAAAACCAATGCCGTCATCCAAGGGATCGAAGCCGTAGTACTGGGAAAGGAAGAGGCCCCTTCCCGGCGCCGCAACGAACACGGGCGTGATGCCCTCGCCGTCACGTACGTCGGCCAGCCAGGGTTCCATATCTTCCCACTTCGTCACGGAATCCAGATCGAGGCCGTACTTCTCGGCCAAATCCTTGCGCGGATGGACGCCCCAGGGCTTGGGAAAGATCTGCTGATTGATGACGCCATAGATGACGCCATTGACGCGCGCAGCGTCCCAGGTCGTCGGTGGCATGCTGCCCCACAGGCCAGGCGCGTGATTGAGCAGAAGATCGTCCAATGGCGCCAGGACGCCGTTGGCAACATTGTTGGCGTAACTGTTGATCCAGGGCGCCGTGAAAATGATATCGCACTCTTCTCCGGCAGACAGGCGCAACTGCATCTTGTCGTTAAACGCGCCGAAGTCGATTGGTTCCAGGGTCAGGTGTACGCCGATCTTCTCGTGGAGGATTTCATTCATCGCATCCTCCACCATCTGCAGGTCCGCCGGAATACCGCGGCTTCCGTAGGAGTATGTAATGTTAACCAGTCCTTCGGCTGGCGCAGGCGCGGCCTGTTGGCCTTCGTCTGCCGATGTAGCCGCCGGCGGGGGCGCTGGGCAGGCCGTAAGGACCAGTGAGGCGACCAGCAAAACGCTGAGTATAGCCAGAATCCGCTTTCGAGTCATCTGTGTCTTCTCCTTTTGAGTGAACAGAACGTTGAAAATCCTATGCTAGAAAGTGATCAACGACGGACGGGGAGAGTCTCTTTCCGTCATCGAAGGTCTCCAAAGTGAGTTCATCCGCAAACACAGTGGATAAGAGGGCGCCTCGATCTGCACTATCCTTTCAGCCCACCGATTGTAATCCCGCGGACGAAGTATTTCTGCAGCAGCAGGAACGTAAAGAGCGCCGGTCCGAAAGCCAAAACAGCCATCGCCATGCGCGCCGATAGCGTCGGAATCGGCATTCCCGTCGTTTGCGGATTGGCCGCCATGATATTGATGTTGGCCATCAGCACGTAGAGCAGATACTGGAGTGGGTACATTGAGCTGTCGTCGATAAACAACAGCGCCAGAAACCAGTCGTTCCAGTAGCGCAGCACAAAAAAGAGGCCGATCGTTGCCAGCACTGGCTTGGAGAGCGGTACGACGATCTGGAAGAAAATCCGCCACTCGCCGGCGCCGTCTATCCTGGCCGCGTCCAGCAACTCCGTCGGCAGTTGGGCAAATGAGGTCCGTATAATCAGTACATACCAGGCCGTCACCATATATGGCAGTATCAGAACAAAAATATTGTCCTTCAAGCCCAGGTAACGGGTAACCAATATGTAAAAGGGAACCATGCCGCCGTTAAACAGCAAAGTGAAAAACACGTAGAACGACAGCGGCCCGCGCAGCCGGAAATCTTTTCGCGCCAGCGGCCATGCAAGCAGTGAGCAGACCAGCAGCCCGGCTACAGTCCCGACCGTAGTTACGAAGGCCGTCACCGCGTATGCCCGCAATATCTGTCCCGGTTCCTGCAGTATGTATTCGTACGCAAAGGTCGTAAAACCGACCGGCAGTAGTTGGTATCCTTCCTTGGCTAGTCGCAGTTCGTCAGAAAGCGATATGCTAACGACAAGTATGAGCGGAATCAGACAGGTCAAGCCGACCAGCGTCAGCACTGTGTGGACTGCGAACCGGCCCAAATACGCTTGTAAACGGTAGCGGTTGAGCGGTGTTGTCTGGCGGGTGGTCGTTACGGACATGGAAGCGGCCTAATACAGTGCGTAGTCTTCGTTGACTCGTCGTACCACCCAGTTGGCCCCCACGACCAGCAGGAATCCGACAAACGACTGGTAAAAGCCGGCTGCCGCGGCCATGCTGATCTCACCCAGCTCTACCAGTGAACGGTATACAAATGTGTCGATAACGTCGGTCGTGGAGTAGAGCAGCGGATTGTCTCGGGGCAAAAAGAAGAACAGACCGAAGTCGGCATGAAAAATGCGGCCAATTGCCAGCAGCGTGAGAATGATGATCATGGGGTACAGCATCGGCAGGGTGATGAAACGGATCTGTTGCATCTTGCCCGCACCGTCGATTTTGGCCGCTTCAAATAACTCCGGGGAAATGCCGAGAATCCCAGCCAGGTAGATGATGCTGCTGAAACCGATTCCATTCCACAAATTGGCGAACACCAGGATGATCGGCCAGTATTCAGGCGACCGGTACCAGGCAATTCGATCCAGTTTCAGTGCATCTACCCACTGGTTGATCAGCCCGGTCTGGCCATTGAGGAATGCAAAGACGAAATAACTGACGATTACCCAGGATATGAAGTAAGGGAAAAACAGCATCGTCTGATAGTACTTGCTCATGCGGCTGCGATAGGCTTCATTCATCAGTACCGCAATCGTCAACGCACATACCGTAGTTGTGCTGATGAAGAGAAGATTCATCAGCAGTGTATTGCGCGTGATTCGAAAGGCTGCATCCGTGCCGAATAGAAATTCGAAATTCCGGAATCCGACCCATTCGCTGCCCAGGATTCCCAGATTGAAGCGGTAATCCTTGAAGGCGATGATGATGCCTAGCATAGGCAGGTAGGCGAAGATGAAGAGCAGGACGATTCCGGGAAGCGACATTGAGAGCAACGAAAGATTCGTTTTGAACTCCCGCTGGTTGCCAAAGAGTCTGTGCAAGAAGGGCTCACTCAGTGACGCCGGTTGTTCAGACCCGTGCGGGCCAGGCGACGACGAGGCCTGTCTGTCCAACTGCTTCTCGTTGATCACTTGAGGATTTCCTGGTGACACAGGGGAATACAGTCTGTCCGGCCATCTTGAATGGCCGCAGCAAAAGCATAATCTGACTTGCTGCCTGAGCTGGTCAATAGGTCCGCGTCCCCATTGCCTCAACACGCTTGGGACGCCTGACCCGGAGGAACCGGTGCTAGGCTACACGACGCCCGAATCTTTGTCAAATTTTTCACCACTCTCAGAAATAGGGCTTCTAACATTGATACATTATAATGGTCCCGCGGTACCCCCTTGACGCAGTACATGACAATTGCAGGTGAGGATCTTTAATGTCAGTTTTGACTGGCGAGTGCTCTGCTGTGCCTGAGTCACAAGCGAACCTGAAGCCACCGGTGGCGACGGTACAGACCGTCACCCATCGCAATCACGGCGACGAACGAGTCGACGAATACTACTGGTTGAGGGAGCGCGACAACCCGGCCGTTCTGGCCTATCTCGAAGCCGAAAACAGATATACGGAAGCGATGCTGGCCCATACTGAGGCTCTGCAGCAAGCCCTCTACGACGAAATGAAGAGTCGCATCCAGGAGACCGATGAATCGGTGCCCGTTGCCCACGGCGGCTACTTCTACTACCACCGCGAAGAAGAGGGCAAGCAGTATCGCATTTATTGTCGCAAAAAGGGCTGTCTGAACGCCGACGAACAGGTGTTGATAGACCTGAACCTCGAGGCAGAAGGGCGCGACTACCTGCGCATGGGAAATTTCTCGGTCAGTCCCGATCACTCACTCCTGGCCTTTGCTCTCGACACCGACGGGTCGGAGACCTACACGCTGCAGGTCAAAGATCTTGAAACCGGCGAA
This sequence comes from Caldilineaceae bacterium, assembly GCA_034428435.1. Lineage (GTDB taxonomy): Bacteria > Chloroflexota > Anaerolineae > Caldilineales > Caldilineaceae > Bin5. Next base: position 16,890 of record DAOUHY010000191.1, on the reverse strand, counting down.
CTGCTGACGGACCGGATCGAAAACACATACTACGGGCTGGAGTGGGGGAACGACAATCATACCCTTTACTACACCACGCTCGACCCCGCCCTTCGGCCCTACAAACTGCACCGCCACCGCCTGGGCGACCCCGCCTCCGATGACGAGGTCGTCTATCATGAGGAGGACGAGCGCTTCTTTCTGCGGCTATATAAGGCCAAGAGCGAGCGCTACATTTTCTTCGCCCTCGGCAGTGCTGTAACCACCGAAGTCCATGCCATAGACGCTGAAGATCGCGGAGGTAAGCCCCTCCTGGTCCAATCGCGTGTCCAGGACATGGAGTATTTCGTCACGCACCATTGCGGATCGACCGGGGAGGAACGCTTCCTCATTCTTACAAACTGGGAGGCGGAGAATTTCCGCGTGATGGCGACGCCGGTTGACGCGCCCGCCAAAGAAAACTGGCAGGAGCTGATTCCTCATTCCGCCGAGGTCATGCTGGACCATATCGAACTGTTTCAAAACTTCCTGGTAGTCTGGGAGCGGGAGAACGGTCTTACTCACATTCGGATTCAGGACCTGCAGACCGGGGCCTTTTTCAGAGGCGAAGAGTCTTCCTCCCACCGTGTCGAACAGTTGGAGACCGTCTATACAGTCTCCCGCGGCCAGAATCCTGATTTCAACAGTCAGGTCTTGCGCTATCGCTACACTTCTCTTGTCTCCCCGCCGACAGTCTTCGACTATGAAATGGGAAATCGTAACCGTACGCTGCGCAAACAGGACAAAGTGAACGGCTATGATCCCGCGGCCTACACGACCGAGCGCATCTGGGCGTCTGCGTCCGACGGCGTCCAAGTGCCGGTTTCGCTTGTCTTCCCCGCTGAACTGAACAAGGACGGCCAGAACCCCTGCCTCCTGATCGGCTATGGCTCCTATGGCATGAGCTACGACCCCTTCTTCAGCAGCAACCTTGTGAGTCTGCTGCAACGGGGCTTCGTAGTCGCCTACGCTCATATTCGCGGCGGCGGTGAGATGGGAAGACAGTGGAAAGAAGACGGCAAATATCTCAAAAAGAAGAACACCTTCACCGATTTCATTGCCTGTGCGGAGGCAATCATCGATGGCGGCTACACATCACCACGGCGCCTGGTGATCAGTGGTCGCAGTGCCGGCGGCCTGCTGATGGGCGCGGTAACCAACGAACGGCCCGATCTGTTCGCAGGCGTCGTCGCCGGTGTTCCCTTTGTCGACGTCGTTAACACCATGCTCGACGCCAGCATCCCCTTAACGGTCATCGAATGGGAGGAATGGGGCAACCCGGCCGATCCGGAGTACTACCACTACATGAAGAGCTATTCACCCTATGACAACGTCGAGGCCAAGGACTACCCGGCTATTTTGGCCACCGCGGGCCTCAACGATCCGAGAGTGCAATATTGGGAGCCAGCCAAGTGGGTGGCCAAACTGCGGGCGTGCAAGACCGACGATAACCCGCTACTACTCAAAACCGAGATGGGGGCCGGTCATTTCAGCAAGTCCGGTCGCTACGACTACCTGGAGGAGGTTGCCTTGGAGTATGCGTTCATTCTGGACACCACTGATTCTGTCCCTTTCAGTGACGGGAGCGGTGGACGATGATTAGGTTGATCGATAGAGAGTTCGTGCGAATACGATCCTATGCGTTCCCTTCGACTTCCCTTCCGCAGCTGTCGAAGTCACTGCCGCAGAATCTGCGCCGAGAAATGACGAGTCTGGAAGTGGACGGGGATGATCTGGTAACCATTCGCTACCATCTGCGAAGCCGGGTCGCCTGTATCCAAACACGCGACGGAGTTATTTCCTGGCAAGTCAGCGAGCCCTGTAAACTGCAAATCAGTTACCGCAAGGGTTCTCCTCAGCCTTACGAGGACGCTGAGCCCGTCGAACAGGCAGCCAGGATATCAGCGTGGGACTCCCTTTCCCCTGCAAGAACAGACGAAATAGAGTCGACGGGCTCTCTGACCGGAGAAGGACAGGAGGAGCACAGTCTGAGCCAAAGTATCGTCGCCAAACCTGTACTCGAAGAGGAACTCGATTCGTCTCTTGGCGTTCACAACGGCGAACTTACCCACCTGCACCTTCAAAATGGCAGAAATGGCTCCATTGCCGACCTCTACCCCCATGGGAATGACGAGAACGGAGCAGGTGGTCAGTTGCACCACGGATATGTCCGTCTCGAACTGCTGGAAGGTGAGTCCAAGACGGCGCATACCATCTTGAGCTCCGATTCCTACAGTCTCGCCAGCCTCGGACGTTTCTGTCTGCTGGCAGAAACACTGGCAGGATGGATGAAGGCGACAACGGGCGTGGTCAGTAGCTAGATAGAACAGCGAAATTCGTATTACCAACCCATATCCACTGTAGTTTGAGGACCAAAATGACTCGGATTGCCATGTGGTGTGCGCCGCGCACCATCTCAACGGCGCTCATGCGCGCTTGGGAAAATCGCCCGGACACGACCGTGATCGACGAGCCGTTTTATGCTCATTACCTGCACGTCACTGGCATTGACCATCCAGCGAGTGAAGAAATCATCGCCAGATATGAGACCGACTGGCGCATCGTTGCTCGCACGCTGACCGAAGACCATCTGCCCGAAGGCGCGGCGATCTGGTACCAGAAGCATATGGCCCATCACATGTTGGACCATATCGAGCTGGAATGGCTGGACAAGCTGAGCAACTGCTTTCTGATCCGGTCGCCGGTTGAGGTCATCACCTCCTATATCAAGGTGCGGGCCCAGCCCACGCTCCTGGATCTCGGTTTTCCGCAACTGCTGCGGCTGTTTGAAACCGTCCGCGGCAACTCAGGCTCGATTCCTCCGGTCCTAGACAGTCAGGACGTGTTGGAGGACCCCAGCGGCACTCTCAATCTGTTATGTAAAGCAGTGTCAGTGCCCTTCTCCGAGCGGATGCTCTCCTGGCCGCCGGGCCGCCGCGACAGCGACGGCGTCTGGGCGCCCTATTGGTACGCAGCAGTGGAAAGATCAACCGGCTTCGCTCCCTACCGTCCCAAGAACGAAGCCGTGCCCCCGCAACTGCAGAACCTTCTCGCCCAGGCGCAGGAAGCCTACCAGGAACTTTACCGTTTCCGCCTTACGACGAGCGATCGCGGTCAGTGAACAGTGCCGGGGTTGGACGCGCAGTCCGTTGAGCTTTGGAGTACTGAAAAATGCTGCAGAGATTCTACGAAGCCAATCGCCATCTTCTGGTCAACATCAACGGGCAACTCGTTCACAGGGACGAGGCCGGAGTCAGCCCTTTCGACTCCTCCGTGCAAAATGGCGACGCCGTCTGGGAGGGTCTGCGACTCTACGATGGGCGTATCTTCAAACTGGAGGAGCATCTGGCCCGGCTCCAGGACGGCGCAAAGGCCCTTGCCTACGAAGGCGTTCCCCCGAATGAGGAGATCGTGGATCAGGTGCGGCGTACGCTCAAAGCAAATGAGATGCAGGACAACGTCCACGTTCGCCTTACTCTTACGCGCGGCGTCAAATACACAAGCGGTATGGATCCCCGCATCAATACGAGCGGCACCACGCTGATCGTCCTGGCCGAACACAAACCGCCGGTATACGGCCGAGGCGGCATCCGCCTGATCACCTCCGGCATCCGTCGCATCCCCCCGGACTGTCTGGACCAGAACATTCACTCCTGCAATATGCTCAACTCGATTCTGGCCAAGATCCAAGCCAACACCGCCGGCGTCGACGATGCGGTGATGCTGGATACGAACGGATTTGTCGCAGAAACCAATGCCACCCATCTCTTCCTGGTCAAACTCGGTATCGTTGCGACCTCCCACACCCACTCCTGCCCCGAAGGAATCACCCGCGCCACAGTGCTGGACCTGTGCCGGACACATCGAATTCTCGCAGAAGTGCGCGATATTTCCCTGCCTGAGCTATACCGGGCCGATGAGCTGTTCTGTACCGGCACGATGGGCGAGCTGACACCAGTGATCGAATTGGATGGACGGACAATTGGCACAGGAGACGGCGGACCAGTCACGCTACGCCTGAGTCGACTGTACGCCGAACTGACCCGCAGCTCAGGCTATTCGATTCTTGTCGACTGAATGAGAAAGAGGAGAAGGTGTGACCCGTCCCCCCGAACGAACCACACCTGTGGGCCGCCGCCGGAACGCTGCTTCGCGCACTTGACGGGGCCCGGAATCCCGGAGAGTCCAGCGAGGATTTCCTGCGCCAGAGCCGGACTGCTATCCGTGCTCTGAAGAGAGAGGTTGGCTGCTTCGAATGTCAGGTTAGGCTAGATGGGATAAATGGGCTGAAAGAGGCGGTTAACGTCTGCTTAGGGACAGGTTTCCTGTTTGGAGTGGCCGGCGAACCACCCGTTTGCGACTCGCCGGCGAAGTTTCGCAGCTCTTGATCATTCTTCCCTTCCGTTTAGAAGCTCAATCGTGTGGAAGATAGGCAAGGGTTTCTCGAGTCGCTGCAAATGGCTGTCGATCTGGGTCATGCAGCCGATGTTGCCGGTGACCACGGCCTGTGCGCCGGTGCTGAGAATGGCTTTGGCCTTGCGCTGGCCCAACTCGGCGGCAATCGCCGGCTGTTCGATGTTATAGCTCCCCGCCGACCCACAGCAGATCTCCCCCTCGGGAATTGGAACAAGAGTAAGATTCGGTATCGCCCCCAGCAGACGGCGCGGCGCGTCCGTAACGCCCTGCGCGTGTGCGAGATGGCAGGCGTCGTGATACGCGACCGTCATCGGCGCAGACAGCGCGGGCGGTGGCTCGATGCCGAGTGCGTCCAGGAAGACGGTCACATCCTGCACCTTGTCGGCGAACTCTCGCGCCGCCCGCTCTTCTGCCTTGCCTGCAAACAGCAAGGGGTACTCGTGCATGCCGGATCCACAACCGGCCGCATTGGTCACCACTGCATCGACTTGGTCCAGGTTGAACGCGTCGAAGTTGCGTCGGGCCAGCGCCCGCGCCTGGTCTGCCGCGCCGGTATGCATTGAAAGTGCGCCGCAACAACCTTGGCGCGGCGGAATGACCACTTCGACACCATTGCTGGTCAAAACCTCGAGGGTGGCGCTGTTGATCCCGGGGGCTAGCACCTGTTGGGCGCAGCCGCTCAACAGCGCAACTCGCGCCCGCAGCTCCCCCCGAGCCGGCGCCAGTCGCGGCAGAGCGACGCGCGGCGGCAACCATTCGGGCAGCAGATCAAGCATCGTTTGCAGCGCCGCGGGCAGGAACGGTTTGAGGAATTTCGTATAGCGTCCCAATATTGCTGCGGCGCGGAATCGTCCGGGGTAGGGGAGCGTCTGGTTGGTCAGCGTGCGCGACAACGCCTCCGTGGCGGAACGGCTACGCCCTTTTTCCGTCATCTCCCGAAAAGGCGTGAGCAGTTCGCCGTACTCGACCCCGGACGGGCACGCGGTGACGCAGGCCAGGCAGCCCAGGCATCGGTCTACGTGCGGCAGCACCTCCTCTTGGGACAGTTCACCTTCCAGCGCGCCTTTCATAAGAATGATGCGCCCGCGCGGCGAGTCCATCTCCTCCCCCAACGCCAGGTATGTCGGGCAGGCCGGCAAACAGAAGCCGCAATGGACGCAACTGGCGACGGCTTCCGCCATTGACGGGGCTTGGGGCCCGAGAGAGTCTACCGGAATTGAGTGGCGCATGGGATTGCAGTCTCTGGCGTTAAGTCGTCAAAAGTACCTTGCCCTTGGTCTGGCGCGCTTCCAGGTATGTATGCGCGCCCTCGGCGTCGTCGAGCGGGAAGGTACGGTCGATGCGAATCTCCAGCTTGCCCTCCGCGATCCAGCTGAAAATGTCATTAGCTCGGCCCTCCAACTCCGAACGCGTGAGCATATGGGAGGCCAGCGTTGGCCGCGTCAAGAAGAGCGAGCCTTTCTGGTTGAGGATCTGCGGGTCGAGTGAAGGAACAACGCCGCTCGCCTGGCCGAACAGTACCATATAGCCGCGCGGCTTCAGGCAGTCCAGGCTCTTGTCGAAAGTGGCGATGCCGACCGAATCGTACACGACCTCGACACCTTCGCCGCCGGTCAGATCGCGCACTGCTTCCGCAAAGTCCACTTCTGTGTAGCGGATCGTGGAATCGGCTCCAGCTGCCTCGGCGATGCGCGCCTTCTCTTCGGTTGAAACCGTACCGAGCACGCGCGCGCCGCGCAGTTTGGCGATCTGCACCAGCAGCGCCCCTGTCCCGCCGGCCGCGGCATGCACCAGGCAGGTATCGCCCGGCTTCAGCGGAAAGGTGCTGCACGCAAGGTAGTGGGCGGTCAACCCCTGGATCATCGCTGCCGCCCCATGCTGGGCATCCACGCCAGCCGGACGGTGGACCAGATTCTTGGCGGGGACGATCGCGTACTCGGCATAAGAGCCGGTCGACATCCCATAGGCCACGCTATCGCCAACGGACACCTCTGTTACGCCCTCCCCGACGGCATCGACCACTCCCGCGCCTTCGACGCCGGGGGTGAAGGGCAGTGGCAACGGGTACCAACCCCGCCGGTGATAGGTGTCGATAAAGTTGACGCCTGCCACTTCGATCTTTACTCGCGCCTCCCCCGCTCCGGGTTCCGGCGTAGGTGCGTCAACACACTGCAGCACATTAGGGTCGCCGACCTCTTGAACTCGAATCGCCCTCATCAGATTTCTCCTCTATCTGTTGCCTTGGTTGTTTGCTGCCATTACCACGGTTCAAACTTCCCCTCCGGGTCCAGAGCCGCCGCAATCCGTCGCAGGAACGCGTTTTGCAGCGGTCGACCCAGCAAAGGGCCTCTATCGTCTCTCGTGTTATCTTCGTCGCGGTTTGCTCCCTCACTTCGCGCGCGGCCGATCAACTGTATACCTTGCAGACCCAGTTCTTGCAAAAGGCTGTGAAGATGTCGGGAAGAATCCTGCTCAACACCTTCCTGTGCCGTTACGTCCGGCCAGCCCAGCCAGAGCAGATTTCCACCGACGCTATAGCGCCGCTTCGCAGACTCGGAGCCGCTGAGCGCCTCCTCCACCGCCGGGATCCGTTGCGGCGTCAAAGGGATCCTAACCAGCCCCGTTCCCTCCGTAAGCCATCTCATCGAGCGCGCCGTCCGCCAGAGGCCCTCTTCCTCCTGGTCCTGGTACAAGGAGAGACTGCGCATTTGCCCCGTGCCTGCGGAAACAACCGTCCGCAACGCCTGCGCCCGCTCCTGCAGAACGGTCAACAGCCCGCCAATGCGCACCCAGAGGGTCCAACCTTCCTCCGCCGGCGCAAAGTCGACCGCGTGCAGGTCGATGGCGCTGCGCGTCACCGCATCGAGAGCGCCTAGCAGATCGGAAAGCCCGTCAAATTCCGCTGCCACGGTCGCGTACGCCGAAGGCTGGGGGAAGACTTTGAAGGTCAGCTCGGTCAATATACCCAATCGTCCCAGACTGCCGACAAACAATTTGGGGAAGTCGAACCCGGCCGCGTTCTTTACAACCGCGCCCCCGCCCCGCACCTCCTGACCCTTCCCGTCGACAAAGCGAATGCCGATCAGAAAGTCACGAATGCCGCCGTAGCGGTAGCGTCCCGGCCCACTCAGGCCGGCCGCGACCGTTCCCCCCAGCGTTGCACCGCGTTCGGCCAGCGGCGGATCGAAGGGCAGATACTGGCCCTTCTCCGCCAACAGCGCCGTCATCTCCGCTACGGGTGTACCGGCGCGGGCGGTAAAGGTATACTCTTCGGGCTGATAGTCGATGACCCCTTTCAGCGCGGACAGGTCAAGACATTGCGCGTCCCCTTGGCAGTCTCGCTGCGACAGGGCTGGCTTGGAGCCGCCCCCTCGGACGCGCACGCTCTTCGCCCCACGTACCGCCTCCTGGATTTCAGAAACGCTGTTCATGGTTTAGGCACTTTGCCGGTCAAACTCTCGTTCCGTCTGCAGCGAATTAAAACATGCTTCCTGACTGGAGTAATCCAGTGTATCTGTGCGCCACGGCGCCACAGAGAACGAAGGCCCCAGGCCGTTTACTCTTGCTACCTATTCCCCGGTAATCAGGTACAGAGCGCCATCCTGATAGCCGGTGACGTACAAATTGCCCTCTTCGTCCTCGCCCACGCCGCTGACAGGGACTTTGGCGTTTACGGGAAGTGTACTCAGCCAACCATCATAGATGCTTCCATTCGAATCGGCTTCCGACCTTTTCAGCCCCCAGACCCTGCCGCTGCAGAAGTCGCCGTAGAAGAATACACCGTCCAATGCCGGGTAGTCGTTGCCGCGATAAACCGCACCACCCACGATCGCACAGGAGTACACGTGATCGTACTCGACCACAGGCGAAATCAAGCCCTGCGCGCTGCACGACATCGACTCGAAACACCTGCTCCCTTCTTTGATGTTCCAGCCGTAGTTTTCACCACCGCGGCTTGCTGCAGGCTGAAAGTTCACCTCTTCGTGCTTTATGTGGCCCGCATCCGGAATGTACAGATCGCCGGTCACCTTGTCAAAGGCAAAGCCCCATGGATTGCGCAGTCCCAGTGCCCAAATCTCGCCGCGGTGGCCGTCGACCTCTACAAATGGGTTATCCGCCGGGATACCGTACGGCCTGACGTCCGATTCTACGTCAACGCGCAAAATCTTGCCCAGGAGCGTGCCCGGATCCTGCGCACGATTCTCAACATCCTTAAGCGTAGGGTGGCCGCCGTCTCCGCTGCCGATGTAAAGGAACCCGTCAGGACCGAAGACAATGCGGCCGCCATTGTGGACCTGGTCCGGCTGGGCGATCAGGAGCACAACCTCCTCGCTCTCTGGGTCGGCACGGTCAGGATTGGCAGTCGTCTTGAAGCGGCTGATGACCGTGTCCCCGGCCCTGTCCGTATAACTTGCATAAAAGTAGCCTTTGTCGACATAACCTGGCGGAAAAGCCACGTTGAGCAAGCCCCGCTCTCCGCAGCATCGAACCCGGCTTGAAATGTCGAGAAAAGGTGTCTCTTCGACTACGCCGTCCTTGACGACACGAATCTTACCCTCCTGCTCGACGACGAACAGGCGCCGAGACCCATCGCCGGCGTGCGTGACCTGCACAGGCAGCGCAAGACCTTCGGCAGTCTTGATCAGATCGAACTTCGGCAGCCCCGTATCTCCGACCGGGTCATCGGATCGTGAACCAAAAACCTTGACCTCTCGCCACGCCACCCAACTCGGACTGTCAAGTGTTAGAACCTGCACCTCGCTGATGCTGCGCGGCGGGTCGATGGGGACCTCCAACGTCTGTCCGTCTTCCGTGTGCTGGTTGTCAAACCGCCAATACATCGTCCGCGTGCCGGAACCGTTCCCCAGCCAGATCTCGTGCGTCGTCGGGCCAGCAGGTGACTGTGCAATCTCCAGTTCCAGCTTGTCGACAACGTATAGTTCGTCGAAGGAGACCGAATACCACTGCGGCGCAGGGCGACCGGCAGTCCAAAAAGTATCTGGCTCACCGTCAATCGCCTGGCCGGCCAACTCCTCCCCTGCCGAGGCGAATGCAGATCCAACTGTTGCTATATTCTCCTCCACCGGCGTCGACGATTCAGCTACAGTGCGCTCGGTCCCGCCGGCCTCGATCTCTCCACCTGCCTCTCCCACCGGTTCGGCAGCCGGCGACCCAAAAACCCTTACCTCTCGCCACCCGACCCAACTGGGACTATCGAGAGTGACAATTAGCACTTCGTTTAACCTGCGCGGAGGCTCAACGGCAATCTCAACTATCTGGCCATCCTCCGTATGTACGTCAATCAGCCTCTCCTGGAGGACACGTGTGTCAGAACCGCTCCCCAGCCAGACCTCATGCGTCGTTGGGCCGGCCGGCAGTTGCGTCACGACCAGCTCGACTCTGTCAACCAGGTAGAAGCTATCGAATGCTATCGAAAACCACTGCGGCGCTAGCTGCTGCGAATTCCAGATCGATTCCAGATCCCCGTCGATGGCCAACTGCGCAAAGTGGCTTCTCTCAAAGGCATCCGCAGTTCCCAGTATCGCGATGTTTTCGCTGGCCGGAGTCGGCGCAGCAGTCGTCTCGGGCTGCGGTTCAACAGTAGATGCGACGCCTGGTTGAAGAAGCTCTTCACTCGGATTGCAAGCGCCGGTAAAGGAGAGGACGAGCAGGGCAGTGGCAAAGAGTACAGTTCTTCTCACCTCTCACCTACCCCGAAAGTCTGTGTTTCTGTCAAAGCGTATTTCTCGCGGACCTGGTCTTCCCTTACTCCCTGAAGATGACGCCCGCTTTTTCCAGCGGATGGGGCCCAACGTGCGTCAACGACTCGGCCTCGCCCGCCGGCAGCATCTTGCCGCGATTGGCCAGAGACTTGCTGTCAACGCTGCGGCGCACATCCTCCATCGCCTGCATCTCCAGCGGACCATACATTTTGGGAAGGAAGGCGCGCTTTTCCATGCCGACTCCGTGCTCGCCCGTGATGGAGCCCCCTAGCTCGACGCACAGTTCGAGGATTTCTCCGGCAAGTTCCTCCGCCCGTTCCAGTGCGCCCTCTTCGCGGCCGTCGAACAGGATCAGCGGGTGCAGGTTGCCGTCACCGGCGTGGAAAACGTTGGCCACGTCGATGCCGTAGCTTGTGCTGAGCCGGTCGATCTCCGCCAGCGCATCCCCCAACCGGCTGCGGGGCACGACCCCATCCTGAACGATATAGTCTGGAGCCAGCCGGCCTACTGCCGAGAAAGCTACCTTGCGCCCCTTCCAGATGCGGGCGCGTTCGTCCGCGGTCTGCGCCATGCGCACCTCGACCGGCGCGGTCTCCTCAATCAGCTGCATCAGTTGGGAGAATTCAGCTTCCACTGCGCTCTCTTCTCCCTCCAACTCAACGATCAGCAGCGCCGGCGCCGTCGGATAGCCGGCCTTAGCGCCCACCTCCGCCGCCTTGATCGCCAGCGCATCCATGATCTCGATCGCGCCCGGTAGCAGTCCGGAGGCCACCACTGCCGTCACAGCATCTCCTGCCGCATGTAACGAGTCGTATGCCGCCAGCACGGTGCGATAGGTCTGGGGGATCGGTAACAGTCGCAATGTGATCTCCAGCGCGACGCCGAACAGCCCTTCACTCCCCACAAAGAAGCCCGGCAGATCGGGGCCTATGCCTTCCAGGCTTTCGCCGCCCAGCTCGACGACCTCGCCGTCAGGCAGCGCAACCGTCATACCCAAAACATGGTTGCTGGTCATCCCGTATTTCAGGCAGTGCGCACCCCCGGAGTTGAAGGCTACGTTGCCTCCAATTGTGCAGATCGACTGGCTGGAAGGATCGGGCGCATAGTAGAGACCGTAAGGCTTCGCCGCCTCGGAGACCTTGAGATTGATCACGCCTGGCTCGACCACGGCGATGCGCTCCGCCGCGTCCAGCCGCAGGATTCGGTCGAGGCGATTCAGAGCGATGACGATGCCATCAGCGATCGGCAGTGAGCCGCCCGACAAACTAGTGCCGCTTCCCCGCGCAACGAACGGTACGTTGTACCCGTGGCAAAGACGGATCGTTTCGATTACCTCCTCGCGATTCTGCGGGATAACCACCGCCGCCGCTCTCTGCTGAAATGCCGTCAGCGCGTCCGATTCATAGGCCATCAACTGGGCCGGACGGGTCAGGAGGCGGTCGGCATCATACAAACGCGACAGCGTCTCGATCAGTGGATGAACGTTCATCGGCCCGTCTCCTTAACCCGATTCCGCACCTGCACGATCTCTGCCATGATCGCCAGCGCGATTTCTCCAGGGCTGCGACCTCCAAGGTCAAGCCCTATCGGCGCGTGAATGCGGGAAATCTGCTCGTCGCTGACGCCGGCCTCGCGCAAGACCGCGACTCGTTTGGCATGCGTGCGTTTTGAGCCGAGCGCGCCAATGTAGCCTATGGGATGGCCCAGTGCGTAAACCAGGGCGGGCGTGTCCAGTTTCTCGTCATGCGTTAGCGTGACGACATACGTCGATTCGTTCAGCTTCATCTCCCGCAGAGCGTCCTCAGGCCAGCTCCGAATCAACTCATCCGCATGGTCGAAGCGGTCCTGGGTAGCGAAAATGGGGCGAGCGTCTACAACGACAGTTTTCAGACCGAGTTCGCGGGCAAAGGCGACGAGAGGAATCGCGATGTGGACCGCCCCCACAATGACCAGCCTCTCCTGTGGAACATGCACGTCGATCAGAAGTTCCCATTCCCCTTCTTCCACCGGCAACGAAATGCGTGTCGTCCTACGCGCCTCCATCGCTTCCCTCGCGTGAGCAAGGGCGGCTTGCTCCAGGGCCGTGTCTCCCAATGACCCGGTGGCCGCAAAGGAAGGACCGCCCGCGTCCCTCTTGCGCTCATGGCGCACCAGCAACTTACCCCCGATTTTGTCTCCGCTCAGTACGGTAACAACCGCGCACAACTCATCCTGTCGGATTGCCTGCGCAACCGCATCGAAGAGTTCAGCCACGACCGCCTTCTCCAGGCTACCAGTTTAACGGCTCTATAAATACTTCGATCGTGCCGCCGCAGGCAAGTCCCACCTCCCAGGCCGTTTCGTCGGCGATACCGAAGGAGACGAGCCGCGGCCTGCCCGTCGACAGCACCTCCAGCGCCTCCTGTACAGTGGCGCTCTCGACACAACCACCGCTGACGGAACCCACCATCGCCCCGTCCTCGGACACCGCAAGCTTCGCGCCCAAAGGACGCGGCGCCGAGCCGTACACCTGCACCACTGTGGCCAGGGCGACCTGTTTACCTGTCTGCTGCCAACTGTCAATATCGGCCAGGATCTCTTTCATGATTTGAGCTACATCCCTTTGAGTTTACAAAAGCTGTCCAGCGCGACATGCCTTTATGAGTACAATGCAGACTCCGTCACGCCTGTGCGTCCGCCATCACCCGCGCCAGCTGCTCCAAGCTGATCAGATTATGTACCGGCAGGAACTCGTCGGTATGCGGCAACGCCGCCTGTATCCCCCTCGTCAACGGTTCGTAGCTTGGTGAACCCAGCAAGGGGTTTAGCCAGATCAGCCGGTGACAGCTGCGTTGCAGCCGGCCCATCTCCTGGCCCAGCATCTCCGGATCGCCCCGGTCCCAGCCGTCGCTGATTACCAGGACGATTGCCCCTTGCCCGCAGACGCGCCGCGCCCAGTCAAAATTGAACGCGCGAATCGCTTCACCAATGCGCGTGCCTCCGGCCCAGTCATGCACCGCGTGTGCGGTCTGGTCCAGAGCCAGGTCGATGTCTCGCCGCCTCAGATGGCGCGTGATCCGTGTCAACCGTGTGCTGAAAACAAACGCCTCTACCCTGTCCAGCGCGTGGGTAATCGAGTACAGGAACTGCAGCAGCACGCGGCTGTAGCGATCCATCGAGCCGCTGATGTCGGCCAGTGCCACAATCGGGCGGCGGCGGGTTTTGCGCTGGCGTCGGGCAATAACGAGCGGCTCCCCACCGTAGCGCACATTCTGGCGCAGCGACCGCCGCAGATCAACCTGGTCGCCGTGCGTTGCGGGAACCCGGCGCCGGGTGCGTCTCTCTGCCGGTGTCCACTGCAACTCCTGCATGAATTGCTTCACTTGCTGCAACTCATACTCGGTCATCGTCGCAAAGTCCCGGCTGCGCAGGGCTTCGGCACTGCTGTAGGTGTAGATCTTCTCGACAAGGGGCTCTTGGTCGACCTGCTTGCGTTCGTCTTTCTGCTCGCGATCGGCCCGGATCAAGCGGTATTGAATCTCTCCCTGAGGCGTCTGCTGCAGCAGTTCTCCAAGATTAATGCGAGCAAGCTCCTGTCTCTCCCTCGCCCGCCAGAACAGGTCAAACGCCTCGTCGAACAGCTCCAGATGCTCTTGCCGGCTGACCAGAATTGCTCTGGCCGCGTCCCGTGCTTGCTCCTTGACCCGCAGATTGATCTGCGTCAGAGCTTCTACCAGATCGAGAATCTGTGTTGGCGTGACAGGGATGCTCAGACCGCGCAAAAGACGGGCAAAGAGCAGCATGTTCTGTAGAAAATTACCGTGGGAGGGAGAAGGTTCCGAATCAGGTCCAGATGGGGCTGGCATGAAGTGCGGGAGGTGAGGTCCGGTTTCTCCGCCTCCATTTCTCTCTACACTCGTGAATGTTTCCTCGGCCACCCCGCCGCTATCGGATTCACTCATCGAGCGATGCCAGTGCGCCGTCCTGGCTCCGTAATACCTGAACGATTTCGCGTACGGTCTGGCCCTGCACCTTCTCAATGTCATCCCGGTACTTGAGAAGCACGCCCAGCGTTTCGTCCACCACGTTCTCAGTAAGTTCCTCTTGATCGAGCGCGGTGTGAGCATTCATCCAGTCCAGAGTCTCAGCGACACCCGGGAATTTGTAAAGCTCCCCGCGCCGCAACTCCTGCACAAAGCCCACGACCTCCCGCGACAGCTTCTCAGAAGCGTGCGGAGCCTTTGCGTGCAGGATCGCGTACTCCTTTTCGAAGCTGGGGTAGTCGATCCAGTGGTAGAGGCAGCGGCGTTTCAACGCGTCGTGAATCTCGCGCGTGCGATTGGAAGTAATGACCACCACCGGCGGCGTCGGCGCCTGGATCGTGCCAATCTCAGGTATGGTAATCTGAAAGTCGCTCAAGACCTCCAGCAAAAAAGCTTCGAACTCCTCGTCGGCCCGGTCCAGTTCATCGATCAGCAGAATCGGTGCCTTCCCGTTCTGTTGACCGCGGCTGTCTATCGCCTGTAGAAGCGGGCGCCGCAGCAGAAACGTGTCGCTGAACAGGTCTTGGATCACCGCCTCTCGCAACTCCCTGCCGGCCGCTTCATCGGAATGCTCCGGTGGATTTGAGCCCTGTTCAGTCGCTTCCAACAGCCGGATCTGAAGCATCTGGCGCGCGTAGTTCCATTCATACACCGCCGTGCTCACATCCAGCCCCTCGTAACACTGGAGCCGGATAAGCCGCGTGTCGAGCATCTGCGACAAAATCTTCGCCACTTCCGTTTTGCCGACCCCGGCCTCCCCCTCCAGGAATAGGGGGCGCTTCAATTTGAGTGCAAGGAAGATAGCCGTCGCCAGGCTGTGGTCCGCAATATACGCTTTCGTTCGCAGGGCTTCGGCTACGGATTGAACGGAGGGCAACTGATTCGGAGTGGTCATTGGGGCGCCGCTGTATTGGGTTGAATTAATGACTGCAGCCAGTGTGAGACTTCCTGCGGCCTGTTGAACCGGTACACGTTCATGTGTTTGAACTCTTCGCCGTCCAGAAGTGTAAGATATTTCTTACGATGGCGGCGATGGCTCGTAAACGCGTACCATATGATACTGTTACGGCCAAAAATGTTGCGGAGGGATTCGCGATTGCCGTTCCACAACTCCTGCTTTGAGAAAAGCCGCCAGACCGTCCGCCAGATTACCCGGCACATCACCGGGATCAAGCCATAGTCCAACCACACAAGATCCGTGGCACGGCTCCAGACGATGTCCCGGCTCTGACTATAGTTGCCGTCAACGACCCAGCCCTCTTCCGCCGTCGCAGCTTGCACCCGCCCGCGGAAAACCGGCCTTGAGGCCGGCTGCCACTTCTCTTCCCAGTAAAGCGCGTCAAGCTCTACGTGAGGCAGAGACAGATTCTGCGCTAACTGCCGCGCCAGCGTCGTCTTTCCGGAGCCGCTGACACCGATTACGACCAGACGAAGAGGTTGCGAAGAAGAGTGAGGGAAGCGAGAATTACCTGCAGTTCCCGCTCCAAGGCTTTCAGTCCTCACTCCCCGTTTCTCGCTTCTCGTCCTTAAGCTCTGTCTCTGGCCGTGAGCAATGCTTGAATGCCTATTGACTTGGCCAATTCCTGGCGGTAACCGGCCGAGGCGAACATATCACCTGTAGCATCGGGAATCGACAGACCGCTGACAGCGCTCACAATTGCATCGTCGCTGAGATCCGAACCCACCAGGCTTGACGCGACCCCGCTCGCCGAAACTGCGGTGGACGAAACGCCGTTGAAGCAGAGGCTGGCCCCCGTGCAACTGCCCCCGTCCCCTCGCGAAACCAGGGCCGCCGCGCCGCACAGCGCATAGCCGGAAGCCGGATGCTCGAATTTCACATATGCCGAACCGGTTCCCGCTGCCGTAGCAGGTATCTCGACCTCGGTGAGGATCTCATCCGGTTGCAATGCGGTCATCATCAGATCGACAAAGAATTCGGACGCACTGACCGAACGGCTGCCGCCGGCTCCCGTCACATGCAGGGTCGCGTCCAGCGCCAGCGCCGCCGCCGGCAGGTCCGAAGCCGGGTCGGCATGTGAGAGGTTGCCGCCAATCGTCCCGCGGTACCGTACCTGGCGGTCTCCGATCTGCCCCGCCGCTTCCGCCAGCAACGGTGCCGCCGCCTGCACATCAGCCGAATTGGCAATCTCGTTGTAGGTGACACACGCGCCGATGCGGATATTGCCGTTGGACCGGCTGATGCCCTGCAACGCATCGATGCGCCCGATATCGACCAGCGCAGCTGGCGCCGCCAGCCTGAGCTTCATCACAGGAATCAAACTGTGACCGCCCGCCAGGACTTTGGCGTCCGGATTGTCGGAAAGGATCTGAACCGCCTCCTGAACGGATGACGGGCGATGGTAATCGAATTTGGATGGGTACATTCGTTTTACTCCCGTTGTGCGCTTCAAGTTCTTCGTTCTCAGCCAATCGCTGCGTTACGCAGTAACCGACGACGAAGAAACAGAAGCTAGTTCATTGCGTTCCAGACCTTCTCCGATGTCACCGGCATGTCGATGTGGTTCACGCCGAAGGGCGACAGCGCATCGACCACTGCGTTCACTACCGCTGCCGGAGACGCAATTGTGCCCGCCTCTCCAACACCCTTGACGCCAAGCGGGTTATGCGGGCAAGGGGTCACCGTACGGTCCGTTTCGAAAGAGGGCAGGAAGTGGGCCTTGGGTACCGCATAGTCGAGCATCGTACCGCTC
>DAOUHY010000190.1:0-2314 GCA_034428435.1 Caldilineaceae bacterium | reverse complement strand
TCTCCGCGACGCGCGCGTGAAGGCGGTTCTCATCAACATCTTCGGCGGCATCACCCGCTGCGATGAAGTGGCAAACGGCATCGTCGAGGCCATCAACAGCCTCAACGTAAAGGTGCCGATCGTCGTCCGCATGGTGGGTGTAAACGAGGACGAGGGACGCCAGATCCTGGCCGACTCCAACCTCCCCTCCGCCAACCAGCTCTCGGAAGCCGTCCAGATGGCCGTTGCCGCCGCCAAAGGAGAAGGTGCATGAGCATCCTCGTCGACAATGATACCCGACTGCTTGTGCAGGGCATCACCGGAAGCCAGGGTGCCTTCCACGCTGAGCAGATGATCCAGTATGGCACAAAAGTCGTGGCCGGGGCCGTGCCCGGTCGCGGCGGTCAATGGGCAGTCGGCAACACGCCCGTTTTCGATACCGTCCACGAAGCCGGCGCCACAACCGACGCCAATACCAGCATCATCTTCGTTCCCGCCGCCTTCGCCGTTGACGCCCTCCTCGAGGCCGCCGACGCCGGCGTCGCACTCATCGTCTGCATCACCGAGAACATCCCCGCCCTCGACATGGCCCGCGCCCGCGCCTACCTGGATTCAACAGAATCTCTCCTGATCGGGCCCAACTGCCCCGGCCTCATCTCCCCTGGATCCGCCAAAGTCGGCATTATGGCCGGCCACATCCACACCCCCGGCAATGTCGGCATCGTC
Source organism: Caldilineaceae bacterium (assembly GCA_034428435.1). Lineage (GTDB taxonomy): Bacteria > Chloroflexota > Anaerolineae > Caldilineales > Caldilineaceae > Bin5. Next base: position 1,609 of record DAOUHY010000190.1, on the reverse strand, counting down.
AGCCGTTCCGGCACGCTCACCTACGAGGTCATCTATGCACTGACAGAGCGTGGAATCGGTCAGAGCACCGCCGTCGGCATCGGCGGCGACCCCATCAAAGGGCTCAACTTTCTCGACGTGCTGCAGATGTTTGAACAGGACTCCGCTACTGAACAAGTCGTCCTCATTGGGGAGATCGGAGGCACCGACGAGCAGGTCGCCGCCGACTACATCAGAACCGAAATGAGCAAACCGGTGACCGCTTTCATCGCCGGTCAGACCGCCCCCCCAGGCAAACGCATGGGCCACGCCGGCGCCATCATCTCCGGCGGCGAAGGCACCGCCGCTGAGAAGATCGAAGCGCTCCAGGAAGCCGGCGTCGCCATCGCCCGTCACCCCGAGGAGATCGCAGAACTGGCCGCACAGAATATCTGAACACACGTCTGAAACTGTGCTATCATAGTTGCCAATCCCGCAGCGGATCAATAGACACCGAATGAAGGAGGGAAGAATGTCGGAACAGAGCTCAAACGGCCAGGCTATCGAGGTCCCGGCCGCCGACAGCGAACTGTACCAGCCGTCGCCCGAGGCTGTCGCCGGCGCAAACGTGCCCAACTATCTCGACCTTCGCGGCGAAGCGCTCGCAGATTCCCAGGCCTACTGGGATGCCCGCGCACGCGAACTGATCGACTGGTTTGAGCCGTACGAAAAGGTGCTCGATGACAGCGGCGCGCCGTTCTTCAAATGGTTTGTCGGCGGTAAAACCAATATCGCCTACAACGCCTTGGACCGGCACGTAAACTCCTGGCGCAGGCACAAGCTGGCCCTGATCTTTGAAGGCGAAGAAGGCGACAAGCAGAACTACAGCTACTACCAGCTCTGGCAGGAAGTCAATAAGTTCGCCAACGTGCTCAAAGGCAAGGGCGTCGGCAAGGGCGACACCGTGACCATCTACATGGGACGGACCCCCGAACTGATGATCGCGATGTTGGCCGTCACCAAGATTGGCGCCGTACACTCCGTCGTCTACGGCGGGTTCAGCGAACAGGCCCTCGCCAGCCGCATCGACGACGCCCAGTCCAGGGTACTGATCACCAGTGACGGCGCCTGGTTGCGCGGCAAAACCGTCAACCTCAAGGACATCTCTGACGAGGCCGTCAAGCGTAGCTCGATTGTGGATACGGTGATCGTCTTCCAGCGTACCATGCAGGATGTGCAGATGACCCCCGGCCGCGATCACTGGTGGCACGAGGAGATGGCCCTCCCCATCGCCAGCCCAGTCTGTGAGGCGGAGCCGATGGACGCCGAAGATCCCCTCTTCATCCTCTACACGTCCGGCACAACCGGTAGACCCAAAGGCGTCCTCCATACCTGCGGCGGCTACCAGGTCTACACCGCTACCACCCTGAAATACGTCTTCGACCTCAAAGAGGACGACCTCTGGTGGTGCGCCGCCGACCCCGGCTGGATAACCGGACACAGCTACATCGTATACGCGCCTTTGATCCTTGGCTCAACCGGCTTCATGTACGAAGGCGCGCCCGACTATCCCCACCCCAATCGCTACTGGAAGCTCGTCGAGGACTACGGCATAACCATCCTCTACACCGCGCCCACCGCCATTCGCGGC
>DAOUHY010000189.1:0-18348 GCA_034428435.1 Caldilineaceae bacterium | reverse complement strand
CGCCCGCTTGCTTCTCGGTACTTCCAAGTGACTCCGACCTATATCTCCCGACGCGTCGTTGTAGAGCGCCTATCCCTGCTGAATCATCTGATCGTAGAGATCGAGCGGTTGCCCCTGCACGACGAGGACGCCTTCTTTGCCGATAGTCGCAACGTCCATTCAGCCGAGTCATGCCTGCGGCGTGCCCTGGAAGCGCTATCTGATATCGGGCGTCACATTTTGGGCAAAGGGTATGGCGTTCCTGCAGGATCCTACAGAGATATAGCAACACTACTCGCGGAAAAGGAAGTCCTTGACAAAGGCGAAGAAAGGCTATTTGCGCAGATGGCCGGTTACCGAAACCGGATGGTCTATGTTTACCACGAGGTCAACTCGGCAGAACTACTCCGTGTCTGTGTCGAAGATTTGGGAGACTTGACGTCTATACGCTCGGCCTTCCAGCGTTGGATTCGGGACAATCCACACAGGATCGATAATCCCCTGACCGATGCCGATCGACAAGACTGAATACGCCGCTTTTCCACTCGACATAACCGTCCGTTTCGCTGAAACCGATCAGATGGGCGTCGTCCACCACAGCGAGTACGTCGTCTGGTTCGAGGCCGGGCGAGTCGCCTGGATGGCGGCCGCCGGGATGCCCTATACCGAGATCGCCGGTGCCGGCTACAACTTCGCCGTTACCGACCTGCAATGCCGCTACCGCGACGCCATCCGCTTCGGCGACGCCGTCCAGGTCATCACCCGCCTGGGATCGTTGCGCAGCCGTCAGGTCGAGTTCACTTACGAAATCCGCAACCCGCACACCGGCGTCGTCTACGCCGACGGCCACACGCGGCACACTTGCGTCGACAGCGACGGCCGCATGACGCGCCTGCCGCACTGGATTGCGCAACGATTAACGGGAAAGGTGAGGGGTGACGCGAATGGGGACAACGCCTGACACTTCTGCATCAGCGCCGCGCAGACCGGTAAAGGATACATCTGCTAGCTAGGTAGGAAACGTTTCTACCCCTGCGCAAACTCTGCAGAAATCGCCTCCCCATCGGTCTCCAGGGGCGGCAACTCCTCAAGACTGGTCAGCCCAAAATGCTGCATGAACTGGTCGGTTATCGCGTAACGGATTGGCCGTCCGGGCCCTTCCAATCGGTCGAACTCCTCCACCAGCCCCTGCTGCAGCAGGTTGCGCAGCACGCCGGAACAATCGACACCTCGCACCGCCTCCACCTGCGCCCGCGTCACCGGATGCAGATATGCGATTATCGCCAATGTCTCAAGTGCCGGCGCGCTGAACTGCACCCTCAAATCCAGATTGAGAAATTCCTCCACCACCTGGGAAGCGGAAGGATTCGTCACGAGCAGAACGCGACCGTCGCGGCGCTGCAGGCGCAGCCCCCGATTTTCCTCCTCATACTCCTGCTGCAAGGCGGCCAGTGCTTTGGTCACCTCCACTTCAGGGCAGCCTGTCGCGTAGGCAAGCTGCCCTGGCGTAACCGGGTCCCCCGCCACGAACAGCAGGCTCTCCAGAATGGCGCTCAACTTCACGCTTCCCACTCATCCTCAAAGGGCAGATGGCGCATACGCACGTCCAACTTGCCGAGCCGCAAACCCATATCCTCTTCGACAATATCCCGCGTCGATTCCACCACCTCGTCCGTCTTCATCGGCACGTCGATATTGGGTGCGGTCTCGACCTCCAACTGAATGTCAACCGCATTGCCGCGGGATTTCACGTCCGGAAACACCGTAATCACGTCGGCAAGCTGGTCCAGATGCCAGGTCAGGCGGCGCGCGATGCTCTCTGTGTCCAACTCCACCGAGCTGCCTTTCACCGTCTTCATGCGCACGCCGCGCTGGCGATGCGGCCACAGCTCCAACCACAGCAGGCTACCGAAAATAAGCACCGCGACGAAGCCCACAGCAACCTGGCCGATCAGGTAATTCATGCTGTTCGCCTGCTGTTGCGCGCGCAGAAACTCCTGGGCCACCGACAGACTGCCCACGAGCGCACCAAAAGTACTGTCTGGAAATACCGCCGTATAGACAGTGCCCGCCAGCAGCGCCAGCCAAAGCACAACCACGACGATTCGATTGAATACGTTGATCACGTCCGGTTTCGGGCCCGAAATGCACTCACTTGTCTCCGGTTGTCCGTTCGTCAGGCGAAAGATGACGGACTACTGGAAACGTAACCTCCGTTTTCAGCGCTGCAAAGGACTTTCACGTTCTTCGATTATACATTACAGCGTTATACGCCGCGAAGCAAGGGACTTAGCGTCTCCACCACCACGCGCGGCCGAGGGTCAACCAGGCCAGCACCAACCAGACAAGCCCGCCCGCTAGGCTGAGCCGCAGACCGGTCTGCCAGGCAGTCGGCATGTACGAGAATACGACCTCGCTCTCGCCGGCCGGCACCGGAACCCCGCGAAACAAAACATTTGTCGGAACGACGTCCACCCCCTCGCCGTTGACCTCGGCACGCCAGCCGGGATAATAGGCATCCTTCAATACCAGAAACCCCGGCCGCCCGGAGCTTACGCGGATGACGACCCGCTCGGGCCCATACGAGATGATCGAGACCTCCCCTCTCGTTGCCGGTGCGCCGGCCCCGTCCGCAAGGCCCCAGGCCGCCACCGCCTCGGCGCTTGCCTCGACGACCGCCGCCTGCCAGTCGCCAACCGTAGCCAGGTCGCGCAGCACCGATACAGCGTCGTCTGGCGATGTCACTTGCCGCACCGTCTCGAACAGTTGCGCCCGCCCGCTGCCTCCGAGCCGCGCGTAGATCTTGACGTCGCCGCTGTGTACGCGTTGAAAGCTGCCGCGGTCACTGGGGAGCAGCGGCATGAACGTAGTGGTGCGCTCGTCAATGAGCGTAACCCCCCGCACCACCAGCCCGGTAGAGCCAGCGTCTTCTGCCAGTGCGATCTCCAGCTGTTCCGGGCGGGCGGCCTCCGGTAGCGCAAAACGAGCCAGGTACTCCTGCTGCCCCGTCTCCCCACTTTGGAAAACGACGGGAGCGTCGCCACCGCTGGCAAACATTGACTGGGGTCCCGCCGCCTCAAAGGCGCCTCCCCCGCTGCCGGTGAGCAACCTGCCTATTGCGATACGCTCACCACCTACCAGGGCAGTTACTTCCGCTATGGGCTGATTTGCGGCGCCAGCTTGAGTTCCGTCGGAGTCTGAGATTACAAAGCCGACGACATCCACCGCGGTCGCCTCGAAACTGTGCGGCACGTCAACCGTCAGTCGAGCCCCCCCTCCAGTCCCATCGCCGGCTGCGTCGCTCGCGCCATCAGTTTCCAGAGTCGCGCCGATCTGGCGGTCGTAATACACACCGTCGACCCACAAATCACGTACCTTGTCGGTAACGACAAAGCCGACGTCCATCAACTCGAGAATGTCGCCGTGTGGAACCGTCTGCAACTGTTCACGTACGCGGCCGTCAGGCACCAGATCATCCGGCGGTATCAGCAGCGACAGAAAGGCATTGTAGCGCTGCAGAGGAAGCACGCCGCCGTCGAATCCGTCCACAGTGGGGATGCGCCACAGCAACGACAGGTTCGGCGCCAGGATCTCCTGCGACTTGAGCGCGATGATGAACTCCGTGAACGCGGCTTCGCTCAGCTGTGGACGCGCGCCGCCGCGCAGGATGCGCCGCCAGTCGGGCATGTCGCCCGGGTCGAATGTGATATCGCTGATGCTAAGCAGCCGCCCCGCGGCCGCAGCGTGAAGCCCTCGCCGCGGCTCCGTCAGCAGGTGGGCAGACGCAGTCCGCACGTCGTACACGGCCTGGGGCGCGGTCGGCTCCGTGTGCGGCAGCGCACGCGCCGCCAGCAGCAGATCGAGCGCCAGGACCGCAAGCAGCGCCGCGCCGGCGGCGTCAGACAAGCGCAGCGAGACCGCCTTACTGCCGCCGGCGTCTCTCAACCTGTGCCAAAGCCACTCCGCCCCAACCCCTGCCAGCACAGCCATCCCCAGCGTATAGAGCATCATCCAGCGGGCAGGCGTGCGGAACAGATCATAGCCGGGTATCACATGATAAAAGAGAAACGAAAATGGGTTCCATCGTCCTAACGCCAGGAACAGGCCCAGAAAGGCAAAAAAGAGCCCGCACAGAGCAGCCAAGGGCCAGTGACCCAATGTCCATGGCCGCCTCCCGGCCGTCGGCTGAAGAAGACTCACCACCGCGGCAAGGGCAAGCAGCAGCCCCACCGCGCCCACATAGGCGACAAACTCCGTGTACCCGAGCGTAGCAAAAACAACGCTCAGATCGCGCAGTCCGTAGGAGGGCAGCAGAGTCCAATGGAGCAGCAGCGGCCGCAAACTGAAGCTGGTCACATCCACGTAGCTGAGCCCGCCGCTCCGCAACCCCAACTGGCTCAGTTCCAGCGTAGGTAACAGTTGCGCGGCGGCGAGAAGGACACCCAAAAGAACCCCCAGCACATAAATGAAGAAGGAGGCGGCAAGGTGACGAAGTCCGCGCCAATACGAACGCAGGCTCGTCGCCAGCAGCCATGCACCCACACCGAACAGATTGATATAGGTCGTTTGCGTGTGGCCGGCCAGCAGAGTGAGCGCCACAAACATGGCGAAAGGCAGGAGCAAAGCCGCGTAACGCCAGGTATGCGAAGCAAGACGCGAGGAGCCGGTAACCCCCTTTCTCTCCTCACTCCTCTTCGCTCTTTCCTCCGGCGCCCACCTCCCTTCCAACGCCCACAGAAGCCAGGGCAGCCAGGCTGCCCCGTTCATCTGATTGATATGCCCCAGCAACCCGCCGTAAAATCCGCTCCCCGCCAGAACCAGTCCCGTGCCGACCGCGGCCAGCCATCCCATTCCCCAGCGCCGCATCAACGCGAAACCGCCCACGGCCAGGATCCAGGCATGGATGGCGCCGCTCCAGTAAAGTTGCCGCGTCACCGGCAGCCAGCTCAGCGGCCAGTGTATAGGATAGAGCACCGCCGCCTGCGGATTGGCAAGGAATGGCGCACCCATAAAGATGTACGGGTTCCAGAAAGGAATCCGGCCCGCGCGCAGCGAGGCTGCTGCATAGTCGCGGTAGGGATAGAAGTAGTGGAGAATGTCGCCGCTGGCCAGTACTCGGTCCGTGAACAGGAGGCGGTAGAAGAGAAGCAGGACGAAGAGAGCCAGGATCGAAGCGGCTGAAAGGACGGGTAGAAGGCGGCGTATCCAACTGTGGCGGCTACTGTTCAGAAACACCGCAAACAAAGGTCCACCGGTGCTTAGTCCCTGAAACGGTACCTGATCAGCGTAGCGATGGCCGTAAACCCGTCCCGCCAGGTAAGTTTCTTGCCTTCATGGAACTGGCGCCCGTTATAGCTGATTGGCGTTTCAAAAATCGGGTAGTTGCGTTTGAGGATTTTGGCCGTCAGTTCGGCTTCGATCTCGAACCTCTGGCTGTGGAGGGTCATCCCTTCGATAACACTCCGCCGGAAGCACTTATAGCAGGTCTCCATGTCGGTCAAAACCGTACCGTATAACAGATTGGTAAACCAGGTGACCCCTTTATTGCCGATCGTGTGTGCAAGGCTCATGGCCGCACGCGGGCCGCCGAGAAAGCGGCTGCCATAAACGACATCGGTGCGCCCCTCCAATATAGGGGCGAGAAGCTTGACATAGTCCCCAGGATTATATTCAAGGTCGGCGTCTTGCACGACGAAGATTGCACCGGTCGCCGCCTCAAAACCCGTGCGCAAGGCCGCGCCCTTGCCCCCGTTGCGTTCATGATAAATGATGCGCAAATCTTTCGACTCTTCCGCCTGCAATCGGGCTAGAATGTCCCGCGTGCCGTCGGTAGAGCCGTCATCAACAATGATCATCTCCTTTTCCAGTTGGCTGGCGCTGCCGTTCAGATCCGTCGCGCCATCTGCATTGACCGTCAACGGGACCGCGCGCACGCGGCGGATTATCTCCTCCAGCGTGCCGATTTCATTGTAGACCGGCATGATGATCGACAGGCGTGTCGCAGGCGGGGCACCATCTGAAGATTTCATAATACAGCTGTCGTTCGTGACCTATCACACCAGTGCTCTGAGCAGGTCACAGTTGTCTGGCTATTCACCGGCCTGATGAGCGAGAATGATCGCCTCGGCCACTGCCTTCATCGGCTTGCGGTTGTTCATACTCATCTTCTGAATACGCCGAAAAGCTTCGGCCTCATTCATATTCTGTAGTTGCATCAGTATACCCTTCGCGCGCTCGACCGCTTTGCGCGTTTCGAGCGTCTCCTTCAGGTCATCGATCTCCTTCTCCAATGTTCGAAACTCGCCGAAACGCGCCAGTGCCACCTCGATCGCAGGAGTCAGATCGCTTTCGCGGAACGGTTTGACCAGATAGCTGACAACACCGGCCTCCTTTGCGCGTTGCACCAACTCCTGCTGGCTGTATGCGCTCAACAGCAGCACCGGGGCTAGGCGCTCTTCCGTCAGAACGCGCGCAGCCTCAATGCCATCCACGTCCGGCATCTTGATGTCCATGATCACGATGTCCGGGCGAAGTTCCCAACTTAAGTTGATGGCGCTTTGCCCGTCACCTGCCTCGCCGACGACCAGGTAACCCAGGTTGGTCAGCATCTCCCGCAGATCCATCCGAATGAGGGATTCATCATCTGCGACAATTATGCGCGTACGCTCCACAGTCTATCCCTTTCCCGGTCGCCAAATGTAAAGTACTCGGAGTCGGCAGCTGGCTAAAATACTGGCGGCTGGAGGTTCGTTTTCTATGGTTGCTGGTTCCGTTCGTCTCTGATCGCCTGCCGCATCAGCTAAGCTATGACAGATTCTAAGGTGATTGAACGTTTTGGAAAAGTGATGATTGCCCGCGTGCCCCCGTACGTGCCCTCGCTGGCGCCAGCGTCATCGCCGTTCACCTGTTCAAATGATAGATTGCCCTTTAAGTCATCAGTGACAAGCGTATAGACAATCTGCAACCCTAAACTGCGGCTCTCATCCGGATCGAAGTCGGAAGGTAGTCCCAACCCGTTGTCCAGCAGCGTGATGCGTACCTCGTCCCCCAGGTCTTCGAGTGCAATGCGTATTTCACCGTTTTGTCGGTCCCGCAGACCATGTTCCATCGCGTTCATCAGCAGTTCGTTGACAACGAGGGCAGAGGCCGTGGCCTGACTCGCTGGAAGGCGGATATTCGGACCCTCCATTGCAATCTCCACCTGTTGTCCCGGGTTGATTGAAACTTGCTGGGCCTGCCCCAGGATGCGCTGGCATACGTCGCGGATGTTGATCGGGCGGTGTTCATCCTGGCTCAGGTATTCGTGAATCACCGACATGCTCAGAATGCGGTTCACCGCGTCGGTCAACTGTTGTTTGCCCTCTTCGCCCTGGAATCGACGGCTTTGAATGCGCAGGATGGCGGCAATAGTCTGCAAATTGTTCTTTACCCGGTGATGCACCTCCTGGATCATCGCCGATTTGACCTTGAGTTCGCGCTCGCGCTGCACCGTCTCCGTCGCGTTATGCACCAGCACCAACACGCCATCGACCTGCGGCGCCTCCTCTGTCGGCATCGGTTTTGTCCAGGGAAGTTGCCGGCGCACTCGTCGTTGCATCAGGTACAGGGCGCCGCGCGGCGCGCGCAACGGGATCGCGGTACGTACCCAAACGCGCCCGTCTTCGCTCTCTTGACGCGTCTGCACACAACAGTTGGCCTGCATCGCCTGGCTCACGATCTCTTCGTCCGCATCCTCCAGATCAGAAACCGGTGCACGCCGCATGTCCGCCACAAGACCGATTGAGCGAAACAGGTTCATGGCGATGCCGCTCATGTAGCTGATGCGGAAATGCTCATCTACCAGGTAGATTCCGTCCAGGCTCCCGAACCCACCTGAGATTTCGGCCGTCTCTATCTCACCTTGCACTGCCATCCTTTGCAGCCAGCGTACGGCATTGCGGAATGGCCGCTCGCGGCGACGGTGCCGCTCATATTCAATCAGATTTGTCTCGATGAGCAGAGCCGCAATCGCCTGATTGACAGCGTTGTGAACCGTGTACACCTGCTGGATAACAGGGGCGCCGCTGCTGGTGCGCTCGGGGGGAATCTTGCTCTCTGCCATCCTGTCTCTGCGGTCTTCCATCAGGGCTCGATGAACCGTTGGCTGGGCGGTAAATGTGTAAGTGCGCCCGGTCATGTCATCCTGGTAAATGGATGAAAGCGAATGGGGCGCAACGTGCTGGCCAACCAGGATCTGACCAACTGGGACGCGTTGCATCGTAGGTGACTCGATGAACTCAATGTGTGAGGGGGATTCTTCTTGGGGGTCCATCAAACAGCAGAGCATCACGTCAGAACGGCTGACGTCGGCCGTGATGGCCAGACCGGCTTCGATCCGATAGAGCAACGCGATATCGCGCTCGGTCAATGAGGAACAGGAGTTGACCCGGCTATCCATCTCTGTTTGTGGGCTTCTCTGTGCCCTTCAAAACGGCGTCTCTGCCGCCTTTGTCCTCAAAAAATCACCGCGGGATAAAAAATGCCGTCGTAGAATAAACCTGTTCCCGACGGCAAGTTCCAAGACGTACGTAAGTTGGCAGAGTAGTCGGACCACCGGGGTCAGACAGTAATGTGACGGCTCGACCATACTGCAAACGAGTCGGGGAGAGAGGATTTGAACCTCCGACCTCTTCGTCCCGAACGAAGCGCGCTACCGAGCTGCGCTACTCCCCGAAAGTGTGCAAAAGTATAACGCAAGTTGAAATTAAAGGGCAAATTGGGCTGTCCGCAGTTGGACGGGGTGGCATCCACTCCCGTACCCCGCCCATCCACCACCCAAATCAGACCAGATTCACCGGCCACTTCCTCTGCTGGTGTCGATTGGCTCCGAATTCGCAACTACCAATCCATAATAAGTGCGCAACGATGAACGAGGCGGGCGAAGTTCTCTCTCCTTACTCCTTTTCAAACCTGTCACCTATCAATCGCTGCATTCCCTGATCACTGACTACTGATCACTGACCACTGCAGTTCGGCGATTTGCGGGACGCCTCTCCCTGTCCCCAAGATCTCCGCAGCCCTACGCGTCCGCAGGCGCCTGCAGCGCAGCCAGCAATTCCTCGGCTTCCCGCCGCTTGTCCGGGTCCTCATTGCGAGCGATGATACGCTGCAGCGTTGAGATGGCCCGTGTATCCCCCTCTTTGGCCATCTTGATCGCCATCTCGTCGCGCCTGTCGTGATAACTGTTGTCATATTCCCGAACTTCGAGGTCCCACTCTTGCCAGTAGTACTTCAGGTCCAGATCGGGCCAGTCCGCGTAGACCTCCTCCCATGTGCTCGGTTGGCTGTGCGGTTGCAGACTGCCGGGCGCAATCGGTTCGCTGGCCTTCTGGTAGCGGGCGTCCATCGACATGCGTAACCGGTCGGAACTGTTCGGCAGCCCCTTGTGGACCGTCATGCTGTGGAAAATGAGCACATCCCCTAACTGGAACGGGCTGTAAGCCCAGGTCCCCTCGAGCGGGTCGATTACCTCCAACCCCCCGGCCCCCATCGCCGGCTGGAAGTCGTAGACACCGCGTCGATGCGACCCGGCCGCAATCTGCAGTCCCCCCAGCTCGGTAGGCAGATCGCCCAGCGGGATCCAGGCCGTATAGGTGTCGGCAGTACCCTGGATCGGGATGAAGTCCTGGTGCGGCGGCGTGGTGAAAGCTTCGCGCTGGGGGAAGATCGTGCGTCCGATGATGCGGGGGTGCGGCAACACCGGCTCCTCGAATATGCGCTCGAACAAACCCGTCAGGTTGGGGTGATGCTGAATGGCGTGAAACTCTGGCAGCTTGTACATGGCATGGTACTTCTGCATGTACTCCGGCTCCGGTTCGACACAGAACCCGTTCAGATCAGCCACCGCGTCTGCCAGAGGCGTGTCGGGCTGTACCCAACCGGCAGCGCGCGCGATCTCAAGGATCTGCATGCGCAGATCCTCGACGACTGCAGCAGAGAGCAAACCGCGGATGAACAAATAGCCGTCCCGGTCCATCCGCCTGCGCAGTTCGGCGCCATCCTGCAAGAAATCAGTTGAATCAAGAAAGGGCTGCATTGGATTCTCTCCTGTGATACCCGCTTCCAATTGGGCGCATTGAATTAAACTCTCCTCCCCGGGCAGCCAAACCCCCGCGTCAGCGCCAGGAATCAAACGGGTTGTGCGGATCGGTCAACGGCAGGGCCACGCGTGCGCCGGCGATATGCGAAGCGTGCGCGGCCATCGCCCATCCAAGATGACGGCGGGCCGTTCGCCCGTCCAGCAGTGGAAACTCCGGCTCGCGGCCGTCGAGCATGTCAAGCATCGAGCGCGCCATGCGGTGGTGCGCCTTGACCCATTTGTCGTCGTCCGGCGGCGGCTCAGACGGAATCACCTGCCAGCGGTCATCGTTGAATAGTCCCGGACTGACCAGCGGGTGATAGTAAATATCCGGCTGGTTGCTCATCGGGCCCGGCAGCGAGAGCGTCCCGGTCGTGCCGTGAATGTCGATGCGGTAGGGGCGCTCCTTATGGTCGCCTTCGTAAGACTCAAAGTCGGCGGCGAAGCCGTCGTTGAAGACGTAATAAGCGCGAATGCCGTTGCCGGCGACAAGGCCCATCCCTTCCGCGCCCTGCATGAGATCGTCCGGCGTAGCGTCGCGGCCGTCCTGCGTGATGTGGGCGTGACACCAGAGCGGCTGCCCCCAGACCTGCCACAGGAAATCAAAGAAATGGGGATATAGGTCGAGGAACAGCTGGTTGCCCCCTTCGTGGCCGTTCATGCCGTAAATGCGGGCGAGGCGGGGTTCACCAATCTTGCCCCCCTTGATCAGGGGAATGGCCACATGCTGGATGGGTGGATGGCCGCGCCACGGGCAGGCGACAATGAGGAGCTTACCGTTCTTCTCGCATGCCGCCACCATCTCGTCGACTTGGGCCGGCGAGGCCGCAATCGGTTTCTCGATGTAGATGTGCGTATTGGCGGCCGCGGCGGCCATCGCCAGTTCATAGTGATCGCCGATCTCACGCGTGGCGATCACGGTGATGTCAGGACGCTCTTCTGCCAGCATCTGCCGGTAGTCTGCATATCCCTTGGCCGCACCCGTACGTTCGAGCGCCTGCTGCCGGCCTGCGTCGTCAGGGTCGGCGAGCGCTACGATTTCGGCGCCCTCTACGCCGACAAAGGCTTCGTCGACATAGTGGCCGTAATTCCCGCGACCGGTATGTCCGATGATGGCGACTCTGTAGGTCATAGTTCCTCCACTCAATTGGTCAATTTCGCTGTCAACCGAAAATAGCGCAAATGCGCTTTTGAGCAGTTGACAGTTTCAACGCCGTACGGTTGGTTCGACCATCTCACGACTGTGAACGCCTTCCGGGCGCGCGAACAGAGTAAGCCATTGCACGCCTCAGAGTTTCCTTTCTTGAGCATTTCCCCGCGACCTTCAACTTGGACTTCATAGCCTTCGACCGCTATTGCTGACTTGCGCCGACCCTCTATCGTCTTCAATAGCCTGCCTCCTCCGCACCAGTCCAAGATCGTTCTCACAGGCAGTATGGCCTTCGTCTTGCCCCAAAGCACCGAACAGCTACTTCGGTCCGAAATCCCGCAGCACGGACCAAGACAACATGTTCGGTCTGTTGCCTGTGTGGCCTCTCGTCTAAGGATATGTTGGCTCCACCTTCACCTTCTTATTCTTCCAGTGTCACTCTTGGAGCCGACTATGTTTCCGTCAGTTCTGGAACAAACTCATCTTCATATTTCTCAATCAGAACGCCAATTACCTCCATTAACGATGCCAAAGGGTGATTCTCATTTTCGCCCACTAAATCGATTAAGTCGTCTAACACTGCCACAAGCCGTCTATATTCGCTCTCCGCATGGGGAACAAATACAACAGATGCCACTTTGGGCCATACATCTTGAGCGGTTTCAAGTCCTGCGACCATTATCTACTCCTTCCATTTCCCCCTATCATTCTCATCGTGCGTCAGTACCGCTCGAATATAGATTCTCTGTCGGTTGTAGTGTATTGCCGCGACAAGCCGCGCTTTATTGCCGCCAATATTGAAAACCGTAAGTCCTCCTACCTGGTCTGCGTGAGGAAATCGTGTACGCAATTCGGCAAACGTGTGGAATCTGCCCTGCTACATCAATCTGTACCAGCGTTCTAGCGATGTCTTGGTATCAGGATGTCTTCTCGCAAAATCGCTGAGTCGCTTTCGCGTAATACCGTGCATAACCTGCTGCCGAGTTTACGTGCTATCACTGCTCGAGAATTGCTGCGAGAATGGCGCCCTACGCAAAGCTATTTCACTGCTGTCTATTTTCGCGGGTTCTCATTTCATCGTGTGTACAGTTCGTTGCCCTGCATAGTATACCCCACATTCATGCTGTCTCAGCATCCCTGTTCAGGACTTCTGGCAGACTGCACAATTCACGCCTGACGCCCTATCCATGCGAATACCATACGCAGCCCATACGCTACTGGAACGAAGATGGTCTTCTGCACTGGCAACAGTACCAAAATGGGTTTACAAAATCGCTGCGATCTGGTAAAATATACTATTGGTTCACTGTAGCGGTTTAGAAAACACATACGCTCAGGCGGTTAAGAGGACACAGAATTGAAAATGGCACCTCCTCAACAACCCAAAGCCCGCGCGGACGTCTACCGGCGGCTCATCGGCTTTCTGCGACCCTACTGGAAGCAGGCGGCCTTTGCATACCTCTCGGTACTCTTTGCTTCGCTGCTCAATCTGTACATTCCGCAGATCCTGAAGGACGCCATTGACCAGGGCATCGAAGGTCAGCGCGCCGGTGCCCTCTTCAACGCGGCCGGATGGATCCTCGGCATCGCGGTCGTGCGCGGCATCGCCGCCTACGGTCAGCGCTATTACGGTGAATGGCTCACCCATCGCGTGGCCTACGACCTGCGCACTCGATTCTTCAACGCGGCGCAGAGGCACCCCTTTGCCTTTCACGACCGCTCGCAAACCGGCGACCTGATGAGCCGGGCCACCAGCGATATCACCGAGACGGAGCGCTTTGCCGGCCAGGGGCTGATGGATCTGACGGCGTCACTCCTTCTGCTTGGGGGCGTCATCGTCGCCATGGTGCTGGAAAGTTTCAGCCTCGCTCTGTTCGCGCTGATTCCACTTGCCCTGCTACTGGTGTTGACCCTCCGCTTCGGTATGGTCATCCGACCCCGCTTCAAGCGCGTCCAGGAGCAGATGGGCCAGCTCTCCTCCACAATGCAGGAGAGCATGACCGGCATTCAAGTGGTAAAGGCGTTTGCCCGCGAAACGGACGAGCTGAAAAAGTTCAACGCCGCCAACGAGGACTGGTTCGCCAAGCGTTTTGGCATCATCAAGATCTGGGCCAATAACTGGCCTACCTTCACCTTCATCCTGTTGACCAGCAACTTCCTGCTTCTTCTGGTCGGAGGGCCTCAGGCCATCGACGGCACTATCACGATCGGTTCCCTCTTCGCAATGTTGGCCTATGTCATGATGCTCAACGGACCCGTGCAACGGCTCGGTTTTCTGGTAAACATGGCCGCCACATCCGGGGCCAGCGCGACACGTGTGTTTGAGATCATCGACACGCCCCCTGAAGTGGAGGAACAGGAGAACCCCACCGTTCTGCAAGACGCGCTCGGCGCCGTGACCTTTGAGAGCGTCAGCTTTGGCTACGAGGGCGGGCCGCGGGCGCTCGATAACATAGACTTCGAGGTGGAGGCGGGACAGACTGTCGCTCTTATCGGGCCGACCGGCAGCGGCAAATCCACGATTACCAATCTCATCCCCCGCTTCTACGACTCGGCCAGCGGCGTCGTCCGCATCGATGGACACGACGTGCGCAGCCTGACACTGCACAGTCTGCGCCAGCATATCGGAACCGTCCTCCAGGACCCGTTCCTGTTTGGAGTTACAATTGCCGAAAATATAGCCTACGGCTCGCCGGCGGCTACACCGGAGGCAATAGTCGCCGCAGCCAAAGCGGCGCGAGCGCACGATTTCATTATGGAGTTCCCCGCCGGCTATGAAACAGTGGTTGGCGAGCGAGGCGTTACCCTGAGCGGCGGACAGAAACAGAGGGTGGCGATCGCACGTGCGTTGCTCTACGAACCTCGTATCCTGATACTGGACGACTCCACCAGCAGCGTCGACACCGAGACCGAGCATCTGATCCAGCAAGCACTCAACGTTCTGATGGAAGGGCGCACGACCTTTATCATCGCCCAGCGGCTTCTTACCTTGAAGAACGCCGACCAGATATTCGTCTTGGATGGTGGCCGCATTGTCGAAAGGGGCCGCCACGATGAACTGCTGGCCGCAGGTGGGTTCTACCGCAGCATCTACGATCTGCAACTGCGCGACCAGGAGGAGTTCGCAGCGCTGGAGGCACAGTTGCGTGAACATGCCGAGACGGGACAAGAAAGCCCGGATCGCTCCCATATCCGGCCAAAGGTACTTGCCGGCGCCGTGGAAGAAGGGAGAAACTGAGATGAGCAATTCGAATGGCAGTGGGGGAACTGCTCACTCATACCAAGGGAATGGAAAGGTTGCCTTCCCGCAGAGAGAAATAGATATGGTTACAGAGAAATTTCCGCGCCAGCGGGACGCATTCGGCCGCGACCAGACGGCCAGGTCCACCATGGACAGAAGTCTGTCCGCCGTTGAACAGGAAAGGCTGCGCCGGGAGCGTAAAATTCAGGACCTGTTGCCGGACGAAGAGGAGGCGCAGGAGAAGACCTACGACAGTCGACTGGTTAAGCGGTTGATGGTCTATGTAGCCGTCTACAAGCGGGAGTTCTTTCTCTCTCTCATTCTTATCGTCGTAACGTCTGTCATGAGCGTCGGAACGCCTTGGATCATCCAGCGGGCGATTGACGAAGGCATCCGCGCCGGCAATGTGGGCACTCTGCGTTTCTGGACCCTTCTTTTCCTGGGGACGATCGCGTTGGAGTGGGTTGCAAGCCGCGCCCGCCTTACAGTAATGGCCTTCGCCGGCACCCGCATCGTGACCGACATCCGCAGTCAGCTCTTTCGCCATCTGCATACCCTGTCGATGGGCTTCTTCAATGACTACAGCGTAGGCCGCCTGATGAGCCGGCTGATCAGCGATGTGAGTGTGCTGCAGGACTTCGTTACCTGGTCGATCACCGGGCTGGCCCGATCGGCATTTATCCTGATCGGGATCATCCTGGCGATGCTGCTCCTGAACTGGCAGTTGGCAGTGGTGACCTTTGCAGTCATGCCGGCTATGATTGTGCTCACCAACTATTTTCGCCGCTATGTGCGCCAGGCTTACCGAGCGGCGCGGCAACGCCTGTCACTGATCAATGGCTTTCTCAACGAGTCAATCACCGGCATCCGCGTGACCAAGAGCTTCTCCCGCGAGCAGGCCAACTCGCGCCATTTCGAAGATCTCAACCGCTCCTACTTTGACGCCAATGTCCGCACCACCCAGCTGGCTGCCTACTTCTTCCCTGGGGTCGACTTTATCGGCTCGCTCGCAACCGCGCTAGTGGTCGGTGTCGGCGGCTGGCTCATTGTGGGCGACCAGTTGACCGCCGGCGTTCTGGCGGCATTCGTGATCTGGGTGGATCGCTTTTTTGAACCAATACGTGAACTGTCGCGACGCTACTATACCTTCCAGGCGGCCATGGCTGCGAGCGAGCGCCTCTTTGCCCTTCTCGACACCGAGCCGGATCTGAAAGACGCGCCCCATGCCTTCGCGCTGCCGCCGATTGCCGGCCGGGTCGACTTGGAAAACGTTCACTTCAACTACAAAGAAGATGAACCCGTTCTGCGTGGCGTGACCATCACTGCCGAACCGGGCGAACGAGTTGCCCTGGTCGGTGAAACCGGTGCCGGCAAGAGCACCGTCATCCGTCTCATCGCCCGCTTCTTCGACGTGACCGGCGGGGCCGTCCTGATAGATGGCCACGATGTTCGCGATGTAACGCAGGCCAGTCTGCGGGCCCAATTGGGCATTGTCCTGCAGGACAGCTTTCTATTCGACGGCACGATCCGCGAAAATATCCGCTATGGCCGGTTGGACGCCACCGACGCCGATGTGGAAGCTGCCACAGTTGCCGTTGGTGCCGATGAATTCATCCGCAAGCTGCCCAATGGCTACGACACCCAGGTGGGTGAAAACGGCGTGAATCTGAGCGTGGGACAGCGCCAGATCGTCTCCTTCGCACGCGCATTGCTGGCGGACCCTCGCATCCTGATCCTGGACGAGGCCACCAGTTCCATTGACACGACGACCGAGCGTCAGATTCAGGCCGGCTTGGAACAGCTGCTCAAGGGGCGTACCAGCTTTGTCATCGCCCACAGGCTCAATACAATTGTCAATTCGGACAAGATTGTTGTGCTCGATCGGGGGCAGGTGCTGGAAGAGGGCAGCCATGAAGAGCTGCTGTCGCGACAGGGCCGCTACCACCAGCTTTACACGATGCAATGGGCGGTGGAGAGCGACCCGCGTGCTAAAAAATACGTTCTGAACTGACGGTATCGCTGCAAAGAGTGAGGAACAATCTGGTTCCTCACTCCTCACCTTTCGCCTCTAACTCTCCTCGATCTCGACTTTCTCCATCACATCTCCTTGCTGGATCGCATCGACGACATCCTGGCCGCTGCGCACCTTGCCGAAGACGGAGTGTTTGCTGTCGAGCCAGTTCGTGGCCACGTGTGTGATAAAGAACTGGCTGCCGTTGGTGTTGGGTCCGGCGTTGGCCATGCTCAGCACGCCGGGTCCGTCATGCACCAGTTCGGGGTGAAATTCGTCGTTGAACCGGTAGCCGGGGCCGCCCCGCCCACTGCCCGTGGGGTCGCCGCCCTGAACCATGAAATCGGCAATTACGCGGTGAAAACTGACGCCGTCGTAAAAACCGTCGCGTGCCAGTGCTACGAAATTGTTGACCGTGTTCGGCACCTTGTCGGCGTAAAGGTCAATGACGATATCGCCGCGGTTGGTCTGAATTGTGGCCGTATAATTCTTTGACGGATCGAGTTGCATTGCCGGGGGAGATGAATACTGCGTCACAAGCGCTTCCTTTCGGTGGTGGGACGGTTAAGAGCGCACTCCCGCCTCTTTCAGCGAGCTAGTCACCGGAAGCGGATAGAGCTAGTGTCACGAAAGCGGCGCAGGAAATACGCGCCGGACTCAGTCTGTATTATAGTGCTCTATCCTTGCTGAATCACAATCGGCGCGGCCAGCGCGCTCGGTTAGTTGCCCCTTCGCTGTTGCCGCATCGAATCAAGACACCTGTGTCGCACCCGTCGCTAGGTGTGCTATACTGCACGCTGAAGACTAACGGTTCTTTTTCCGATGGTTTTGGGGCGCAGAAAGGGAAACACGCGCACAGTGGGAAACACGGACCAGACTGATGCCAGCGCAACCAACAGAAACTACAACTAGACTCGTAACCGCCGCCGAACTTCAGGCAATGGGTGACATCGGACCTTGCGAACTCATTGATGGAGAAATCGTTAGAATGAGTCCAGCAGGTGAGGTACATGGCTACCTTGAATCCAGACTCACGTTCTTCCTATATAGATTCATTCAGGACGCGCAAACCGGTTGGATATTGGGTGGCGAGGTTGGCATATATATCCGACACAACCCAGACCGGATACGCGGAGCTGATCTCGCCTTCTGGTCTCAAGAGAGACTTCCTGATGGTCCATCAACCGGTTTCAGCGAAGTCGCGCCCGATCTGGTTGTGGAGATTCTGTCCCCCACCGACCGCTGGACGGACATGCGACAGAAGATCGATGACTACTTCTCGATCGGAGTTGACTCACTCTGGATCGTCGACCCTGACGAGGAAACCGTCTTCGTATACCGTTCGGCTTCCCAACGCACCGCTCTGCGCACCGGCGACACGCTGGTCGGCACCGGGCCGCTGACCGGTTTCACGCTTCCCGTTTCCGAACTCTTCGCCTTCTGACCTCTCACCTGCCCGCCAACTGCTCCACGCCAGCCACCCCGCGCCTCGGCCTGAATGATAGCGCATCCTTACCATAATAAGGCGTCAGGACAACGACGTCTCCCCCGCCACCAAGTGCAAGAAGAACGGCCCTCAAGCCTTGTGCCGACGCTTCTCTCCATCAATAGCAGGTATGCTATACTGCTTGTCGAAGAGACCGACGGTTCTCTTTCCGGCAAATGTGTCGAACAGGCCAGGATACACGTGTCGGAAAGGAAATAAGGACCAGACCGATGACTGCGCAACCAATGCAAACAACGACTGGAACTGTCACTGGTTCCGACCTGCTGGCAATGGGTGACATCGGCCCCTGTGAACTCATTGACGGAGTGATCGTAAGAATGAGCCCAACCGGTGGAATACACGG
>DAOUHY010000188.1:0-5653 GCA_034428435.1 Caldilineaceae bacterium | reverse complement strand
GCAGCTTCCTTGTCTTCGCCGCCCGCTGACGTTTCAGCGTCCGGGCCCGACCCCAGCAGAATCTGCAGAATCTCTGTCGCACCTTCTTCAGCCGCAAGAGTGAGGGGCGTACGGTCAAAATAGCCTTCTGCATTGACGTCCGCACCGGCATCGACAAGAATCTGCACGATCTCCGCATTGCCCTCCTCAACGGCTTCATGAAGGGGCGTATTGCCGCCGAAGCCTTCAGTTGCGTTGACATCCGCACCCGCTTCAACCAGAAGCCGCACCATCTCGACATCGCCCTTCTCTATTGCGGTGTAGAGCGCTTCACTTCCAATCGATGGCGTCGATGCAGCTTCCTTGTCTTCGCCGTCCGTTGACGTGTCCGCGTCCGGGCCCGGCCCCAGCAGAATCTGCAGAATCTCTGTCGCACTTTCTTCAGTCGCAAGAGTAAGGGGCGTACGGTCAAAGTAGCCTTCTGCATTGACGTCCGCACCGGCGGCGACCAGGATCTTGACGATCTCCACGTCTCCCTGCTCCACAGCTTCGTGAAGGGGGGTATTGCCGCCGAAGCCCTCGGCGGCGTTGACATCCACACCCGCTTCAACCAGAAGCCGCACCATCTCGACATCACCCTTCTCTATTGCGGTGTAGAGCGCTTCACTTCCAATGGATGGCGTCGATGCAGCTTCTTTGTCTTCGCCCCCCGCTGACGTGTCAGTGTCCGGACCCGACCCCAACAGCATCTGCATTATCTCTGTCGAGCCTTCTTCAGCCGCAAGAGTGAGCGGCGTGCGACCCATGAATCCTTCCGCTTCAATGTCCGCACCAGCATCGACGAGGACCTGCACGATCTCCGCACTGCCCTGCGCTACGGCTTCGTGGAGGGCCGTATTGCCGCCAAAGCCCGCAGCTGCGTTGACCTCCGCGCCCGTGTTTACCAGGAGGCGCACAATTTCGGCGTCGCCATGCTCTATCGCGTAAAATAGAGGAAATTCACCCCAAATGCGGAACGCTTCCTTTGGCTCTTCATTCAGGGCCAGACCCATGACCTGGAGCAGGCTGCTGTCAACTTCGGATCCAGTCGCTGAGATGAGGGTCTGAACGATCTCTTCGGAGAGGAACACGCGCAAAGTCTCGGAGACTATGTACTCTACCGCCGACTGCAAGGGTATCTGCCCGAGGACGGCAGGGTCAACATCCGAGCCGGCGGCAACAAGAATACCTGCATAATCCGCCACGAGACTCTGCGCGAGAGCCTTGATAGCGTCTTCAACCTCAGCACCTGCGCTCGCGGCGACGAGGATTTTAGCCAGTCCCGCCGGAAAGTTGTGGACAAATGCTGTGATTGCATCGGCTGTCTTGTCATCGTAAAAACCGATGTTTTGCAGCTCTGCGATGCCAGCCTCTAAATCAGCGTCTTCCGACATACCGGTCAGCAGGAACTCGGCAACCTCATCTTCAATACCGGTATTGACACCTTCGGCGGTTAGAACCGGCAAGGTGTACTTGACGGTGATCTGTACAAGCTCTTCAATAACGATGTTCAGGGATGTGTCGCCCAAAGCTTGCGTCTCGATGTCCGAACCTTCCTCGCTGAAAACCTCTGCCAGAGACGAAACAACCTCCTGCGACATCTCGGTGATCGCAGCGTCAAGTTCTCCGGACTCTTCGAGGAAAACGTACATAAGCAGAAAACCAAGCAACATCTCGGTCTCTTCATCTTTCTCCATTACGCTTTCTGCATATAGACAAGGCAAACCCTCGCCTTCGGCGCCGGCAGCAACGAGTACCTCCACAACCTCCGCAGCGTCGTTTCTCTGTGCTATGTGGAGTGGTGATTCACCGAAGCCATTTAGCACGTTAGCGTCGGCGCCGGCAGCAACAAGAATCTGCACTAACTCGCTGGACCCTTTCTCCGCCGCAATACTGAGAGGAGTACTATAGTCGTCGTCACATGCGTTCAGCTCCACATCTGTCGCAGCGAGACAGGAAACCCAATCCGCTCTGCCCAGCCGCACTGTGTCGTGTATTTCGCGCAGTTCTCCGCAACTGCCAGGCTTAGCGGCAAGCTCGTCAATGATCCACCTGCTGTCGCCAACTTTGCTGGCGGACAGGACTGTAGATGAATCGATGTGCTCGGCGTGACAAACGAACAGAAGAGCGGGTTCAAAATAGGCGAGGCATGCTGACGTGCTTCCAACAATAACTGTTGCGGCACTCCCGCTAACTTGGCAACTCTCCCCTTGGCTTAGTGCCATTCCTGCCTGGCAGGCCTGCAGGCCAGGAACAGACTGGAGTGCCGTCTCGGACTTGGCGTCCCCTTCTTGCGCGGCTGCCGTGTTTGCGAGCCCAAAAGGCAGGACTGTCGCTGTACAAGAAAGTAGTACGACCAGCAAAAACACCACGGCCATCTTTGATTTCTGCAAGGACATTTCGATGTTCATCATCGGTGCCTCCGTAAAGTATCAGATTGTTGTGAGAAACTGTCTCAGTGCGGTTGCGTATCGCTTAATGTCGTAGGCCTGTTTCATGCCTGCACTGCCGAAGATTCCAGTAGGGGCCGGTTCGCAGAAATGCCTGGACCCATCCAAACCTCCCAAAGCACAAGCCGCGGCTGCAGGCCTGGTGCAACGCATGACAGCCGCCGCCAGCTCGCAGGGCATCCTTGTTTACATCAGCGCCGCCGTCGATTAGAGCCCGTAAATCCCCGACGTCGTTTATCCTGATGGCGCGGTAGGGCTCGGGCGCCTCGCTATAGCGTATGTCGAGCCGTTCCAGGTCGCTGCCCTGCCCGGGCCCGGACAACACATGCCAGCAGGTGGTAGAGCCCTCGATTTTCTCACCCAATGTCCGCGCCATCATGATGCGCACCCTGAAAGGAAAGCAGCCCGAAAAACGTTTGCCCCCGGCGATGAAGATGCGGAGCCTCCACACCGTGGCCAACTGCTCAGGTATTTCGCCACTGAGGTCGTTGATACCGATGTCGAGGGCCTGGAGCACGGGCGGAAGGGCCAGCGTAACAGGGATCACGCCGGCCAAGCGGCTTGCCCGCTCAGTTGGGACGGAATAGCGTCGCCTGGCGTCTCGTCTTCGAAGTCGAGCGCCTGCAAGATCTTCCGATTGCCCACGGACAGTGGTATCGCTCCGCTCAGCATGTCGCCTCGCGAGTTCCAAGTGGAACCCGGTACAGGGAAATCGACACTTTACAATTTTACCCAATCTGTATAAGTTTATTGTAAGAAATTAGGAACAATTGCAACCTTTTTTTGTTAGTTTATGTCCAGATCCTCATCGCTGTGCCTGCGTACACTGGAGTCCGGATACGCATTGAGCCCGAGCGTTCAAAAGAGGCCCCAGGACTTTCTGGCGCTGCAATGGAGACGGAAATATGAAGCCAGCAGATGAACTGGCCCGGGCGAACGCGGCGCTGCGGGAGCGACTGTCCAGGCTGAGCGAAGCGAGCCACCGCATCAACGAGAGTCTCGACTTCGGCACGGTCCTGGCAGGCGTACTGGATAGCGCTTGTGCGTTAACGGGCGCCAAATCCGGTGTGATCACTCTCCTCGACGACTCGGGGCAGGTGCAGGACTTTCTCGCCCACGGCATTTCCTCCGACAAAGCGCAATCATTATGGAATATGCCCCAAAATTCGAAGTTTTTCGATTACCTTGGCAAAATCTCCGAGCCTGTGCGAGTCAAAGATCTGAGAAGTTATGCCTGGGAGTTGGGATTTCCCGAATTCCGCCCGCCGAATACGGCTAGGCCTATCTTGGCCTTTCTCATGGCGCCAATACTACATCTGAGCGAACTGGTAGGACACATCTACGTCGGCGAGAAAGGTGACGGCCGGGAATTTACCCTCGAAGAAGAAGAGATCCTGGTCGTGTTCGCCTCCCAGGCCGCTCTGGCTATCGCCAACGCCCGCCGCTACCGCGAGGAACAGGAGACCCGGGCCTATCTGGAAACGCTTATCAACACCTCCCCCGTAGGCGTGGCGGTTTTCAACGCCAAAACGGGTAAGCTTGTTTCGTACAATCGCGAAACGGAAAGAATGTTCATGACCCTGAGCTCGCCAGGCTACACCGTAGAAGAGCTTCTGAAGGTTATGACCGTTCGACGAGCGGGTGGATGGGAGTACACTTTGGCAGAAGGCCCCGTCGACAAAACCCTGAGGAGCGGCGAAACAGTGCGCTCCGAGGAGGTTGTATATTCTGTCCCGGACGGACGCTCTCTTACTGCCCTGGTAAACGGCACTCCCATCCGCTCAGACGACGGGGACATTATCTCCTTTGTCTTTACCCTGCAGGATATGGCGCCGCTGAAAGAAATGGAACGAATGCGGGCCGAATTCCTGGCCATGGTGAGCCACGAACTGCGCACACCGCTCTCTTCTGTGAAAGGTTCGATTACGACTCTCCTGGATCCCTCCATCACGCTGAATCCCGCCGAAACGCACCAGTTTCACCAGATCATTGACACGCAGACCAATAGGATGCGAGAGTTGATCGCAGATCTTCTCGACGTGGCGCGCATTGAGTCGGGAACACTGTCGGTCCTCCCTAAACCCGCTGAGGTCGCGGATCTCATAGCCGAAGCCCACAACGCCTTCCAAAGCGGCGGGGCCAAGCACGAACTTCACATTGAATTCGAGCCCGACCTGCCGTTGATCATGGCCGACCGGCTGCGCATAATCCAGGTGCTGAGTAACCTACTCTCCAACGCAGCCAGTTATTCGCCCGACAGGTTACCAATCAGGGTAAGCGCGTCGCGGGAAGGCCTCCTTGTCGTGATTTCAGTCTCCGACAAGGGCAAAGGCATTCCGGCCGGGAGTCTGCCGCATCTGTTCGGAAAGTTTTCTCGTAAAGATGCCGAAAACCAGAGTGAGGACACGGGTCTGGGGCTTGCAATCTGTAAGGGGATAGTCGAAGCCCACGGAGGCCGGATATGGGCCGAAAGCGACGGGCCGGGAACGGGAACAACAGTATCCTTCACGATTCCAGCAGTCGGGCAACCCACAAACGTCTCGCCTGCCAAGGAGATTCAACCCTTAACCCGCTCTTCCTCGCAGGCGATGGAGGAGCGAATGCGCATACTGGTGGTGGACGACGACCTGCTGGCACTCAGGTACGTTCGTGACACGCTTGCCAAGGCGGGCTACACGCCTATCTTGACGGGGGACCCGCAGGAGGCGCTCGTCCTCATGTATGAGAAGAATCCCCACCTGGCCCTACTCGACCTCATGCTTCCGGGAACCGATGGCATCGACCTGATGAAGGAGATCCTGGAGATTAAAGATGTGCCTGTCATCTTCCTGTCTGCCTACGACCAGGACCAGATGATTGCCCGGGCCTTCGATATGGGGGCGGCAGACTACGTAGTGAAACCATTCTCGCCGACCGAGTTGACGGCTCGGATCAGGGGCGCTTTGCGAAAGTGGGCGGGCCCCGACCTACTGGAGCCGTTCGTTCTGGGGGAGATGGCCATCGACTACGTCACACGCCAAGTGACCCTGGCGAGAGAACCGGTTCGCCTGACAGCAATCGAGTACCGCACGTTGGTCGAACTCTCACAACATGCCGGCCAGGTGGTGACCTATGAGTATTTGCTGAGGAAAGTGTGGGAAATGGAGGGCGAATTAGACTTGCGCCCTATGCGCACCGTGATAAGT
>DAOUHY010000187.1:0-26949 GCA_034428435.1 Caldilineaceae bacterium | reverse complement strand
GAAGTTCCTGTCGGCGGTGTATCGCACCAATGGCCGATTCGGCCTGAACCATGTCATCAGCGTCCTGCGTGGCGCCAACACAAAAACCATCAGGCAATGGGACCACAAAAAGCTCAGCGTGTACGGAATTGCAAAAGAGCACTCCGTCAACGAACTCAAAGAGATTGCCGGCCTCCTTATCGGCGAAGGGCTTTTGGCAAAAAACAGTCAGGAATTCGCTACATTCGGCGTAACTGAATCGGGAATGCATTTCCTCACGAATCGCGAATCCTTGGTCCTTACCAGGCTCAAACGCGAGGAAGAAAAAGCGTCAAGCGCCAGCCGCGCCGCGCTGGACTATGACCAGGGGCTTTTCGACACGCTGCGCGATTTGAGAAGCCGGCTGGCAGTAGAAAGAGGCGTCCCGCCTTACGTCGTTTTCGGTGACGTTACGCTGCAGCAGATGGCATACTATCTGCCTCAAAGCAGCGAAAGCTTGTCACGAATTCCAGGAGTTAGCGATTCAAAACTGGAACAGTTTGGCGACAGATTCTTATCTGTCGTCCGTGAACACGCTCTCGCCCACAACCTGGAAGAGCGCGGCATCCCGGCCCGAAAGAGAATCCGATCCGATCGAGTCATACTCCCTGGCTCCACTTACGATCAGACTAGGCAGTTGCTGCAGCAGGGCTTGTCCATCAGGGAAGTTGCGCGAGAACGCGGCCTCGCGGAGAGTACGATCGCCAGCCATCTGAATCGACTGGTCCGTACGGGCGAAAAGCTGGACCTCGGTCCCCTGTTGCCTCCCCAGGAACGGTTCGACAAAATCAGGGCGGCATTGGTAGAGACTGGAGGGGAGTATCTCTCGCCCGCAAAGGAAGTCCTGGGCGACGAATACTCCTATGACGAAATCAGAATGGTGTGGCTCTACATGGGCCAGCAAGTTCACAGTTCGGAGCAATCTGAACCCAATTCCTGACTATGTTACTATCGCGGGAGTTACTATCGCTGAACCAAATGAGTCGCAGTTCAGGCCGAAGGGTGTCACCTTGCACCAGTACTGCGACTCGCGACTATGAGGTGAGAAAAGAACGATGGGCAAGGTTTCCCGCCACGGACAATTTGGCGACGCCGCCATTCTCCTAAAAGTCCGGGGCGTGCTCGCAGGTGACGAAACCCTGAACTGGTATGAGCATGTCCCCGAAACTGAATGGGATGGTGTAACTTTCGACACTTCCGGGCCGCGGACCCGCGTCACGGCAGTGAGCCTCGGCAATCGGCAGCTCTCAGGTAGGATTCCGGCTGACCTGGGCAGGCTGACCAGTCTGGAATGGCTAAACCTCGGCTACAACTATCTGACGGGCGTCATACCCCCTGCGCTGGGCCGGCTCGCCAAACTGAAGGGCCTGAGGCTCGCTTTCAACGACCTGACCGGCACAGTCCCCCCGACACTGGGCAGGCTTTCGCAACTTGAAGAGTTGGAGCTTTATGGCAATAAACTGACGGGCGCTATTCCTGCGACGCTTGGCGGACTGGCAAAACTGCAAATGCTTGGCCTTTCCAACAACGATCTGACCGGCGAAATTCCATCTGAATTGGCCGGCCTTAACGATTCGGAGACGCTTTTCATTTCCGGTACAAAAATTAGAGGGGCCATACCGGCTGAACTGCACCAACTCGGAAACCTGGAGGTATTGGATCTTCCCAACAATCAGTTGGAGGTCTCGATTCCTGCTGCTTTGGGTAGATTAGCCAACCTGGAAGTACTTGAACTCGACGAAAACAAGCTGACTGGCGCCATACCGGCTGAACTTGGCCGTCTCTCCAAGCTGGAAGAGCTTCTTCTCCGCAGCAACCAGTTGACCGGGGATATCCCGACGGCCCTCTGTCAACTCGCCAATCTCAGAGTGCTTGACATCGCACACAATCAACTGACTGGAGAGATTCCGTCTTAGTTGAGCAGAATGCCCAATTTGGAGGAAGTGGAACTGCATGACAACCCAGAATTGACTGGCGAACATCCATTTGATGTGTCGTAACCTGCCTGTTCCCGCGAAAACCAGGTAAAAGTATTTGATGCCTACACAATTGACTGACGCCCCATAGGAATCGGTAGGACCTCCAGATTCTACCAGAGTTAGCGAACCGTTTCAGGCCTAGAGAGTGTAACAGTTCTCGCAGATATACTGGCCGGAAACAAGGTCGCCGTCTTGTCGTGCCTTTGGGAACTCTTCTCGGGCAGTCTCGGTGTTCGATCCAATTGTGAACAGCTTTACTTAGCCCCGTTGCCTTGAATCACAGGCATTGGCCCATGTGTGCCCCACCGGGTGTGTTCCTACCTACAGCGCTGAGACTTGCTTTCGTGCCAGCGCGGAGACCTCAACCATGACCTACAAATGCGCCATCATCGGCGTCAGCGGCGGACGCGCCAACGGCCACGCCGACGCCTATTCCCACGTCCCCCGCGGCCAGCTCGCCTGCATCGCCACCCGCAACCGCGCCAACCTCGACGCCTTCGGCCAGCGCTGGAATGTTGACGCCCGCTACACCGACTACCGCGAGATGTTCGAACGCGAAAAACCCGACCTCGTCCACGTCAACACCCCGCCTGATGTCCGCCTCGAAGTAATGCAAGCCGCCGACTCTGCCGGCGTCGGCGCACTCATCATCGAGAAACCGCTCGCCATTCAGGCGGAAGACTGCCTGGCGATCCGCAAGTTCGCCGATTCCGCCAAAGTCAAAGTCGCTATCAACCACCAGCTCCATTTCCACCCCCGCCGTAGCCAACTGCAGGATCTGGTCTCTGACGGCGCCATCGGCGACGTCCGCCTTATCGACGCCAGCGCTCGCATGAACATGGCCTATCAGGGCACGCACGCACTGCAGTCGGTAGCCGCCTTCCATCCCCAAGGCGAACCGGTCAGCATTTTCGCCCAGATCTCCGGGGCAAACGGACTGCAGGAAGGCCGCAATCAACACTACGCACCCGACGCTACCTTGGCGACGATTCGCTACCGCGATGGCGCGAGCACACTCCTGCGCTGCGGAACCAACGGTCCCTACGTGTTAGCGGGCGATGAACGCGTCAACGTGCACAAGCAAGTCACCGTCTACGGCACCGACGGCTACGTCCGCTGGAGCATGTGGGGCTGGGAGACCGCCATCCGCGGCAAGCACGAACGCGGCGCCCACAACTACCCCGACGAAGACATCCTTGGCCAGGCCGCCATGACCGAAGCCGCCTTCGACTGGCTCGAAGACGACAGCCGGAGTCATCCCCTCAACCTCGACGCAGCCCTGCTCGACTTTCACATCCTGCTCAAGGCCTACATGAGCGGGCTCAACCGGCGCGAAGAAACCCTGGCCAGCGATCTCCAGCCAGGGCTTATCGAAGCTCTGAGACTTACTCTGAACAGCTAGACGCGAACAGGCGCACTCAAATCGGACGCACGAACAGAGCTAACTCGATCTGTGTCCCTTTACCCGCGTGCTTGCATACCTGGGCGCCAACTCCGGCTCCGCCCTCTGCATACGTTGCGGCGGCAAGCCTTTGGCTATAGCTTCCAGGTCGTCCAACACCGTCTCGCCAATCTCCCACGCCGCCTCCCTGACGCTGCCCGCACGGTGTGCTGAAAGCACCACATTCGGCGCGCTGCGGATCGGATGCGCCGGGTCAAGCGGCTCCTGCGGGAATACGTCGATCGCCGCGCGAAAACGGCCCGCATGCAGCAGCTCGGTCAACGCGTCGAAATCGACGAGATGAGCTCTGCTCAAAAGTATGAGCGCCGCATCCGGCCGGATTCGCTCCAACAGAGCGCGGTCCAGCAGGGCGCGGTTCTCGTCTGATGGGACCGCCAGCACAAAGATGAACTGCGATGTCTCCATCAACTCTTCTAAGGGCTGAGGCGATACGCCCTGGCGCCGCAGATAACGTTCTCCCAGCCAAGCGTCATATGCTGTAATGCGGCAGCCGAACGGTTTGAGCAGCGGATGCAAACTTCGGGCCAGTCCCCCATACCCGATCAAACCAACCCGCTTGCCGTAGAGATTAAAGTTGCCGACATTCCCCGCCTTCGAATAGATCTCAGTGCCATCCTGCATCGCCCGGTGGCCATCCACGATCCCCCTCGCGCAAGCGATCGCCATCCCCAGCGCCATCTCCGCCACCTGGCGGCCAAAAGCTGGCGCCGCCGACAGCACTCGGATCCCGTTTGCGAAGCAATAACCGTAGTCCAGGTCCAAGGGAAACGCGCCGGAAACTGTCAAAATGGCCTTCAAATTGGCTGCCTCGTACAATACGTCGCCGTACCGCCAGTTGGAGCAGACAACCGCCTCCGCCTCCTTCAGCGCCTCAACAGCATCCTCCACGGGCATTGACTCCGACCTGCCCCAGACGACATCAACGATTTCGGGCAGGCGTCTCAGATCCGATTCCGAGAAAATCTCGTCCATCCTCCGAAAGAAGGGATCGATAAGAACGGTCGGTTTACTGGACATTGGCTGCTCCTTTGTCGGAGTGAGGATCTGAGCTACTTCCTAAGCTCTATCTCATGGGCCCCAATCGGACCTTTTTCCATGGCTTCCTGGGCTTGAGCAGGTAGTCAGGCTGAATGATAACACAGACCGGCCTGCGACTGCTCTGACTGTTATCGGTAGCAACACCGAATGGATGCGGGAGACCAGGCCAAAGGGAAGGGAGCAAGAAAGACCAAAGGAGAGTGGTGGCCTCAGCGTCCGAACGTGCGAGTTTCGCATTTGACAGAAGGCGTTTTATCGCTAAAATCGTACCCAATATCCAACTCTAACCTCCCGATTCAGGCAATGTCACGCCATGAGGGCAACGCGCAGACTGCACAGTCGCCCGGTTCTGACCTCCTGGTAGAGCCTGAAACGTCGACACTTCCCTACCGGCACCCTTTACTCGAACTGGCAGCAAACAGCCCGCGGCTGACCAGCTTGGCTGTTCATCATCTTTCAGCGCAAACCGATTCATCATTCTGAACCACGCGCAGCAAATCCGTTCGTTGCAGTTAACAGGTCGTGCCTTCAATGTCGCGACCACTGTATTCATACAATCCGAGTTGTGTCAGGGCGCCCAACTGCGTCCCGAAAGGATCTGAGGTGATTGGAATGAAGGGCACCGATCTGGTTGGCCTGTTTACGGAACATCTTCGCCTGTGTAACGTCAAAAAAGGGGAAGTGATTCTTGCCTTCACTGACGCACAATTTGCCTTTCCGGAGTACCCGGGTGCAATGATGGCCGCGGCCACTTCTTTGGGCGCGGAGGTGTTTACAATCACCGCCCCCTCCGACGCCGAAATCTCGGCCCAGCTTGTACTCGACGCCTGGAAATCCGCAGATATGGTCGTCGCCATGACCTCAATTCCCTGGCTCTATACCGACGCCCACAACGAAGCCCTCGCCTCCGGCACGCGCACGCTCATGGTCCACGAGCCGGTCGCCAACCTCAAGCGCATGTTCCCCAACGAGGACGTAATCCGGCGCACCTACGCCGGCGCAAAGCGCATGGCTGAAGCCAGCGAGATCCGCGTCACCGACTCTGCCGGCTCCGACTTCACCCTCCGCAAGGACGGCCGCAAGGGCCACGCACAGGTGGGGCTCGCCGACCAGCCTGGCCGCTGGGATCACTGGCCGGCAGGTCTCGTGGCCACAGGTCCCCTCGAAGACACTGCCCAGGGCACCTACATCGTTCGCGCCGGCGACGTAATCCTTCAGCAACGCAGACACACAGTCTCTGAAATCCGCATGACCCTCGAAGCCGGACTCATTACCAGCATCGAAGGAGGTCTCGACGCCCAGCTCTTGCGCGACTACCTCAGCTCATTCGACGACCCGGACGCTTTCCGCTTCGCCCACGCCGGCTGGGGGACCGAGCACAGAGCCCTCTGGAACGTCGTCGGCATGGACTCTGAGAGTCTTTACGGCACCGTCATGGTCTCCCCGGGCCGTAACATCTTCAACGCCGCCCACGAACACTCCGGCCTCGGCGGCACCAACTACACCAGGGCTCACATCGACCTCTGCTGCCGGCACAAAAACCTCTACCTCGACGGCGAGTTAATCGTCAATGAAGATGAGGAAATCGTGCCGGAATACCTGCGGTAGAACCGAATTGCAGTCCCAACGCCAGCACTGCGGCCAGCGCGCCAACGGAGGATCCAGAGCATGACGACTTCACAACATACAAATAGCTTTGCCGAGTTACTCGCCGAAGCGTTGGCGTTGAGCAAGATCGGAGACGGCACGCGCGCCGCGCTCCTTAGCTCGCACGTCTACGACGAACGCGCCATGCGCGCTTATAGCGACGCCCTCGACATCCTCGGCGCAGACTGGGTCCGCGTCATCATGCCCGGGCGCACCAATGGGACCAGTTTCGCCAACCCCGTGCAGGACGGCTCCTTCGTCGCCGACATTCTCAAGTCGGCCGATGTCGTCGTCCGGCCGACCACAGCCAAGGGCGCCGTAGCCGACATCGGCATGTACACGCCCGTCTTCGAAGAGATCATCATGGGCGGAACGCGCTGGTGGGACTGCTCCGTCGGCGGCTCCGAAACACTCCTGCGCAAACTGTTCCCAACCCAACCCATGATCGACCGCACCCGCGCCGGCGCCGTCTGCATGCAGGAAGCCAAGACCCTGCGCATCACCTCCGAGGCCGGTACCGACCTGACCCTGAGCGTCGACGGCCGCATCGGCCACTGCCAGGTCGGCATCGTCGACGAGCCGGGACGCTGGGACAACTTCGGCTTCGGACTGGTCGCCACCGCGCCCGTCGAGGACTCTGCCAATGGCCAGGTGGTCTGGGACGCCGAAGACTCCCTGGGCGAGCTTCTAGGCTCCTACAGCGACTTGCTCCCGGAGCAGGTCGTTACCCACTTCGAAAATGGCAAAATCGTCCGCATCGAAGGTGGTTGGGTAGCCCGCCGCTTTGAGAGCTACCTGGCCGGTCTCAAACGCCCCGAATTCTACCGGATCGCCCACATCGGCTGGGGCACACATGAGAGCGCCGCCTGGGGCGGACCCGGCTGGAACACCGCCGAGTGGGAGAGCTATTACGGCTGTATCATGCTCCACCTCGGCATGAACATCTTTTCCACACTCGCTCCCTACAATGGCCTCCATGGCCAGAATCGCCCGTCCATCGCCTGGCCCATGCCGTCGCACGCCGGAGGCTGCCTCTTGCGCCATGATCTCTATCTCGATGACGAGCTGATTGTAAAGGCCGGCGACATCATCCCGGACGAACTGAAGTAAACAGAATTATCGGTTGCCGTGCCCCCTCGGCGCGGCTGTCCGACGAGAAAGTAGCCACAGAGGAGTCAATTCATGCGCATGCAGGATTTCGCAGTATCCTACCACGCTGCCACCGAGATAGTTGGTCTGTTCCGTGACGTATTGGAAGGGTGCAAGCTCACCTCCGATGAGACGCTTCTGCTATTTACCGACACCCGGTTCAACCCTACCTATCCCGCCGCATTCATGGCCGCAGGGCAGGAAATCGGCGCCGAAGTCATCCAGATGACCGTCCCGTCAACCCTTCCCGAAATCTCTTCAGCTTACATTCGTGATGCCTGGAAGGCCGCTGACCTCGTGATCGGCATGTCACAGGTGCAGTGGCTCTATTCGCGAGCCCACGACGAAGCGCGTCAGTCCGGTACACGCGCCCTCATGGTCGTCGAACCTATCGACGTTCTGCGCCGCCTCTCGCCCAACGAGGATGTACGCAAGCGCGGCCGCGCCGGCGTACCGGTGCTGACTGCCGGGAAAGAGATGCGCATCACCTCCAAGAACGGTACCGATTTCACCGTCAATAAAGAGGGCCGCGAGGCCTATACCCTCTACAGCCTGGCCGACGAACCGGGCAAATGGGACCACTGGCCGCAGGGGCTGGTCACCTTCTTCGCCGCCCCGGGCCAGGGGGACGGCACCATCGTAGTCGACCCCGGCACCGTTTTCCTCAAGTTCCGCCGCCACTCCACCGAACCCGTCAAACTCACTGTCCGCGAAGGCCGCATCGTCAAGTTCGAGGGTGGGACCGAAGCCCGTCTGGTCGAAGAATGGTTCGCGCAGTGGAACGACCCCCGCTCCTACGAGCTGGCCCACGTCGGTTGGGGCACCGAGCATCGCGCCGACTGGAACGTCGTCGGCATGGACTCCGAGGCCTACTATGCCAACTTCCTCTTAGCCTTTGGCCGCAACATCTTCTGGCCCGTCGGCGGCGACAACGACGTCGAGTCGCACTGGGACTTCTGCTGCCTCGATCACGATATCTATGTCGACGATCAGATTATCGTGGAGAACGGTACAATCGTTCCGGAGAACCTCAAGTAATGAGATTGCTGCAATATGTGGCAAAAAGGTTGCTCCAGCTGATCCCGGTACTGCTTGGGGTCTCTGTCATAATCTTTACAATCTCTCATGTCCTTCCCGGCAACCCGGTTTATCTGTTTGTCGGCATCGACACCACGCCCGAAGAGATCGAGGCCATCACAAAGCGACTCGGCCTGGACAAGCCGCTGCATGAGCAGTATTTCATCTGGCTGGGAAACGTGCTGCGCGGGGACTTGGGTGACTCCTGGTTTACCTCCGAATCCGTCGCCCAGGACCTGATGCGCCGCTTCCCCGCCACCTTCGAGCTGACTACCGTCGCCCTTCTGGCTGCCATCTTACTGGGCGTACCCCTCGGCGTCCTGTCAGCCGTATACAGAAACAGCTGGATCGACAATATCAGCCGCGGCGTCACACTCCTCGGCGTGTCCGTGCCTTCCTTCTGGTTGGGGCTTCTTCTGATCTACGTACTCTTCTTCCTGTTGCGCATCTTCCCGCCGCCCAGCGGCCGCATCGGCCTGCTCATCTCGCCGCCTGATCGAATCACCGGACTCTATCTCATCGACAGTCTGCTGACAGGGAACTGGAAAGCCTTCAGTTCCAGCGCCCAGCACCTGGCTCTGCCCGTAATGACCCAGGCGCTGGTTACGTTGGCGCCAATAACGCGCCTCGTCCGATCGTCCATGCTGGAAGTTCTGGGATCCGAATACATTCAGGCCGCCCGCGCCAACGGTGTGCCCGATCGCCAGATCTACTTCCGCGACGCCTTGCGCAATGCCCTCCTGGCGCCGCTGACATTCGTCGCCCTGGTCTATGGCAACCTGTTGGGAGGCAGCGTCGTCATAGAGAGGATTTTCGCCTGGCCCGGCATAGGACGTTACGCACTTGAGTCCATCGTCGTCAAGGACTATAACGCGGTACAGGGCTTTGTCCTGCTCGCGGCCGTCCTTTACGTCCTTGTTTTCTTAGTCGTAGATATTCTCTACTTCGTCATCGATCCCAGGATCACAGCATGACCCTTTGCCACCCTTTTATCTGCCTCGACGGTCACGAATGCGGGGCAGCTTTTGAAGACAATGAAAGTCCCGTCCGCCACCAGGACTCTTCTCGCGGATCACGCATTGGGATCGCACCTGTCATGTATGCCTCTACGAAATACGCAATACGCAACACCAACGAAACAGCGGTTTCCAAGTTGACCGCACACTGGCAATTGCCCTACTGAACACGGACTTAGTAATGAGTGTACGCGGAACACCACTGCAACTGGGCCTTAATACGGAAATGCCGCCAGGCCTCCAACGCTTCCTCTACCAGCTGCGCCGCAACTGGTCGACGATGGTTGGACTTGCAATAATTCTTTTCTTCGTCCTCATTGCCATCTTCGCGCCCGTGCTTGCAACACATGATCCGGTTGTCACCAATCTGGATGAGCAGTTCCAGCCACCCAGCAGCCGGCACTTCTTCGGTACCGACGAGGTCGGCTGGGACATCTACTCCCGCGTTATCTACGCCACGCGCGTCGATTTCTTAATCGCCATCGCCTCTGTCCTCATGGCGATTGCCATCGGCGTGCCCTTAGGTGGGTTAGCCGGTTACTTTAGCGGACGGTTCGACGACATCCTCATGCGTATTCTTGATGCCTTCCAGGCCTTTCCTCCTCTCATTCTGGCAATGGCTGTTGTTGCAGCCCTGGGGAGAAGCATCTGGCTCGTCATCGCCGTAATCGCCTTTATCAACTTTCCTTCATACCTGCGCGTCGTTCGCGCTGAAATGAAGAGCAAGAAGGAAAGCTTCTACGCCGAGGCCGCCCGTTCCGTGGGCAACCCTTCCCACCGCCTCATATTTCGACATCTGATCCCCAACTGCCTCGACCCCGTGCTTGCCCAGGCTCCTCTCAACGCCGGCTGGGCTATTCTGGTTGCCGCCAGCCTCAGCTTCATCGGCCTCGGCGTGCCCATACCGACCCCCGAGTGGGGATCGATGATTAACGATGGGGTCGGGGGCATCGTCAGCGGTGAATGGTGGATCTCTTTCTTCCCCGGGCTCGCCGCCATGCTTGCCGTCCTCGGCTTCAACCTGCTATCAGAGGGATTGAGAGACATCTTCGATCCCAAACGGATGGAAACCTGACAGATGCTGGAACCTCCCAGGCCCGAAACACTCCTCGACGTCAGAGGCCTCCATACCTACTTCTATACCTATGAGGGTATCGTCAGGGCCGTCAACAGCGTCTCCTACAGGCTGAATCGCGGCGAAATCACCGGGCTGGTCGGAGAGAGCGGGTCGGGCAAATCCGTGACCGCACAGTCGATCATCCAGCTCGTCAAAGCCCCCGGCAAAATCGTGAGCGGCGAAGTCTGGCTCGATGGCGAGGACCTGATGTCTCTCAGCCATGCTGAAATGCAAGAGGTGCGCGGACGTAAAATCTCCATGATCTTTCAGGAACCCCGCGCCGCCCTCAATCCCCTCTTTACCGTCGGCGACCAGATCAGCCGCGTGATTCAGCTGCGTGAGAACTGCTCGCGTAACGTCGCCGAAAATCACGCCATTGAAATGATGCGCGCTGTAGAAATCGCCGACCCCGAACGCCGCGCCGGCGCCTACCCCCATGAACTCTCCGGCGGCATGTGCCAGCGCGTCATGGTCGCCATGGCGTTGAGCGCCGATCCACTGCTCCTGATCGCCGATGAACCAACTACGGGACTCGACGTTACCGTGCAGGCGCAAGTTCTGGACCTGATTCGCACCCGCGTCAGATCGGCCGGCTCCGCCTGCCTTTTCATCACACACGACCTGGGCGTCGTCGCCGAACTGTGCGAACGCGTGATCGTCATGTACGCCGGCCGCGTCGTCGAACAGGGTCCCGTGGCGGAAATTTTCACCAACCCCCGTCACCCCTACACTCAAGGGCTTATCGCTTCCACGCTGCGCGTAGACATCGACAAACCGATTTCCACCATTCCCGGCACGGTACCCGATGCCGTGCATCTGCCCAGCGGCTGCACCTTCCATCCCAGATGTCCCTTCGCCGAAGAGCTCTGCCGGCATGAAGAACCCTCGATGGTCGAAGCAGGGCACGACCATTCTACACGCTGCCACATCGTCTCCGGTCGGATAGAAAAGGAAATGCTTGAAGAGGCTTGGGAACTGGAGGCGGCCTGACCAGGCTCTGTCACATTCACACCGATTCGGGTCCATCGCCCCAATTTGGACCCGGAGAGCGATTATGTCACTCGCCAACAACGATTCATTCATTCGAATCCGCCACCTGCGCAAAGATTTCCCGATTCGGGTCAGCATGTTTTCCCGTGTCCGGCTGCGCGCTGTTGACGACATATCATTCGATATCCCCAGAGGCTCTACAATGGGCCTGGTCGGCGAGAGTGGTTGCGGCAAGACCACCGCCGGCCGCTGTCTTTTGCGGCTGATCGAACCCACTTCCGGCGAAGTCTGGATGGGCGAGCAGAACCTGACCGACCTGAAAAGCGACCAAGTCGCAAAAATGCGCGGCCGCCTGCAAATGGTCTTCCAGGACCCCGGTGGCTCGCTCACCCCGCGCATGACGGTAGGTGCCATCCTTCGGGAGCCGCTGGACCTGCACACCAACCTGAATGCACACGAAAAGGACCAGCGTGTCCGCGAACTGCTCTCCCAGGTCGGGCTTCAGCCCGATCATCTCTCACGATACCCCCATCAGTTCAGCGGCGGCCAGCAGCAGCGCATCGGGGTTGCCCGCGCCATCGCTACCCACCCCGACTTTATCGTGCTCGACGAACCAACTTCTGCTCTCGATGTTTCCGTCCGCGGCCAGATCCTGCGCCTGCTCACCAGGCTGCAGGAGGAGTTGGGTCTCACCTACCTGTTCATTTCCCACGATCTGAGCGTCATCAAACATACCTGCACACAGGTAGCAGTAATGTACCTGGGCCGCATCGTGGAATCTGGCAGCACCGATGAGATCTTCGACTCACCGGCGCATCCCTACACCCAGGCCCTGCTCTCCGCGGTCCCGATTCCAGACCCCGCGCAACGCGGCAAGGAGCGCCTGAAACTGCCCGGCGAAGTGCCCAGCCCTATCGACCTGCCGCCCGGGTGCCGCCTGTACTCCCGCTGCCCGTATCGCCGCGATGCCTGTTTGCAGCCTGGCCCACCCCTGTTTCACATTGCCAACACGCACAGCGCCGCCTGTATCCTGGTCGAAAACAGTGATCTCAATCATGAAGAGAATGCCCTTTCCGCATACTCGCAGCCTGCCTAGACGCCTAGGCGCAACGCCGTGTACCGCGTCCCTTGGTCAGGGCTTCAGCTAAGACCTTTGGCCTCGTAGAGCCGCCCAACCGCACCATCCTGAGCCAGCTATCAGGAATTGAACCTGGAAACCGACAGTCACTGTGGCCCGCGAGCTGGCGCCTCCCACAAACTTCCCGCCTAAAGGAGTTTGCAGACATGCAAAGCAAAAAGATGTCA
The DNA here is from genome assembly GCA_034428435.1 of Caldilineaceae bacterium. Classification (GTDB taxonomy): domain Bacteria; phylum Chloroflexota; class Anaerolineae; order Caldilineales; family Caldilineaceae; genus Bin5. The sequence continues at coordinate 14,151 of DAOUHY010000187.1, read as the reverse complement.
CACCGATTCACGATGGTGACCGTTGTCAGCCTTCTCTGTATGGCCCTGTTGGCCGCCTGTGCCCCCGCGGCGACCCCCACTGACAGCGACCAACCGGCCGACACCGTCGCCGCCGACACGTCCGACTTGACAGGCCGCGAATTGGCCTTGGCAACAGCCTCCGAAGAAGATCGAACGCTCATCGTCGCCGTCAGCCAGGATCTCTCCACGCTCGACTGGGACGCATCCGGCGCCTTCCCGCGTATGACCGAAACGCAGGTGAATGTCCTGGGCAGCTGGGCGCAGCCGGCAATCATCGAGCTCGAGGACGGCAGCATGGTCGGCGATGCGCTCAACTTCGAGCCTATGCTGGCCGATACAATGGTGATTTCCATGGATGGCACGCAATGGACCTTCCAGCTGCCTGAGGGCATGAAGCATTACCCCTCCGGCAACGAGATCACTGCCAATGATTACCTCTACTACAAGGATCGCCGCGGCAACATGCGCGTCCCGCCTTCACTCGATCGGCTGGTCCGTTTGGCCACTGAGGAAGAACCGCTCAAGGGTTTCGAGGTGCTCGACGACTACACCTTCCGCTTCAACGCTTCCGATTGGACGCCAATCCTGCGGCCATTCATGAGCTGCTGCCAGTTCGGCTACCTCATCGACAGCCAGGCCTACATGGATTCCGGCGAAGCCGACGGTGACAAGTGGGGCCAGGAGTACGCCAAGACCAACATGCCCAGCAGCGGCCCCTACTATATCCACGAGCGCATACCAAACGAGCTCATGGAGTTCCGCACCAACCCCAACTGGCAGGGCAAGGAACCCTACTTTAACCGTATACTCTTTACCGTGGTTCCCGAGTCTGCTGACCGTGTTCTCCTGCTGAAGGCCGGCGAGGTCGACATGGCCCAGGACCTCTCCGCCAAAGAGATCAATGACCTTCGCAGCGACGCCACCGTCCAGGTGAAGCAGGTGCGCATCGGCGACATGATCGTCATGCCGATCAACCACAACACCGAACCCTTCAACAACAAGCTCGTACGCCAGGCAGTCGCCTACCTGATTCCCTATGACGATATTATCGAAAGCGTTTGGTTTGGCAGCGCCGAACGCAGTTTCGGACCTGTTCCCTCCATGGTACCCGGCTTCGACCACAGCTACTGGCCCTACGACCTCCCCGAAGAGGAGGCCATTGCCAAGGCCAAAGAGCTCTTGGCCGAAGCTGGCTACGCAGATGGCCTGGAGTTCGATCTGAACATCGACTTGGGCACGCCCGAACAGGCCAGCATGGCCAAGATCATTCAGAGCGCGCTCGCACAAGCCGGCATCACCGTCAACATCAATCCCATGCCGCGCGCCGCCTATCAGGAAGGCAAGAACCAGGGCACCCATACCTCTGCGCTGGACACACTCTTCCCCTGGGTCGCTGAACCCGGCTACTTCATGGACATTCTGCTGGGATGCGCCTCCTACGGCAATCGCTACAGTGGAATCTGCCTCGAAGAAGCCGATGACCTGATCCGCCAGGCCGGAACGACCGTCGACGAAGACGAGCGCTTTGAGCTGTACAGCCAGGCCCAGCGCCTCCACATCGACAACGCGTCCTGGATCTGGCTCGGCGCCCGCTATTTTAATCTGGCCATCGCTTCCGACATCGCCGGCTACGTCGCCTTCCCGGACACGCGCACTCGTTACTGGCATCTCTATCGCGATTCCGAGTAGCCGACTAGCCAGGTGGCAGATGTGCAAAGCCAAGTCTTCTTCCGGACTATGCCGCTGAACACCTCTACCATCTGAGCCGCTCTGCACTGCACGGGGTCGACCGTTAACGAGTCATCTCAGCAGGTCGCCCCATTCTTAGGGTGTAGAGCATATCCGTTGTTCCGACAGTGCCGGAGACTTCATAGACAGAATTCGCCAATGCGCGACTGGACAGCTGGAGTCTCCGGCACTGTCCTGTAAAGAGCTAAGCCTCAGGATCCCTACGAGGTTTTCGGGACTGTGGTTCCAGAAAAACTGAGCCAGCGCTACATATTCGCCTTCTGGTATCCGCTGGCCCTGAGTTGGCTGATGATGAGCATCGCCGACCCTGTCGTAAGTGCAGGCATTACCCGTCTGCCCCGACCGGAGCTTGAGTTGGCTGCCTTCGGCGTCGCACAACCAATTGCCATCCTTATGGAAAGTCCCATCATCTACATGCTGGGCACCGGGGTGGCCCTGGTTCGCAACCGCGCCATGTACCAGCTGGTTTGGCGCTTCATGCTCCACCTGTCGATCCTGATGACCGTAGCCAGCGCACTGCTCTTCTTCACTCCGGCCTACCACGTCATGACCCGCACACTTCTTGGCCTCTCGGAGGATGTTGCGGCCGCCGCCCGTCCTGCTATGCAGCTTCTCCTGCTCTGGCCCGCCGCCATCGGTCTGCGCCGCTTCCTGCAGGGCGTCCTCATCAGACATGGCTATACGCGCCATATCACTTGGGGAACGATGTTCCGGCTTGCCACGCTGACTGTCACCATGGCCGTCGGCGCCTGGTTCGGAGGCCTGCCCGGCGCCGTGCTCGGTGGGCTGGCTATGGTACTCAGCGTAATCGTCGAGGCAATTGTGATCGCCTGGTGGGCCCGGCCGATTGTACGGACCCATATCTTTGGCAGAGAGGAATCTCCCGACGAGCGCCAACCCGACATGACCTACGCCGGAATGTGGCGCTTTTATCTGCCTCTCGCCGCAACCGACGTCATGCGCGTAATCTCCCGCCCGCTTGTCGTCGCTGGCATAGCCCGCTCGGCCATGCCGGCCGCATCTCTGGCCGCCTTCCCCGTCGCCTTTGGCCTGGGAATGTTCTTCTCCAGCCCCATGCGCGCCTCCCACGAGGTGGTGATCGCCTTCCTCAAGGACGAACGTACCTACAGAGCCTTGCGGCGCTTCGTAGTCATCTCCGGCGCGCTTCTGAGCCTCGCCATGGCACTGCTCGTCTTCACCCCCTTGGACCACTACTACTTCACCGTCCTATTGGGTGTGCCGGCCGAGATCAAGCCTCTGGCAGCCCTCGGCGCCCAGTTCATGGTACCGATCACCTTCCTGATGGCCTGGCAAAACCTCTATCGCGCCCGCCTCATGAAGCGCCATGATACCCGCTTCATTCAGCTTGGCATGGCAGTCAACCTGGTCAGCATGCTACTGGCACTGACAATCGGCGTCGCCGTCGGGCTGGCCTCTGGCATCGTCGTCGGCACTGCGTCCGTCATTCTTGCCCATACCGTGGAGGTCGCTGTTCTGAACGCGGCCAGCAGGCCCACTGACACCTTGTCGGACCTGCAGCCGACCAGCGCGCACTAGCCCATCTGGTTGCTCTTAACGATTTTTCACGCGACACTGAACACAAAGGAGCGTATAAAATGGCAAACTTCGAACTCGCAGGCCTGAGCGCCGCACCAGGTGAGGTCGTAAAGGGTCACCTCGGCCACGTCACGCTGGCCGACGGCAACAAAGTGGGTGTACCGGTTGTTATTGTAAACGGCGTCGAGGATGGCCCCACACTGGTAGTCACTGCCTCCATCCACGGCACCGAGATCAACGGCACCGGTGCCCTCCTCAAGACCGTGCGCGCCACCGACCCCCAGCAGCTGAAAGGGCGTCTCGTTGCCATCACCGTCGGCAACCCCTTCGCCTTCCAGGTCGGCTCCTACTTCTCTCCCGTCATCGCCCCCACCGGTGACGGCATCAACATGTCCTCCGCTCCCATGTGGCCGGCCGATTCCGGTGGCACTGTCACCCTCCGCCTGGCCGGCGTGATCGGCGAAGCGCTCAAAGTGGCCACCCACTCCATCGACGTCCACTCCAATCCGCCCGACGCCATACCTTTCACCCTGATTCGCCGCGACGCCTGCCCCGACGAAAAAGTACTCAACGAGATGGAAAAGATGGCCGAAGCTTGGGGTTTCACCGTCATCGATTCGCCCGGCCGCTCCGCCACCGGCGTCGTCGGCAGCTCTCTGGCCCACGGCATCCCCTCCATGACGCCCGAGTTAATCGCCGATTTCTTCCTCTGGGAAGACAACACGAACTCCGGCCAGATCGGGATCACCAACACCATGAAGGCCATTGGAATGCTGGAAGGCGACATCATTCCCCAGGCAACACCGCCAATGAAGGGCGATTTCTACATGGCCGACCGCCTCACCTCGCACAAAGGCGGCCTCATGTGGATCAAACACCCGCCCGGCACATTCCTGCGCGAGGGCGACACGGCCGTAGACATGATGGACGTCTGGGGCGACCTGATCGAAGAAGTCAAAATGCCATACGACGGCTACTGCTGGTCCTTCACCGGCGGCGTCGGTTACACGCAGGTCGTGCCCGAAGGCACCCAAATCGCCTTCACCTTCCGCGAACGCTGACGACATGGACCGTTATTCCCGGTTTGGCACCAACGACTCCATCGTCAGTTTGCCATCTGAAGTGAGGTGCGAGGCTGGTTTCTCTCTCCTCTCTTCTCTTTCCTTTCCTTGGGGCGGTCGGCCGCAAGCGGCCTCCCTTGTGCGGGGGCTCCGCCCCCGCAACGCCCCCCCCCAACAACATGCCTGATCGACCGAGTGCCGCCCAGCCAGCGGGTGCCTATGCCACCGTATGCGAACCCCCGAGTCCCGAATCATGGCTGGTCCCGGGCATGAACCATGTCAGGCAATCACCGCGCCGAACTGGCGAAGCGAGTGCCAAAAGGGCCTTTCACTTGTCGACGAGTCACTCCAGCGCCTATTTCAGGAATCCAGACAATCCGTAATTCCTGATCCACAAAGACCGCACACGGTACAAGGCTCAGCAACTCTTGATCAGGTAGTAAGCTCTGTTCATACCGCTTTTTATTACCTGCTCGGGAACGGATAGCGAAAATTGAGTTCCGACGTCAATGTAAGTGCGCTGCCGCAGTCGTCAACCGCACCAGCCGTCAAACTGGATAAATTCAAACTCGGCGTGCTCTCCTTCGGCCACCTCGTGGGCGACATGTACTATGCCACGCTTATTCCCCTCTGGCCTCTGCTCATCGACAGAATGTCCCTGAGCCTGACCGACGTTGGATTCTTCACCTCCCTCACCAGTTTCATGCTCATGCCCGTTCAGCCCTTCATCGGCTGGCTGGTCGACCGCTTCCCCCGCGCCTGGTTCATGATAATTGGACTGATCGGCGCCGCCCTGGGTATGAGCTTCATCGGCCTCGCCCCGACCTACACGCTGCTCATGGTCTGCGTTGTATTTGGACGATTCAGCAACGCCATCTTCCATCCGCATGCCGCCATGATGGTGCGCGCCACTTCCGGTGGCCGCCACGGCACCGCCATGTCCATCTTCGCCTTCGCCGGCAACATCGGCATCGCCGTCGGTCCCCTCCTCAGCGTCGGTGTCGTCACGCTGTTCGGCCTCGAGTCCACATACCTGATGATCCCATTCGGGCTGATAGCCGCCGCTGCCATCTACTACTTCATCGGCGTCGACGTTCCTAAGGAGCCGTCCGCGTCCCAACCGAAAGGCGAACAAGGCAGTCGTCTTGCCTCCGCAGCCCAGACTTTCGTCGGTCCGCTGCTCCTGCTTGCCGTGCTCATGACCTTCCGCGCCGCGATCTGGGGCGGGTTCAGGACCTTCCTACCCATCTTTCTTGTTGACAGTCGAGCCGTCACCCTCGTCGTCGGTGGCCTCGGCCTGTCCGCGCTCTCACTGTTCGGCGCCCTCGGCGGACTGCTGGGCGGCCACCTCTCCGACCGTTACTCCGGCTCGTGGGTCATCGCCGTCTCGCTCCTGCTTTCCGCTCTGTCAATCTTCGCCTTTGTCAGAACGGACGGAATCCTGAGCCTTCTAATGCTGATCGTGGCCGGTATGGCCTTGTTTGCCAGCCAGCCCGTGGCCACTGTCTTGGCCCAGGAGCTCGCCCCGGACCGCATGGCAATGGCCTCAGGTGTGATGATGGGCATGGTCTGGGGAATCGGTGCCCTGTTTGTAACGCCTATCGGCATGTTGGGCGATGTCTTCGGACTGAACGCCAGCATGTATGCCCTTGCCGTTCTGGCTGCGCTCACGGGCCTGGGCTCGTTTTTCCTGCCGGAGTTCAGGCAACGATATGGGAGCAGGTTTCGCCAGCTCTTTCATCCACCTTCTACTTGATTACATACGTTGAAATGGACTAAACTTCAGTCTAACCGGTAATCGCGGCCGGTCCGCCCAATGTGCGGACCCGCTCTCAGCAAGGAGCAGTCCCATGACAACCCGAATCCTGTACATCAACCCGCTCGGGACCGACATGTACGACGAGTACACCTACAGCATCCTGCAGCCCGCCGCCTGCCCGGACACCGAGCTCGTTGTTCGCAGCCTGAAAGATGTTCCCAAGACCCCCTACCTGCCGCCCGCAGCCTGTTTCACAAACCAGCTCCTTCATGCTGTCACTGAAGGCGAGAAGGAAGGGTTCGACGGCATTTCAATAGGCTGCTGTGCCGACCCGGGCGTCGAAGATGCCAAAAGACTCGTCAACATCCCCGTCTCCGGCCCCTTTGAAGCCCTGGCCCACACCGCGCCCGCGCTCGGCCGGGTAACCATCATCGCTGGGAGAAAGAACGGCGGCTCCTGGAACCACCTCGTCCACAGATACAATATGGCCCCTTGGCTGGCCTCAGTGCGCGAAGCCCACTTCGCCCATCCCGATCCCGACATGGCCATGCGTTTGTTCGAGCAGGATGAATCCGAGCTGCGTCGTATCGTTGTCGCGGAAATGGATCGCGCCGCACGTGAAGATGGCGTCGAACAAGCCAGCCTCGCTCTCGAAGAAGATGGCGCCGACGCAGTCTTCTTCGCCTGCACCCTCTGGTCGGGACTGCTGGAACCCGTCGCCCGCGCCGTGCCTGTAACCGTGCTCGACCCGATGATCACTGCGCTCAAATACATCGAGATGGTTGCCGCCACGCGCAGGTACTATAACGAGTATCAGCTTCAACTCTCGTTTGCCAGACACTCTCGTTTCCCAGTTTCAGCCGAGGCCGTCCCCTCTTTGAACTGAAGACCGATCCTTAGGCGGCTGTCGACAAACCGGGCCGCTTCCGCAACATCCGAAGTCCATTTTTCGGATAAGGAAGTCCCCCATTAAGACAACTCAGGGGCAGCGCAACAATCTGCCCCTGGTAACCCCTGCATCGAATAACAGGAGATCCACATGGACCGCTTTGAAGCCAACGTCCAGGACAATCAGGAGCGCTTTCTCGCAGAACTTCAGGAGTTCTGCCGCAAACCGAGCATCATTGCGCAGAATATCGGCATAGAAGAGACCGCCGATTGGGTCAGCAACCGGCTGCGCAAAGTTGGCTTCGAATCCAAAGTGATCTCCGTCGAAGGCGGGGCGCCCGTCGTCTACGGCGAGATGGGGTCCGGCGACAAGACACTCATGATCTACAACCACTACGACGTCCAGCCTCCAGAGCCCCTGGAACTCTGGGATTCAGGCCCCTTCGACGCCGAAATCCGCCACGGCCGCGTCTGGGCCCGCGGCGTCTCCGACAACAAGGGCCCGTGGATGGCCCGCGTCCAGGCCATTGAAGCCTACCAGCAGGAGATAGGCGAACTTCCATTTCGCATAAAATGGATCGTTGAAGGGGAAGAGGAGATAGGCAGCCCCAACCTGGGCCGCTTCGTCGAGGAGAATCGCGAACTTCTGGAAGGCGCCGACGCCTGCTTGTGGGAAGGGGGACGCAGAGACAGCGCCGGCAGACCGGTCATCGCTCTCGGCATGAAAGGAATCGCCTACCTCGGCTTCTCCGTCAGCGGCGCAAGCAGCGACCTCCACTCCATGAACGCCCCCATCGTCGGCAATCCCGCCTGGCGCCTGATCTGGGCCCTCGCCAGCCTCAAAGACGAAAACGAAAACATCACCGTCGACGGCCTGATGGACCACGTTGTAATGCCCACCGCAGACGAGTTGGAATACATCCGGGGAATCCCCTTCGATGAAGAGCAAAACAGGCAGGACTTTGGTATAGGCTCGTTCCTCAAAGGAGCAACCGGCCCGGACATCGTCAAGCAGCTGCTCTTCGACCCGACCTGCACCATCTGTGGCTTCCTCACCGGCTACACGGGCCCGGGACTGAAAACCGTCCTTCCCAACCAGGCCTCGGCTAAAGTGGACTTCCGCCTGGTCCCCAATCTGAACCCCGAGCTGGTGCTTCGCCTCGTTAGAGACCACCTCGACCGCCGCGGATTCACCGACGTCAACGTCGAGCTCCTGGCGCAACTCTGGCCCTACCGGTCGCAGGTCGACCATCCCTGGGTCCAGGCAAGCATCTCCGTGGCCCGCGACATCTTCGGCGCAGAACCGGTCGTCTACCCCTCTTCAGCTGGCGGCGGACCCATGTACCAACTGTGCGGGACCTTCGGCATTCCAGGCATCTCCGGCGGTGGCGCCGGCAACCCCAACTCTAACCTCCACGCCCCCAACGAAAACATTTTCGTTGAAGATTATATGCGGGCCATTCGCTATACCGGCCACTTCATCCAGGCAATCGGCAACCTGTAGCTCCGGCTAGCGCAATCCTGAAGCAGAGGAACAAGCTCGCCTTACAGGACAGCAGGTGAGGCCGCTATGCCATTTTCCTAGCCAGGTCCGGGCCCGAAATGAACAGTGATGCCTCAACCGTAGAAGCTTCCCGGACCCGCAAGTGGGTTGCCCTCCTGGCGGTAGTCGCCGGCATTCTGGTCCAGGCCCTAAACCAAAGCACGATTCAGGCCGCACTGCCGACCCTGTCCCAGGAGCTGGGCGCCAACTTCACCACCATTCAGTGGGTGCTGCTCAGCTTCCAGATCACCCTGGCCGTGGTGATGCTCAGCGTTGGCCGCCTCGCCGACATGTTCGGCAAGCGACGCATCTTCATCGCCGGCAATCTCTTCTTTGGACTGGCTTCCCTGCTTTGTGCCCTTTCCCCCAACGTCTACTTCCTTATCGGTTTCCGCGTCCTTCAGTCCACCGGCGCCGCCGTCGTCACCGTCCTTTCCATGGCGATCGTTGCCGAGATTTTTCCCGATTCAGAAAAAGGGCGTGTACTGGGTGTCGCTGCCGGCGCCAACTCCTTCGGACACTTCGTGGGCCCGATCCTTGGCGGATTTCTGATCGGCGCCTACGGCTGGCGGATCGCCTTCTTCATTCTGGTTCCATGTGCAGTATTGGCCGCGCTGTTGGCGGCAAGGTATCTCCCTGTCTTGTCGCCCTCCGGCACTTCCCGGCGTTTCGACATTTTCGGCGCGACCCTAATCGGCGTAACCATGTGCACGCTCTCGCTCGGCCTCTCCTACGGCCAGATCATCGGCTTCGCCCACGTTTACGTCATTCTTCTATTTGCCGCCAGCGCCATCAGTTTCGTGGCCTTTCTCTACGCCGAACGCCGCGTCGCCCATCCCGTGCTCGACTTCGAACTCTTCCGCAGTCGCCCATTCACACTCCACATTGCAATTGCCGCACTTGCCGGCATCGCAACCTCCGGCGTAACTTTCTTGCTTCCCTTCTTCATGCAACTCGCGCTTGGTCTTACCATCCTCCAGGTCGGCTTCGTGATGGCCATTGTCTCCATCGAGATCGCGCTCATCGCACCCGCCGCCGGCTATCTCGCCGACCGCCTTGGCGCCCATCGCGTAACCCTGATAGGACTCGCAACCCTCCTCGTCGGCTTTCTCGTCGCCAGCACCTCCAACCTCGACAACAGCCAGCTTGGTTTCCTCCTGCGCATTCTGCCCATGGGCATCGGCATCGGCCTCTTCATGAGCCCCAACAGCACTGTCATCATGGCCGCAGCGCCCGCAGCCAGGCTCGGTGTCGCCTCAGGCCTGATCGGGCTGACGCGTATGATAGGTCAAACGACTGGGATAGCTCTGCTGGGCGCCGTCTTTGCCAGCAACGTAGCTCGCTCTGCCGGCATGGCCGTGGACGTGACCGAGGCCTCCCCGCTGGCCATCAGTCAGGCCTTTCGACTGCAGTTCTACATCGTAGCTGTTGTTATCGGGGCCACACTGCTCTGGTCGCTGAGGTCCAAACCGGAACAACCAGCCTAAGTTCGCCAGGCTTCAGTCATGTTGTGTTGCGGCAGCTCTGCTCCCAGCGTACCGCTCTTGCCCGGCCTGCAGTAGCGGCCGAAGTGCGTCTCGATCAGAAGAGAGAGTTCAGAACGGACTACCTGGTGCGAGGAGCTGTCAATGAGGTTACGGCACTCGCGTGGATCGGTCTCCAGGTCGAAGAGTTCGTCGGGCCCGCTCGGATGCCGCTGAACCAGCTTGTATCGCTCTGTCCGCGCCATGCGCACAGTCCCATACTCGCCAAACTGAACCTCCCGCCAGGACCCGGCCTCTTCCGACCCGGCGAGAAGCGGCCGCATGCTTCTACCCGCATAGTCGGCGCCAAAGGGTGGCTGCACCCGCCCTGATTCCGCCAGCGTCTGAAACAGGTCCAGGTGATCAACCAGTTCCCCGCACCGCATTCCCGCAGGCATAACGCCCGGCCAGTTCAGAATCAAGGGCACCCGAATCGACTCCTCCACCATGTTCAGAGGCCGCGTCCCGTTCCCCTTGCCCCAGATACCGTGATGCCCACAGTTCAGCCCGTGATCCGTTGTGTAAACGACCAGCGTATCGTTCAGCTTGCCCACCCCGTCAACAGCCGCCAGCAGTCGCCCAACAATCTCGTCAACATGGCTGACCGCCGCATAGTACTGGGCCTGTGCCTCCCGCTCGCGACCCCGGTCCACGCTCAGCGACTCTAACGCCTGTTCACCAAACGCATAGGACTCTCCCCCAGGAATGTCGTCAAAAGCAGCTTCATCATACAAACGAACCAGCCTCTCCGGATGCCCGCTCCATGGCCCGTGTGTAGCGGTAAGACAGATGAAAAGAAAAAAAGGTCGCTGATCGTCAGCCTCGACGAAACGTGTTGCCTGTTCAGCAATGATCTCATCGGTGTAACCCCCAAAAGTCTCCATCCGCCCCTGATTGCAGAAGTCGCGTTTCCCCTCGTGTAGCAGCGGGTAAGCGCTACCCACACTGAACCAAAAATTAAACCCCGGCGCCGGCTCGTCTTCATTGCCTGCATGCCACTTGCCGGCCAGCCCCGTCCGGTAACCGGCCTCCTGCAGCAGCTGCGGCAGAGTCCTTTCCCCCGCCAGCCACGGCCCCCGGTCAAACGCCATCGCAATATAATCGTGGACCCCATGCTGCGAAGGCGTCAGTCCCGTCAGCAGCGAAGCGCGCGCCGCCGAACAGACCGGCGTCGGCGTAAACGCGTTCTCCATCACAACACCCGACGCCGCCAAACGGTCCAGGTTCGGTGTCACCACCTCCCGATTACCGTAAGGACCGCTCGCCCACTGCCCATGGTCGTCAGTCACGAACAAAAGGATGTTTGGTTGCCTGCGAGTCGTTGACATGCTACTTCAACCAGCTTTCCCCATGTAGGGGCACCCCTTGTGGGTGCCCTTGTACTTCCTCAGATTCAGCTATCCCCAAGTAGGGGCACCCCTTGTGGGTGCCCTGGTACTACCTCCGAGTCGGCACAGAACAGGCAGTGCCTCGAGATTCGAACGCGGCCGTTCAACTGAGTGCATTCACCGGCCCGCGCCGACCGACTGCAAATGTGGCCCGGCCAACCAACCATCCCCACGTAGGGGCACCCCTTGTGGGTGCCCTCGTACATCCTCCGATCCACCCCAGTATAGGCAGCGCCTCGGGTTACGAACGCGGCCTAACAGGTGTATAATTCCACCGGCCCGACACAGCCCTCTCGGTTTGCGGCCCGGCCAATCTTCCTCTCCCAAAGGAGAACATTCGAATGACCGACACCCGTAAGCTCCGAATCATCCTGTCCCTCGGCCTTCCTGGTCACACCATCCTCTTGCTTTCAGCCACCCTACTCCTTGTCGCCTGTCAGTTCACGATTCCGCCCCAAGGAACGCCGGCGCCCCCAGTAGTAGCCGACGGAAGCCCCACTCCAATCGAAGCCACTCCGGAATCTTCCGAAGTGCGCGTACCTGCATCAACCGGCCTGATCCAACTGCTCGACCCCCTCGACGAACCGGAATTCTACTGCGTAGACGTACCCGGTTTCGGCCGCTCCCTCAATCTGCAGGGCGCCCTCACCGCCCACACCTGCAAGCCCGGCGCCGACGACGAGATGTTCCAATGGGACTCGCCTGAGTCAGGGCAAATCTCCATGCCTGCCTATGATTTGTGCGTGGAAGCGAGTGGGGAAGAGGCAGGATCAACGCTGCAACTGGCCGGTTGTTCCGGTTCGCCCTTGCAGCAATTCCTGTACGATGACAACGGCCAAATCCGCCTCGATCAGGGAGCAGACGGTGGTGAATTGTGTCTGACAGTAGGACCAGGGCCCGGCGAACCCACCGGCGGCCCCAGTCACCTGCGGCGCACGCTTACCCTGGAGACCTGCAGCCAGGTCGACCAATCGCGCACGCTCTGGACCGTCGGCTCTCCCAATGTCGTGACGAGAGAGCCGTAAGTCTCAGACTAGACCGTCTACTTGCCTACCTGTTTGGCTTTCAGCGGTTGCTGGCCTAAGCCCCCTCAACCGGGAACTGTCCAAGGCCGTAGAGGTAAATGTCCGGATCCTCGGGCGGTGCCACGCCGCTCTCGATCAGCGCCTGCATGGCATTGGCCATTACCGGTCCCAGATAGTGAGGACAACTGAAATAGAAATCGGCCATCGCATCCGGATTGTCGCCAACCCACTCGTCTCTACCCTCAGCATGGTTCGAGATGATGCCCACCGAAGCAAGACGTACGCCCGCCTTGCGAAAAACCGGCAACTCGTGCGCCAGCGTATGACCCACCACGTGCGCTCCCATATCGGCGTAGACCTGGATTTCCTGCGCAGTCTCGAAGCGACCCCAAGCCGTGCAAACATAGACGGAGTCCTTGTAAACACCGGCAAACTTCGGCTCCTTCTTCGCAGCCTGATATAGGTGTTCACTCATGATGGGACAGAACGGGTCCTTGAACCGGGCCGACCGCTTGCGCCCGCCGAAAAAGGGCTGATCATCCTCCGGCCTGAAAAACATCATGTAGTCCGTGTTGATCGTGATGCTCCAGGGTGGCAGCGGCTCCCCTGGCTTGTCCGGCCTCTGTATGCCCCCCACCGATGCCTCGACCATCGCCCACTGGACCCCGGCCTGCTCCAGCACCCAGCCCACCTGTTTCGCCGCCAGCCACGGCGTTCGCGGCCGCGAACCCTGTCCTCCCCCGTGGTCCCACATGCCGTGCATCGCCGTGCGCAAGACGTTCTGACCGCCAATACGCAGCAACTTGAACGGCGCAGTCCCGCCAAACGGCGTGTCGAACGCCTCAAAATAGTCGGTCAATTCAACATTGGGCATCTCCAGATCCTCAGGGAATCGAGCCCCCCAAGTGCCGGACCCGCCTATCAGAGCATAGCTTGCTGTTGGAATCGTCGTCACTGTATCTTTCCTGTTCTTTTCTTAGCGGCTGCTTGTGAATACGGCACTATACTTGCCAGGCTCATTACTGACGTGTCGGAGCCAGGGCAGTCATGCTGGTTGGGTAAGCGATTGACTGAAAACTGGCGGCGCAACGCCCAGGCTGGTTGTGCATTGGCAGCCCTTGCCGTCCGGAATTGGCATCGAAGCCAGCAATTCCAGTTCCAGGGACAGCGCGATTTCAGGGAACACCTCGGTGTACAGGTGGTTGATGGTACTGTGAATGTCGTGCTCCGGCTCCAACCCGTGAGCGTAGTTGCTTACCATGTGGTAGTAGAGAACATGGATGCCAAGATAACGGGACAGTAGCGGGTTGAGGCAGTCGCCGTGCAGAGTAACGATGGGTGGCCGGTCCGGCTGGAATTCGGACGCCATCTTGGAGACGGCCATCCAGTGCAGAATGTCGAAATCGGACTCGAAGGTTATCGATTCGGGCACTATCATGGCGACGCGCGTGTCGGCAGGCGTCCGCACCTTTCTGATCTGGCTGCTCTGAGCATAGGGCGCCAGTTTAGACGCCATCAACGTCTGCAGCTCCGGGCAAAAGGGATCGCCCAGCAGGAAGCGGCACTTGGACCACATGCTCTCGAACTGCGTGCCGGGCAATCCGCGATGCACCGGCCGCGTGTAGAAACTCCACGGC
>DAOUHY010000186.1:0-49312 GCA_034428435.1 Caldilineaceae bacterium | reverse complement strand
CAGGGTGGCGCGGTTGGCCGGTTCGGTATTGTGACGGATGTAGTAGGTCAGTCCGTTATCCAGTTGCGCTTTGCGGATGCTGGGGTCCATGGGCAGGAGCGCATCCATGTCCAGCGTTTCGCTTGCGAGATCCAGGAAGGTTTGCGCCTGTTCGGTCTTTATTGCCGGCGCAGCGGCGGCAGGTTCGATGGGTTGACAGCCGCCGACGAGCAGTGCAAACAGCAGCAGAACTCCAACAAGCAGTTTCGCCTTACTCGCTGTTCGACCGGTGATCGTTGCGCCGCGCCGGTTCTTTGCAGAGCACGTATTCTGTGAAGTCACTGCCTTATTCATGATCGACTCCTTGAGATATGGGGGGCCTGCATCATCAACTCTGAACTCCAAAATCATGTCTCTCCTTCCGTACCCTTAAGTCAAAGTAGTAAAGAACAACCAAGCAGACATAGAACGGCGTGATGACGACAGACAGCAGATTCGAAATCGCATTCCCCAAACCCATCTTCAACGAATTGTCGGCAGCCGGAACCAGGGCACCTACAACCAAATCCAACGGTGTCCCGCTCAAACTGCCGACAACGCCAATCGCTACCGACAAAAGCACGAAGAAACCGGCAGTACGCAGAACATAGTCCTGACTGAGTTTCCAGCTGCGCTTCAAAGATTCCAGCGGACCCGTCTCCTCGACCATCAACGCGACCTCCGCAACCAACCAGCGAGTTGACAGATAGATAACCAGGATCAAGAAAAGGCCTCCGACAAGACAAAGTCCGATCCCGACCGCAGCTACATCTCCCACTGCCGAGCCAATTCCCTCTACGTCACCGCGCCGCACCATGTCGAGAAAATCGTAACGCAGTTCGCTCAGATGAAAGTCTGGACCCGTGAATCCGAACCAAAGCGGAATCGCGGCTACGACAGCAGCCGCGCTGAACGCAACCATCGTCACCACAACCATGCCCGCATATGCCAGCAGGCGGCGCAGACCGCGCCCGACAGCTGCCCGGATCGCCTGGGGGCGGCCATGCAACAGTTCGATGCAAAGCGAAACGAGCGTCAGATCTGCAATCAGGTTAACGGGCCAAACGACTGCGGAAGCCAGAAAGGTGGTTTCAACACCTCTTGCCCAAAAGAAAAAGAGCATCGCAACCGGGACATAAAAGATGGCGGCGGTACGCAGAAAGACTCCGCCGTGCGCACGATACATCTCAATGGCCCGGCCCAACAGTTCGCCAAACGTTAAGGGAGATGAAAAAGCGTACATTTCAAGACCTCCACCTCTAGTCACCACGTGCTGCGGAGCCGTTCTACGCGGCTTCGCAGCCCAGGATGACGGCCAGCGCCACCAGGACAATGACTGACAGTTTGTAGAACCGATCCAGGTTCGTCATTTCCAGCTGTCTCGTCTCGGAAACCACCGGCGCAGCTGTCTTTTGACTCATCGGGATTTTTCCTATGGCTGAAATTGAACTCAGTGTCCTGCCTCGACTGTCAACTGGCGTTTCATCACGGCAGTGATTTGCAGGTTTGTGCGCCGGATTTCGGACGTTGATTCAGGCGCAGTGGCTGTTCATAAAACGCATGAGCGCACTTATCGACGTACCTGCCGCTAGCAGCGCTCCGAGGGATGCGAGTGCGAGCGGATAGAGACGCCGCTTCGCATCAACAGTCCTGCTCGACGAACGGTAGTCCTTATACGAGATCACGAATGCCCCGACCACGATACCCAAAGCAAATGTAGCAAACGTAACCAGACCTAACTCAACCATAGAAGATCTCCTTGTTGATGTTTGCATCAGACACGACCGCCTTTATCGGTCAATAGAAAATCGCTGGACTACAAGCCTGGTCCTGCGGCGGCAATCCGCAGCGGCGGGTCGTGGGTGTTGGCGAGGCTGTGGTCCCCGGATTCAACGGCGATACGCCACATGTGCCGGGTCATGGCCTGGATTCTGTGGGCGTGGGCCGGGTCCTGCGCCAGATTGTTCATCTCGAAGGGGTCCGCGGCGAGGTTGTAGAGCTCGTCGTAGTCGAAGCCGTTGTGGACCAATTTCCAGTCCCCGTCCCACAGGATGCGCTGGGTGAGAAGGTAGCGCCCGCCGTGGTATTCGGCGAAGCCGTGCTGGTAAGCCGACGTGTTTTGCGGACCGGCCAGCAGGGGGACAAAGGAGCTGCCGTCGATGTATTCCAGCGGCTGCGCGCCGACCAGCTGCAGAAGTGTCTGGCCGAGATCGTGCAGGCCGACGCGGGCGTCGCTCACCGCGGCGGCGGTCACGCCGGGCCCGGCTATCACGAGGGGTATGTTGTATATTTCTTCGAAGGCGCCGATGTTCTTGCAGTAGAGCCCGTGGGCGCCGAGAAGTTCGCCGTGATCCGATGTCATCACGACGATCGTATTTTCGAGCTGACCGGCGCGTTCCACCCTTTCCAGAAGGCGCCCGAACTGCCGGTCGATCTCGCTGATAGAGGCGTAGTAGCAGGCGGCGGCTTCGCGGTGTTCGCGGTCGGTCCAGCCGCGCCACACCTGCGCGGCGCGCTTGTAGAGATTGGGCTGGCCGCTCAGGTCGTGGCGGACGTTCGGCTGCAGCGGGATCGAGTCGACATCGTACCGGGCGAAGGCGTCCTGGTGGCAGTAGAAGGGGTCGTGGGGTTCGGTGAAGCTGACAAAGCAGCACCAGGGCGCGCTCTCGGCCAGGACCGTGTCCAGATAGGCGAGCGCGGCGCCGGTCGTTTTGCCCATTCCGCGCTGGCCGGCGGGCAGATCACAGACGCCGTAGAAGCGGTTGGGCCGGTAGCCGGGCGGGCCGTCG
This sequence comes from Caldilineaceae bacterium, assembly GCA_034428435.1. Taxonomy (GTDB): domain Bacteria; phylum Chloroflexota; class Anaerolineae; order Caldilineales; family Caldilineaceae; genus Bin5. The sequence continues at coordinate 46,505 of DAOUHY010000186.1, read as the reverse complement.
AGATAGCGTTCCAGCGAAAAGCCGGCGGCGTCCCAGTCGGGGCGAGCAGAGAGCGCGCCCTGCGCTTGCCAGCCGAAGCGGGAGAGGTTGTTGGAGCGTTCCACATGCCATTTGCCGAAGTAGCCGGTGTCGTAGCCGGCGGCGGTCAGCTGATCGGCCCAGTGGAGATAGGGGGTGCGCAGCCTTGCCTGGTCGGCGTCGACGGTGTGCTCGACAAAGAGGACGCCGTGGTTGTGGGGCAGCAGACCGGTCATCAGGCTGGCGCGGGCGGGCGAGCAGACGGCGCTGGGCGTGTAGGCGCGGCGGAAGCGCACGCCTCCGGCGGCCAGCCGGTCGAGGTTGGGGGTCCGGCAGGGGTTGTCCGGTTCGAGGACGCGGCCCTGCATCTGGTCGGTCATGAGGAAGAGGATGTTGGGAGAGGACATGCGGATTACCCCATTCCGAAAATCATCAAGAGAAAGTGGACGAGCACGGTCAGGATGATGAGCCCAATCTTTATCAGAAGCCATACCACGCTGATAGCGATGTAGATGACGAGGCAGTTCCAGATCCAGACAGGCAGTGGCAGCGGGTTCGTCAGAAAATCGGTGATCAGGCTCCTGAGCGTTTGTCGGCTGGGTTGCCGCGATGGCCCGTTGTCGTCGGTGTAGCCATCGTCATAGCCCGGAAGGAGGCCAAATGAGGATCCATTCATTTTGGATAGTTCTCCCTTGCTCTTTGTCAACGACACGGGACAGTGATGGCATCAGCCGCGGTGCGAATTGTGCAGGCAGGGTTCATGTTTTGTTCAGGCGAACGCAGCGGTCATTGCGTACTGTGCGCAGCGGGCGAAACAGGCGGTGAGGGGGCGACCGGGACCCCCTCCGGTTGTCTGCATCTTTACTGGAGCTTGTAGGTAATCTGGAGTTGCATTGCCAGCGTGAGCTCTCCGATGCTGAAGGCGGAGTCGGCCAAGGCCATTTCGGAAAAGCTATTGGCGAAGAAGCCGCCGCCGTGCCCGATGATTTCGCTGATTTCGGTCGCTTCACCAACGGTTGCGCCTATCAGGGCGGCGAGCTCCTCCGCTTTGGCGCGGGCATCGGCGACGGCCATGGCACGGGCCTCAGACTCGACGGCAGCCGGATTTTCCAGACTGAATCTGATGTTGCCGATGTCGTTGGCTCCGGCCTCAATGGCAGCATCAAGTACGCCGCCGATGTTGTCCAGGTCGCGAATGGTGACATCGACGGTACTGCTGACATGGTACTGCACCTGGTCCTCCTGCAGCAGGCCCTCCGGCCCATAGCGTTCGGCATAAATATTGTAGTGCCTGGTCTGGATGTCTTTTTCCTCGATGTCCTGGGCGAGCAGGGCGGCCTTAACCTCCTGCATAATCTCGTTGGCTTCAGAACTGGCTTCTTTCACTGTGGTGCGCAGCACTACGACACCGATTCTGGCGGTGGCAACGTCCGGTTCGATGTTGACAACGCCTTCGCCGACAACGGTTACGGACCGTGCTGAGGCGGAAGCGGTCGTCGTTTCGCTTGCCAGGGCGGCGGGCGTCAGGTGGGGGGCAGTGACGAAGTACAGGATCGTCAGGGCAGTTGCAGCGGTTGCAGCCAAGCAGATGGCTGTCCTGGTCCATTTTTTGCGTTGCATCCGAATGTTCTCCTTGTGTAGGTACTTACCCGACTTGCGTTACAGAACTACGGGGGGTCGGATTTTCTGTACGCCTCCGGGGTACTGCCGGCGACCTCTGCAACCTGTTTGAACGACACAGGAAAGGGCTGCAACTCGCTTACAGTGACAGACCTTATCAAAGACGCGAGTGCAGCTATGAAATTCCAAAGTCAGCGCGGCGGTCCTTGTCAGGCCGCTTCCACATCCACGTAAGCCACCAATAGTAGACTATAGCCACCACGCCAATGGCTGGCCACATAAGTAGCCCGAGCCAGACCAGGTCGCGAGGCATGAAAAGAGCTAAGCCAATTGCAACTGTTATCAAGACCACCCCACCAATCGAAGCCATCTTCTTGAGGTTTCTTTCTCTAGCCGTATCTTGTCGACTGGATACCGCCACGGGCGTCGATCTGCGGAACCCGCCCATGAGCGCAAACCCGATTGCACAACCAACCCACCCGGCTAGCACAGTGATTGGAGTCTCCCAGTCCAGGCCACCGCCCCACGGGACGTACAAATCCTTGACTATCGAAATAGTTGTCCAGACTGACCCAAAGATGACGAAATTCCTTCGCAGATACTTCTTGGTAAACATCTCAGCCCCATCTCTTTCCGATTAGAGAATGCAGGTAGCTCGTCGTCTCTGATATTCGCTTTTCGATATCAGCGAAGAATTGCGCCCGCCTCCCCCTTTGGCTACTTGAGTACATAAGCCCCATCGAAATCAAGCAAGCTTGTGAGGACGATAACCACGACTGCGGTTTCCTAAGCTGGCGGGCATGGGGTTTTCACGCCTCTTTATCCTCGCGGCCGTTTCTTGCATATGCCCCGTAAGGGCCATAAAGCATTACGCAGAAGGCAGTAACGACCCAAACGATGAGGGCGGACTCTATCGGTTCAAACTCCTCAAGCCACGCACGCGATCCGTATATATCGGGGCCATAGAGGCCGAACAGGTAGAGAATACCAATGACAACCGTGCCTCCCATTCCTACAGCGAGAATTGAAATGATATGAGGCCGGTATTTCCTCAATTTCCCTCCTTCTTCCACTTTTCCGGCATCCCTTGCAGCTGTCATTTTCAGGGCGGGCAAATACCGTTCCAGGAAGGGCAGGGGCCGCAGCACACCCACGGCAACGGCAATGACCGGCCACGTGTATACAGCCCACCAGATATAGGGGACGTCACCGAACAGTTTTTCAAGGGAGACGCCGGCCAGCACGCCTGCCATGAGCAAGATGATGGACGTAGTGAGATGAGGCTGGTATTTCAATGGGACGGCAAAAGAGAGGGCGAGAAGGATGGCGGGGATGAAAGCAAGCATGATCAATGGCCCCGACCCTCGAAATCCCCAGATGAAGTAACTCAGCATTACGGATGCAAGCGCCAGGCTCGATATCCTGTCCTTGCCTGTCAATTTCATTCCCATGTTTTCCGCCTTCGAACAAGAGAATCACTGGGAGGCCATGAAGCGAAATCGCGGTGTGATGCCGCCTGGTGCCGGCTGAGCGGCAGATGGGGCGCAGGGCGTTCGTTGAATCTGCGTCACCGGCTTCAACCGGCGACCGGCGCTACAGTGCCAACCACCCCCAGCACAATCATCATGAATCCCAATACGGCCAGCACGGCCATCATGACAATCACGGCATGGCTGCGCCGTGCGGCGGCGCGCTCGGCAGACAGTTCGGATTCCAACTCGATACGCGTCATCCGCTTGAAGTCTTCGGCCATGCGTTCTCCTCCCGGGGTCCGGCTCGTTTGCCTCGGTCCTGCCTCAGGAAGGTCACGAAGAGCGTGATGGAGCGAGCCGCGGCCCGGACCCATGATTGCGCTGATGTGCGACAGGCCAGCGGCTCTGCGCCCGAGCAGCTCCGCCAGCTCGTCAGTTTTGGCGTGGGCGCGGGCCTGCGCCTGCGCGCGCCTCGGACTCAACCGCGGCCGGATCAGGCAGGCTGAAGTCGACGCTGTATATGTTGCTGGCGCCGGCGTCGATGGCGGCATCCAGCACGGCGTCGATGCTGTCCAGATCCCGAATCGTGATGAGGAGGGTGTTGCTGGCGTGGTAACGCGTTTGATTTTCATTCAGATGGCCGTCCGGGCCCAAGCGTTCGGCAAAGATGTTTAGGTGACTGATGCGGATGTCCGATTCGTCAATGTTCTGGGCGACGAGCGCGGCCCATACATCCGTCATTACGGCCTGGGCGGCTGAAGTGGCTTCCTTCACGGTTGGACTGAGGACTTCCACCCCTATGGTCGCGGTTGCCACATTCGGTTCGATGCTGACGGTTGCCTTGCCGGCGGCGGTCACGGCGTGCGGGCCGGTCGAGGCCGGGGACTCTGTGCCGGTCGATGTCAGGAAGGCTGCGTCAGCCAGAACAGGCGGCGTTCCGGGAAACAGTACGAAGAGGGCAGTCAGGGCGAGTGCCAGTATCATGCCGAGGTCAACCGCCATTCTGATTGGATGCGTGTAGGGCATTGCATGTCTCCTTGTCTTGGCCGCGATTGCCGGACTGTGCCAGCGCGAAAGGCACTATACAGTCGTGGGGAACAGCATATGCCTCGTCAACGGGGTCTGGCTAGCGCAGATATACCGATTTCGGCAGGGCGATGTACCAAAATCGGTATATCGTTCTCGCTTGAATGTAGTTAAACAAAACCAATTGATCCGCGAAGTCACGCGAAGGGGCGCGAAGAACTGCATTTGTCCACGGAGGAACACGGAGGGACACGGAGAACTGCTTTTTTGTCCGCGGAGGACGCGGAGGGACGCGGAGAACTGCTTTTTTCCACGGAGGGACGCGAAGAGACACGAAGAACACCTTTTTGTCCGCGGAGGACGCGGAGGGACGCGGAGAACTGCTTTTTATCCACGAAGGGCCACGAAGAGACACGAAGAACACCTTTTTTGTCCACGGAGGGACGCGGAGAACACCAAAGGCGTATTGGATTTTCTTTGGGCAGCTGCGCCGGCCTTCGATGATGGCGGCAGACCGCCCGCTTTGCGATCGGCCGCAATTTGCGCCCGGAAGTCGCTGTTCAAACAAAGGTCAACGAGCCCGAAGAAGCAGTTCGACTGCTAATGTCTGTGGTTACGTGTCGCAATGTCGCACAAAGCCCTGGACGGAGACGGACTGCTCCAATATTGGTATAATGATGACATAGAAAAAGAGAAAAGTGACACGCTGATTACATAGGGGCGTGGTAGACTTTACTTATGGGGATCTGACTTGGAGGGGGGAGGGCGTGGAGCACAAGGCTTTCGGCCAGATCGTGACCGCGTTGCGCAAGGAGCAGATCGACTTTGCCAGCGGGCACAGTTGGAGCCAGCATCGCCTGGCCGACGAGACCGGGTTGACGGTGCGGATTGTGGGCAAGATCGAACGGGGCGAGCAGGCGAGGCTGGACAGGGAGATCCTGGAAGGACTGGCGCAGGCCTTTCAACTCACATCGTTTGAACGCCGGGAGTTTTTCGCGATGGCCAGCGAGGTGACGGACGCGTCGCTCGTGCGCGCGGCCCTGGGCAGTGAAGAGGTTTTCAAGCAGGTCTGGTCATTGCTGGACAGCCTCTGCGCGCCGGCCTTCCTCATGGACCCCTTCGCCGATATCGTCGGCGTCAACCGCGCGCTGCTCGCATTTCACGATTTGAGCCTGGCCCAACTCAAGGCTGCCCGGGCAACCGCTGCGGGCGCTAATAACATCGCTTTTCTCCTGGCTCCCGATGGGCGCTTGCGCCAGGTGTTGGGGCGCGGCTGGCGGCCGATCGCCCTCGCGAATGTGCAGCAGTGGCGGGCCATGACGCTGCGTTACCGGCACACTGAACGCTTCCGGCAACTTTTCAGCGCCCTGTCCGCCTATCCTGATTTTTACGGGCTGTGGGCGGACAGCCATGAGGACGGTTACGACGATTACAGCCGCCTGCGCAGCTATTCCTACCTGCATGGAGCGCACGGCCCGGTCGCGTACACGATCTTCACCAACACCAGTGTCAGCGGCTATGGGGAACTGTATCTCTCCACCTTTGTGCCCCAGGACCGCGTCACGACCGCTCTTTTCCTGGAGCTGGCGGGTAGGAGCGGCGAAGCGCTGTCTCTCGCGCCGTGGCCGAATCCCAGCCTGGGATAAGGGGCGCGGAGAACTGCTTTTTATCCACGAAGGGACGCGAAGAGACACGAAGAACACCTTTTGTCCGCGGAGGACGCGGAGGGGCGCGGAGAACATCTTTTTGTCCGCGGAGGGACGCGGAGAGGCGCGGAGAACTGCTTTTTATCCACGAAGGGACACGAAGAACACCAAGGGCGCATCGGATATTCTCATGCAAATGAAAAAACTGAAGCAAACAATAACGCCTCGGACCATAAGCAATCAGTTCGGACATGCTGCGGAGGGAGTGTTAGCGCCGTTGAACTGCTTTCTCCATAGCGTGCCTATGCGAGCCAGCCAAGGGAAGTTACTGCTCCGACAAATCCCTGCAACTGTCCAGACGGGATGACGCGAGAAGGCAGGGCAACCCGCACGACTTGCTCATGCAAACTGTTGCGCAGAGTTGCTCCTGGCAAGATGCCGGCCCACAGGAAAAAGTAGCAAAGGAACAGAGATGTCGATGAATATCCACAGCCAGGGGAGACTCATCTCCGGTTCGAGCAGATTGTAACCGACCCAGTTCCATAGCAGGGCGTGAATGAGGATGATGCCACCGTACAAAGTTACATTTGCCTCAAAGTACTCCTTTGTAAGGCCTCCTTCCTGATCGTTGTCGACATCCTGTTTTCTTCTGAATCCAACATAGATGGTGATCAGTGCGCCGGCGGCGACAATTGGATCAAAGATTGTCCAGACCAGCGCGCCGAACCCTTCGGACATCGGATCGTACAGTTGGATGGCAACAAACTGGACCCAGAACACCACGGCGAAAACCTGCATAAATATTCCCACAATTTTCTTCACGACGAAATCCCTCTTGTATCACGGACTACCTGCTGAGAGTCCGATCTGTTTGCTTTCATAATGCTTCGGTCTTGATCAGACGCCGGCCAGCGGAAAACAGGAGTAACGGGAGAGTGAGGTCAATTAGAATCCACAACCATTGAAAGCTCACCAATGGGTAGGACCAACGGGATCCGATCCAGTTCCACAGGAGTGCGGCAAGCAAGGCAATCCCCCCATAGAGTGCGATGTTCGTCTCGATGTATTCCCTGGACAGGCTACTCTCCGACAAACTGTCGATTTCCACTTTCCGGCGGAAAGCAGACCAGATCGTGACGAGTATTGCCAAAACCATCAAAGGGTCGAGGACAGACCAGATCTGAAATCCAACGCCTTCCTGCGCCGGGTCGTAGAACAGGATGGCCAGGAATTGGACCCAGACCACTACGGCCACTCCCTTGAGGAAATTCCCAAGTGTCTTATTCACGACCTTGTTTCTCCTTTCTTAATCGCTGAAAAGCGCACCCACAACAGTCTAATTTCCAACTTGGCGGCACCCAAAGAGTAGCACGCACCAATTCAGATGAAATTGCCCTGGGGCCCACCAAAGGTCTATTCATACCAGCCGGAGCCGAAGATCAGTCCATCGTAGCGCACCACCCAGGTATGCTTGGCCTGCGGCTGATCGGTAAGCGGGCTTATATGGACATAGTCTACCCACAGCCCCGCCTCGGTTGTGCTGAGTATCTGATCGCCGAATCGATATCCGTTGACATCCACCCCCAAATCACCTTTCAGGTCCCGGCCCAGCCGCCCCGGGTCGACGTGGGCGATCATGAGATCGTTCTCATCGACGATAAAGACATACCAGTCGCCATCCACACTTTGCGGGGAGTTGTAATGGGCGACCGTCTCTGCGCGACCATGCGCCTTGTAGTAGCGGACGGCCCTGTCAACGACGGCGACCGTGTATTCGGCCGGTTGCGCCTTGGTCACGGCCACAGGCAGAGCGGGCAGATTCTGATACCAGCCGGAGCCGAAGATCAGACCATCGTGCCGTACCACCCAGGAATGTTTCCACTCCTGGTTGCCGGTGACAGGATTGAGGAAGAAATAGTCGACCCACATCCCTTCCCCGGTGGCGCCGGCTATCGCTTCGCCGTGCCGGTAGCCGGTGAAATCCACCCCTACATCGCCGCGCAGATCCTCACCCAGCATATCCGGGTTTACGGCAAGGGCGACCAGCTTCTCGTTCTCATCAAAGATGAAGACATACCACTCGCCGTCAATGCTTTCCGGTGAGTTGTAGTATTCCAGCGCCGCCTCCCGCCCATGGGCGTCGTACAGCCGCGTCGCTCTCTCCACCACCGCCACGGTGTAGCCCGCACGGTCGGCCTTGGACACCTGCCGGTACGGCATGACGGCCGAACGATCCATCTTTGGATGAAACGGATGAAACGGCACATGGTGATAGCAGCCGGACACAAAAATGGCGGCGGCGGCCAGTACGGCGGCCAGTCTACTCAGTAACAGATGGTTGCGCATTTACTTTCTCCTGTAACGCTTTTCTTTGTGTACCTGTGCGACACGGGCAACCGAACATACCTGCACCGAGCCGTCCAGTCCCATTTCCTCTGAACGGAAGGTCCGACACCTTCTCGTTCGACCAGGGCGGTTGCGCCAGCCTCTCTGCCCGCGTCAGCAGCACGCTTCCCCGGCGTCGTCGTGTGCGCTGCGGATGACCACATCTTCACCCTGACCGAGAAGTTCAACGTTGATGTTGCCGGGGCTCCGCTGGAGAGGCCCTATCCAGACTTATCACATAGTAGGTCTTATGCCAGATAGAAGCCCTGCGGCAGCTACAACCGGCACAGCCGCCCGCTATACAAAGGCGATCTCAGCCGGCGCAGGGAGCGAACACGGCAGCGGCTGAGGATTGAGCCGGTGTCAACATGACCAGAACATAGTGCAGCGCAATGCCGGCGCCGCCTGGGGCGCGCCGGGGGTCACTCCCCGTCTATGGGGATATAGATGCCGGAGCCGATGACCATCTTCTCTTCGGAGTCGCCCAGCTGCAGGCTGACGGCGTAGCCGAGCTTGGGGGAACCGGTGTCCTCGTCACCTTCGATGGCGGGGTCGTCGTAGTGATACCGCAAAAATTTCCGGCCTTCGCGGCGTGCGCCTCCGATCAGCTCCTCGGCGAACGGCACGCCATTGACGTCGGTCCTGGTCATGTCGGTGGGATTGCCTTCGCGAAACGGCTCGGAGCCGTGAAACAGGGTGACGCCCCCGCCGCTCACGACATACAGGTAGATGGAGCCTGCCTTCCAGTCCCCGCCTTCGACCCGGAATGCGTTCTTGATCTCGACCAGGGGGATACCGCCTTCGAACTTGAGGGCCTCCTGGTAGATCCTGGCCGCCTCTTCGACAAAGGTGATCAGTGTCTCGCGGTCCACGACTTCGGAGGCGGTGACGGCGGGCCTGGGGAGATCGGCGATGCGGACCTGGACGTGGGAGACGTCCTGCGAGTAGCCGCCGACGAGCACGAACTGCAGTCTGAATGGGACGGCGTAGGCGGTCTTCGGCCCGTCGTCGTCGTATTCGACGAAACCGCCGCCCTGGGCAGCGGCCGCGAGGAGTTCCTCGACGACTCTGGTTCCGCGTTCGTCCTCGACGTCGAGCAGGTTTCTGTCTTCGGCGGCACGGTCGTTCCCGTGCGCGTAGACGTTGCCGTTCGTGGCGAAGATGATGAGGAAGGTCGAGCCGGATTTCCAGTCGCCTTCCGTTTTCACCCACTGCTTGAGCTTCGCCGCTTCGTCCAGGTTTGTGGCGATCGTTTGGATCTCGGCGTGAGCTGCGAGGACCCAGGCCTTGAGGCTTTCGGGGTCCGTCACCTGGGCGGCGGTTATCCGGCCCAAGGCGGGTCCAGCGCCGTCGATGGGGGGTATTGGCCGGCAGGCCGCCAGGGCTATGCCTAACGACGCGACAGTTGCGGTCTTGAGAAGTAAGCGTCGGGAAACTGCATGGTCTGTCATTGTTTCTTTCCTCAAAGTGGTGAAGCAGGCGTTCCGGTGTGCGCCGGCGTGAATTCGGTCGACGGCTACTGGAAACCGGCCTCTGTTCCTACTGTGACCCCGGCCGCGTGTCCGGCAAGGTCACGAAGTCCTGGACGACGACGAAGTCGATGCTGCCGTCCTCCATCATCCGGGCCTGGCGGATCTGGGCCTTGTCCGGCGCGCGGTTGCTTCCTTCCACATTCATCTCAAAGACGCCGGCCGCGCTGACCGTCCCCATCTGCTGCATCGCCTTCAGGAACTCGGTCCCGTTCAGGCCGTCGAAGCCGACATTGTTCAACGCCACCGTCAGTACGTCGGCCAACCCGAACATTGTGCTGTAGAGGAGCAGGTAGGTGAACGCCTTATCATGTTCAGGGTAGCCCTTGGCCGCGAAGGTCTCCAGCGCCTTCTGTACGCCGGGCGCATCGGTGTCGGTCCACCACAGATAGGGGAAGACACCGTAGTAGCCGGCGGCAAGCGGCGCATTCGCGCCCATAATATTGAGTACGTCGCGGTTCATGCCCCAGTTGACGCTGCCCAGCACCACTTGATCGTAAAAGCCGAGGGCGTGCAGGGTGCTGATGACCTGGACGATGCTGAATGACAGCGACTGCATGTAGATGACATTGGCGCCGTTGACAAGCAGGTTCTGCAGCTGGCCGGTCACGTCTGCGGACGGGCTGACCTGCTGCTCCTCGAGCGGCAGAACGGTGATTCCCAATGAGTCGGCGAAGGCCAGTGCTTCGGGCGTGGTCGCGCCGGCCCCGAAAGCGTTCGCCCAACCGATAACGCCGACGGTGATCGTGTCAGCGGCGCCTTCTGGTTTGATATCCGCCCAGTTGCTGTGCACGAACTGCAGGAAACCCGCGAACTGGTCGGGGTAGATCGGCACCATGCCGACGGTGTAGCCGTCCGGCGGGTTGTAGAGGGAGTGCGAGTGGACCCCCGCGGCCAGGTTGACGATCTCGTCTTCGACCACGCGGTCCTTAAGCGCGATCGTCGCCGCGCTGTTGACCGTCGTGATGAGCAGGGGCTTGGGGTCCTCTGCGCGGAACTGCTCATAGACCTGGATTTCCTGCTCGAGAGCGTACTGGGTGTCTTCCATGCGCACGCTCAACATCACACCGCAGACGCCGCCCTCGGCGTTGATCTGCTCAATCGCGTCCTGCGTGCCGCTGATAAAGCCGGTTCCCATGAGCGTTGCCAGCGGTCCGGTCAACCCTGCCTGCTGGTAGATGACCAGGCTCTCTCCCTCGTAACTGTTTTCGCAAACGATCTCCGCCGGCGCTTCAGGGGGCGCCGCCTCCTCTGCCTGCATGGCCTCCTGCGCGGCCATGGGCGCCTCCGCAGGAACCGGTACACAGGCTGCCGCGAGCAGGACAGCGAGCAAAATGCAAGCAGTTGACAGGTGCTTCTTCATTTGGCGTTCCTCCTCCTGTGTGAATCCCTCTTATTACGCACCGCCACTGAGACGTTCATGCGGCCTGTACAACATCGTTGCTCCCTTCCTATGCAGACCGCATCCGGAACGATGTTGCGATCGCCCCCAAGCCGGCCAGGAGTGCCCAGAACGGCATGATGAAGAACAGCACGCTCTGCGTAAGAAGCGGGTTGAAAATTACGATCAGACCAAAGAGGATGGTGAAGATGCCCATGACCAGGCTGCCGAGCGACCTCTTGCCGTTGCGCCCTTCAAAGATCTGAGCCGCCCCGATCACAAATGCGGCCGTCCCCATGAAATAGGTCAACCCAAAGCCGGCGATCATCCCGGTGATGACCGGGTGGCCCATGACGAAAAAGCCGGCCACGATGCTGACGATCGCGCCCAGGATGGCCCACACGCGCGATCTATCCGTCCGGCCCAGTATGCCGGCAGACAGGTCAAAGACGCCGCCGAATATCCAGTACACCCCCATCAGTTCAATCAGCGCCGTCAAGGTGACGCCGCGGCCCCAAGTGAACATCATCAGTGCCAGGACCAGCAGCAACAGGCCCCGGACCGCCATCATCCACCACAGGCCCAACGCCTGCGCCTGCTCTTCGTTTTTGCTCTCTTGTGCCATCTTCTCTCTCCTTGTCCAACTTCTGGTTGCTGATTCCTTTCTGCCGCAGACCGGCGAGCAGCTCCGCCGGCTGCTCACTTGCGCTGCGAGTTGCACTTGCTCGAAGTCCTCGGGATACGACGACACGAGAATGTATCGTTCCCGCGGCAGGCATGCTGCGGCCAGCAGCACGGCGAGCAAGAGGATGGATAGGAAGCGTTTACAGCGATCAACTCACTGCCATGCTCACCCGGCTTCTACTTGAATGGCGTAGGACGAGATATCCAAAGAGGTCGACATCCGGCCGGAGACGGGGATATAGTCAATCGTCCCATTCACTCTGCCCACAAAAGAGACAACCTGCCCTCTGGCAAGCTCCATTGCCGCACCCCTGTAACGGACAAAGACAAAGTCCTCCCAGGCCTCGTCCCACGTCACCGCTATCTGCAGTCGAGTATCGGACTCCGTCACGATGACTTCCTGGATTTCGCCTGTAAAGCGAACAATCTCCCCCAGGTACCGGTCCGGGTCCTGAAACAGGTCGTCATAGGGAACTTCCCTGGCAACGCCCAGCCACTCTTCAAAGGTGCGGTCTGCCACCGGCGTAAGCGGCGGGTAGTACGGATCAGGCGCTTGCAATGCCCCACACGCAGACAGCAGAAGAGATACCAGAATCAGACACAGATTCCTGCCCATCAGCCAACCTCCCCCCGAACCCGGTAGGATCCCACGATCGACAGGCCGCCCGTGATCAGCGCCCAGAAGGGCAACAGAAGAACCACGACCGCCTGCGTTATAAGCGGATTGAAAACCACCGCCACGCCGAACACGACATAGAGAACGCCGAGGATGATGCCCCACAATGAACGTTTTCTGCCGCTGCGGGAAAAGATATGCGCCGCACCGGCGACAACGGCCGCAACCCCCATGAATATGATCAGATAGGTGCTCGCCAGGAACCCGCTTACGATGGGATAGCTGACGACCACGAACCCGGCCACAATACTGATCACGGCGCCAATCACCGCCCGTACTCGAGAACCCTGCACCTGGCCGATGATGCCTTCAATCAGGTCCACGACGCCGCCGACCAACCAGTAGGCGCCCAGAATCTGAATGGCCGCAAGCAGGGTGACACCGCGTCCGACGACAAGCATCACCACGCCGAACAGGACGAGCAGTATCCCCCGAACCAGGGACATCCACCACAAAGATTGCATCGTTACCGACTGCTGCTGCGTTATTGCCATCGTTGTCTCCTCCTCACGCGGCTGAGATTCAAGGAAGCAAGGCGCCGAACCGGCCAATCGAAATGCCGACTGTCTATAACAACCCCCAACCGCCCGCCCGCAAATATCTAATTATACCAGTATTAAGGCGTCATTTTTATGTAATCCAATAGTATTTCCATATCATTATTGTGTCAATTTCTTGAGAATGGTAGAATGAGGATCGTCCGGCCCATGCGCGCCTCAAATCAGCGACTGCATATGGCCGCGTAAGCCCCGTTCACAAGATCCCCCCCAACGGTGTGCAGTACACTGTTCGCTTTGCGAAGCGCAACGCGAACGGCTTCATCAGCGAGTTCTCTGCCCCGAAGATCGCTGTTCCGCAGGTCAGTCGCCGGGCTGCCTGCATGTTGCCGTCCGTCGGTATGACATGTACGAAGGTGCGAACACGGCGGCAGGTGTTACAGGAGTTCCGGAAATCGCAAACCGGGGAAGGACCGGATGTTGTCGGCGGCGATTCCAATGGGATGGTGACGTATGAGCGGGAAGAGGGTTGTGGCGATCGAACTGCCGGAGGATGTATACCGCCGTCTGTTGCGTTCGGCTGCACGCAACGGGTGGACGCCGGCCAAGGAGATCGAACACCAGATCATGAGGCAGTTCGACAGCGACTATTCACGAGCGGAATTTGAGAAACTGGTGCGGGAAATAAGGCGCGGTCGCGAGAGAGACTAACCGTGCGGCCAGCCCCCTGTGCGCGCAAGCGTATATTCCGCGGGCAGCCGGCCGGCAAGCCAACCCGCATACGACCACATGGAACGGAAGGCGGCCGGGTTTGGAAGAAGCATACATACAGAGAAGAGGGTGACGATGGCGATACCAGGGGTTGTTCGCAATGTATTGACGCCGCTTGCAAAGGGGGTACTGCTGGCCTGGGAACGTCTGGAGTCCGGGATCAGCTTTGACCTGACCTCCAGCGCGGTCAGGGCCAATCCGTACGAACTGTATGAGCGCTTGCGCCGCAAGGACCCGGTGCACCGCATGAGGCTTGTCAACGCGTGGGCACTGACCGGGTACGAAGATGCGCAGACCGTACTGCTGGACTCCAAGCGTTTTTCCAGCGGGGAGAACAAACTCGAGTATGCACCGTACAGGACGATACTGGACCTCGACCCGCCCGATCACACGCGGCTGCGGTCGCTGGTGTCGAAGGCCTTCACGCCGAGATCGGTGTCCGCGCTTGCTCCGCGCGTCCAGCAGATTGTGGAGGCGCTTCTGAACGACCTGGCCGACAAGAAAAGATTCGACCTGATCAGCGAATTCGCCTTCCCCTTGCCGGTCATCGTTATCGCTGAGATGCTGGGCATTCCGGCACAGGATCGCGACCGGTTCAATGTCTGGTCAAACGATATCGCGCTGGCGGTGGAACCCATACTCAGCCACGAAGAGATAGGGCGGGTAGAGCGTTCTTCCGATGCGATAGTGAGATACTTTGAGAACATCATTGCAGAGCGCCGGCGGCGCCCCGAGGACGACCTCCTGAGCGCTCTGTTGGTTGTTGAGGAGGAGGGTGAAAGACTTTCCCACGACGAGCTCCTGGGGACGCTGATGCTGCTGTTGGTGGCGGGCAATGAAACGACCCGCAGCCTGATAGGCAACGGCATGCTGGCGCTGCTCAAGAATCCAGCGCAACTTCAGCGGCTCCGGGACAATCCCGGACTGCTGGATACCGCCATCGACGAGCTGCTCCGCTATGACAGCCCGGTTCAGATCATCATTCGGGTCGTACTCGAGGACATGGAGTTCAACGGCAGGCGGTTTCGGGCGGGACAGAAGGTCGTGATCCTGGTCGGGGCCGCAAACCGGGACCCGGCGATCTTTGCGGCACCTGGTATGCTGGATATCGGCCGCGAGGAGAAGAGCCACATCTCCTTTGGCCGCGGCATTCACTACTGCCTCGGTTCGCCTCTGGCGCTGCTGGAAGCGCGGTTCGCCTTCGCCGGTCTGCTTGCGCGCTTCCCTTCGATACATCTGCTGTCTGAACCCGAATACAGAAACCAAATTGTACTGCGGGGCGTGGAAGAGCTGTGGATAGAGGTTGAGCGGTAAATTCAGAGAGGCGAGGCGTTGACCTGCGCATGAATGGCGACAGGTGAACGGGAGGCAAAACGGTTTTCGTCCCAATGTATCAGCCTGACATGGGAGGGGATTCCATGGAGTAGGTATGCGTGCCTGAGTTCAGTTAGCGGCTGGGTGCAGGGAGAAGCTGCTATGAACGATGTGTTCAGGAAAATCAAGCTGGTCTTCAAGATGGTAAACTGGCGCATCTGGCTCGAAGGGGTGTTCTGGCTGGGTGTGGGAATGGGTGTCGCGGCACTTGCACTTGATTGACAGGCCGGCCAGCCAGTTGTGCGCGCTGGGGCGTGTACTCAGGAGTGTCACGTTTGCCCTGTGGAACGGCAGGCGGCCGGGGCGGTAGTATTGGCGGGGGAGCCTTACCTCCCCCGCCTTTGCTTCGAATCTGTGGGCCAACCGTCACTATCGCCCTTGGTGTCTGGGGTATGGTCATGGAGGGTATGGTCGTAGAGCAGGAGTATGTTCCGAACGAGAAGTAACTCTCCGAATCCACAGAGGAAACCGGATCTATTACCGGGGCAAGATAGTTCAGGTAACTGCAGCTTGTGGTCCAGTTTTTGGGGCCAAGCTCAGGTCACACTACTCCTGACTGCGGATCTCATTCGAACCCCTCTTCGATAGAGCAGAATTCAGGCAACGGGTTTGGTTCGGACTTCAGTTCAATGCCGTGCGGGTGTAGAACCGCACGCTTGGCTTTACATCTGGTACATATTTCTATCTTTATGTGCTGCGGCTCAAAAACGGGATGCCCGACCACATCTTCAATTTCCCAGCTGTGCCTGCGGTACTCGTCTTGATCTTGCATTTCCGGCTACCTCCTTACTGGAACACACGAATCTCCGCCGCTGTTTCGAAATGCCAATACTTCTGGTCTCTTTTGGAATCTACATTCGGTTCCGTGGTAGATAAAGCCGGTCGATCCGCGGAGAGGCGCGGAGAACTGCTTTTTTCCACGGAGGAACACGGAGGGACACGGAGAACTGCTTTTGTCCGCGGCGAGACGCGGAGAGGCGCGGAGAACACCAAGGGGGTATCGAGTTTTTTGTACGCAGCTGCGCAACCGTTCGCGGACCAGTCGCACTTTGCCCCCGGAAATCGCTGTTCAGACAAAGGTCAACGAGAGCTAGACTCCTCCATATATGCGCAGGTAGTGGGCGAAGCAGACGAGAATGCCTTGCAGGTAGCGGCGTGTGTCGTGGTAGGGGACCCTGTAGATGAAAAGGGCATCGTCCGGCTCGGTGCGGCTGAGCCAGAATCTGGCCTTGCGGGGGCCGGCGTTATAACCGGCGACGGCGGCTATGTCGTTGCCGCCGGCATAGTCGCGCGCCCAGCGCAGGTAGTATGCGCCGAAACGGATGCTGACGATGGGCAGATCGAGCAGTTCGGTGGAATAGTTGGGGTAGCTGAGACTATGGGCGATCTCCCAGCCGGTGCTCGGGAGGATCTGCATGAGGCCGCGGGCGCCGGCATGGGAACGCGCGGCAGGCTCGAAGTGGCTCTCCTGAAAGATGAGGCCGTACAGAAGCTGAGGGGCAATATCAAACTCTGCGGCCTGCTTCCCGACCAGGCGGGCGTAGTGTCTGGGATAAGCGAAACGCTGGATAAAGAGCGGCGCTTCGGCAGTACGCCCGGCCGGGCTGAGCTGGATGAGACGATGGGCAGCCGTAATGGAGAGCTTGTTGGCGCCCAACTTATGGAAACGCAACATGAGGGGATAGAGCGCGGCCGGATCGTTGTGATAACGCCAGTAGATCTGTTCCAACAGCTGCAATCCCTCAGCGCGGCGACCCAGCGCCAGCAGCAGCTCGCCTTTGACGAGGTCCGAGTCGCCGATGACGGTTTGGGGCAGCTCCCATGGCTCGACGCCGTCTGCGGCGGTTGCCGCAGCGGTGTTTTGGGCGCGCGCGAAACCTTGCAGTCCGCGCAGCCAGTCTTCGGCGAATGCGCGGCTGCCATCGTCGCCGGGCAAGGCCGGCACGGTCATGTCCATGCGGGCCAGGCGGGGGACAAGATTCCGGCCGGGCTGCGCGGCGTCGACATCCAGGCCGGCCAGAACGCCGTAAAATGTTTCGGGCGTGCGGGCAGCGAGCGCGTGCCAGAGGGCGCGCGCCGCCTTGACTTCGCCCTGGGCATGGCGGGTGCGGCCGAGCCAGTAGGCGGCAAAGTCCGGCTGCGTACCGGGATACTCGGAGAGCAGCCGCTCGAAGAGGTTGGCGGCTTGCTCGTAACGGCCGTGTTCGAAGGCGCCGATTCCGGCGACGGCCATCCCATCGGCGGCGCGCGGGCTGCCGGGGAAGGCGTCGGCCAGCCTGAGCAGATCGGACACAGCTTCGTCAAAGGGATCGACCGCGCCGCGGGCATCCTGTATGGCGCCGGCGGCGAGGGAAGAGCGCGCGCTCAGCCACAGCGCTTCCGGCGCCAGCGGGTCGTCGGGATGCGCTCCGGCGAATGTGCGGTAGATGCGGCGTCCCTCTGCGGGCGCGCCGTCTTCAAACGCGATGCGCGCCCGCGCCAACCAGGCCTCACCAAAGCAGACACAGTTGGGAAAGTCAGCCAGCACGCGGTCTATGGCGAGACGGGCCTCTGCCCACTGTTCCAACCCCATCCGGGAGCGGGCAGTTCCCAGCCAGGCTTCGCCGGCGCGGGCGGCATGCGGCGATTTTTCGAGAAAACGTTCAAAGGCGGCGACGGCGGGCGCGTAGGCTCCGGCGAACAGATAGATCTCGCCGCGCAGGAACGGATCGACGGGCACGTCCCTGTTCACCAGTTGAATGAGAGAGAGGTAGGCGGCATCGCTGGCCGGGTCTTCGGCGAGCGCCATACTCCAGCGGAGGACAGCGGCTTCTTCATCGCCGGCCGCGGCATGGGCCATACCGGCGCGATAGAGATAACCGGCGCGGTAGATGGCGGACTCTCTGTGGCCGAGAATGTTGTCAGACGCAGGGGCGGCTTGAACCGGGCCCGGTTCTGCGCGTTCGAAAACCGGGCCGAAGAGGATCTCATCGTAGATGGAGGCGGCCTCATCCCAGCGGTCCATACCTTCGAGGACGGCAGCCAGCCGCTCGAGAAGGCGGACCTCCGCGTCTGCGGTTATGGCTGCGCCGGCGGCCCGGCGCAGCGCGTCTGCGGCCTGCGGCCGTTCGTTCAGCGCGAGGAGTGCATCGGCGATGCGCTCCTCTACGACACCGGAGAGCTGGGGCCGCTGCGTCAGGAATGCGCGGTAGGCGGCCGCGGCGTCGGTGAAGCGGTCCACGCCGGCCAGAGCTTCCCCGCGCAGGAAGAGGCTGTTGACCAGGACCTGCGCCACCGTTTCTCCGCTTGCGGCCGGCAGAGTGATCTCGCCGGCGGCCAGGGCGTCGCCCATGCGGCGGAGCTGCTCGAGCGCGTCCAGCGCCTGTTCCGGACTGCCACCGGCCAGATAGGCCAAGGCCAGCCGGTAGAGGATGGAGGCGCGCTCCTGCGTACGGGAGGCGGCGGGTGTACGCGGCCCTTGGGCAGGCTGCGTCCGGATATCGGCCAGGAGCGCTTGCAGCAGCCTTTGCTCCTGGCTGTAGTCGCCGATCCGGTGAAGATAGGCGGCCTCATCGAGCAGGGAGGCCGGCGTCACAGGTTCTGCGGTCGCGCGCGGATTGGCCGCAGGGCTGCTCGGAGGCGATGACGGCCGGTCCAAGGTAGAGGTTGCGGCTCGGGCGGCCGGCGGCGGCAGGGTCGCGGCTGCGGGGGGAACGGAGGCGGGCGCGGCGCGTCTGTCGCGACATCCGGACAGAAAGAGAGCGAGCAGGAGCAGAATCGAGAAGGATACCGGCAGATAGAATCGTCTTCTGCGCCTGAAACATAACGGGATAGGCACGCTAATCAATGGGTTGCCCAGTATATGACGTTGTGCCCAATCCGCTGGTTTGCGCAACGCCTGCGAGGACAACTGTTTGGGTCTTCCGATGGGTCCGGGTCCTGTTTTGCCGAGGCGGGGCCGGCTTAGTCGTTCGCAAGCTTCCTTCCCCTGCCAGTCAGGCCCGGATTCTCGACAGTCACGCCTTACCGTCTTCCTTCCGTATCCTGTGCATCGCCAGGTTGAACCGGTCATCGAACAGCTGGCGGCGCGTCCGACGCGTCCGCAGATAGGAGAATTCTTCCTCGTCCCAGTACGGGTCATCCTTCTCCGGCGGCAGATCCAGCAGATCGATGATGCGCTGCTTGAGCACCTTCCGCCGGGCGCCCGGGTCTTCCTCCTGCAGCCTCCTGATTAAGCGCATAAATGTGTGGTATGAAGTGGGAATCGTCGGCTCTTCCATCTTTGTGCTCCTGAACACAGATTGCTTCGCTCCACTCACCTCTTAACCCTGCCCCTGGCACGCTTTTCGAGGATGCCTGCGCCCGTCTGCCTGGATTGGATAATGGCGCAGATGGCCGGGCGGTGTCTTGATGCATCTTCCGGAAGTTGTGGGAATTCCACTCAGAAACAGCCCGACGATCTAAGCCATCGCTATTTCGACAAGCCGGTGATAGTCGGCGATACGGCCCACCGCCAGATGCCGGTTCAGCTCCAACTCCACGATTACCCCGCGATCAGCCATGCGCAAGAGCGCAAATGAAACGCTTTCCGGCCCTATGGCTCCGCTCAGAAAGCCGCCCGCACGTTTTGCAATCGAGACAGGCGTTGCCGAGAATACGCGGTCTTCGCCGGCGCCGGCCAACTCCGCTACGGTGAGAAGTATCAGCCCGTCCCTGGAAGAGAGGACGCCGAGGATGCCGCTCTCTTCCACGTCATGTACGACCTGGCCTTTCCCCATCATGGTGCCATTCCTCGACAAGAATGAGATTGGCATCAATCAGCAGGGGCTACAATATGTACTCAAAAACGGGCCCAGATGATGCGAAAATGAAAACAGGATTGTCAGCATAGCGATTGCGCCTAATGGCTGGCCGCCGGGTCGCAGTGCAGGTAGATACTGCCCGCCGGCTTCAGCATTCACAGCGCTATCCTTTCATGTTTGTCCTGTGTCCCAAGCCGCCCGCCGTTCCACAGGGAGAGACAGTGTATTCGTGGACCACTGAACCCTGGGTACACGCGTGGCTGCGCACGGCGGGCTGGCCGGGCCTCAAATTTCAGCGCTCAGTGCCACAACCCGCTGCGGAAAATCGCAACCCAGCTTTACCACATGCGAAAGTGGCGGCCGCCGCGGGCCTGGCCTCCCTCTTTGGCAAAGGCCCTACCCCTCGGCCTCAAACCAGTCGCTGCTGCCGCGGAATTCGCAGCCGTGCCAGCGTTCAATCACGTAGAGCGGCCTTTCATCGCGGGTCTCGTAGAAGATCAGAATTTCACCGCTTTCGGGGTCGCCCTGGACGGCATACACGCTGTATGCGGTAGGCAAGGCGTCGAACCGGGCCATATAGCGGATTATGGTCTGGTGCTGCAGGGTGATGAGGGGGCCGCCAACGCCGGGTGTGGCGAGGATGCAGTGCCCATGGTCGAGGTAGGCAGGTCCAGGCCCGTCCCAGAGAGCTTCGAAAACGTCCAAACGATCTGACATATCCCCGAGAGAGTCCATTTCGCGCTCGAGGTCTGCGACCAGGAGATCAAGGTCATTTATCGTATCCCACAGTTCGTCCTGCCGGTCTGCGTCTTCAATGCCGGTTATGCGTTCGTCAAGCTTGTCGACACGGGCAAACAACCTTTCGATGCGTTCGCCCAGGCGGGTGACGAGACTCGCGTCGTTGCCGGCTTCCTGGGCGTTGGCGTTGACGGCGGCGAGACAGAAGAGGAGGAGTAACGTTGTGACGACGAGCAGGGCGTAGAGGTTGGTGCGCTTCACGGGTGGTATCTCCCTGTTGGATTAGATTTCATGTGGTGGCTCGTAAATTCCTCAAAGGTGGTCACATCGACAGAAAGTGTGTGTATGATGCATGTGGGAGATGTTTTGCCGGGAGACGGGTAGTCCGGTATGCGCATCCGTTTCCATTCACAGACCACAAGCTTTTTATTATATCGCATCGAAATATCATCTGTATGTAAATTCCTCTTTTTTCTGTATCAGTATTGCGTCATTATTGTGTCATTCTTCTGTAAATGGTAGAATCAGGAGCGTCCGGACATACGCGGCCCAATTCAGGACCCGAATCCAGCCCATGAAGCCGGCGTCAGACTCCTGCAGCGCACCTTCTCACCAGACAGGGAGACAACGATGAAGCCCGCCGACGAGCTCATACAAGAGAATCAAGCTTTGCGGGACCGCCTCTCCCGCTTGAGCAAGGCCAGCCTGCGCATCAACGAGAGCCTCGACTTCGACGACGTCCTGCAAAGCGTCCTCGACTCCGCCCGCTCACTCACCGGCGCACGCTTCGGCATACTCACCCTCCTCGACGATACGGGACAGGCCGATGACTATCTGTCCTCCGGCCTGACTCCCCAGGATGCCCAGGCCCTGTGGGACCTGCCCGATGCCTTGAAACTCTTCGAACACCTCGGCAATATCCCCGAACCGCTGCGCCTTCCCGACCTCATCGGACACATCAGAGAGTTCAACCTGCCCGAACCGCCCCTGCCCGGCGGCGCCAACATCCCGCTCTCCTTCCTGGCCGCGCCCATCCACCACGGCGGTGAACGCGTCGGCAACATCTTTCTCGCCGAAATCGGGGCCGGCAAGGCGTTCAGCGCCGAAGATGAGGAGACCCTGGTCATGTTTGCCTGCCAGGCGGCGCTCGTCATCGCCAACGCCCGCCGCTACCGGGAGGAGCAGCGGGCCAGGAACGACCTGGAAACCCTGATCAACACCTCGCCTGTCGGTGTCGTCGTGTTCGACGCAGAAGCAGGGCTACCGCTCTCCTTCAATCAAGAGGCCAGAAGAATCGTCAGCAGCCTGCAGATGCCCGGCCGCCCTGTGGAGGAGCTCCTCGAAGTGATCACCTGCCGGCGCGCCGACGGACGCGAGATCGCCCTCGACCAGCTCCCCCTGGCCCAGGCGCTCAGCAGCGGCGAGACCGTCCGCCTTGAGGAGATCGTGATGGAGGTCCCCGACGGCCGCAGTGTCAAGGCGCTGATCAACGCCACGCCCATCCACTCACAGGAGGGCGCGGTCGAGTCGGTTGTCGTGACCATGCAGGACATGACGCCGCTCGAGGAGCTGGAGCGGCTGCGCGCGGAGTTCATGGGGATGGTGAGCCACGAGCTGCAGACCCCGTTGACCTCAATCAGAGGCTCCGCAAACACCCTCCTGGACGAAGCAGCCTCCCTCGACCCCGCGGAAATGCGCCAGTTCCACCGCATCATCTCCCAGCAGGCCGAACGCATGCGCAGCCTCATTCGTGATCTGCTCGACGTGGCCCGCATCGAGACAGGCACGCTCTCCGTCGCGCCGGAGCCGTCCGATACCGCCACACTCGTCGACGAGGCCCGCATCATGTTCATGAGCTCAGGACGCAGGCACAGTATCCACATCGACGTCGATCCGAATCTGCCGCAGGTCATGACCGACAGACGACGCATCGTCCAGGTCCTCAGCAACCTGCTCTCCAATGCCGCACAGCATTCCAACGAGCTGTCAACCATCACCGTGCGCGCGGTGCTCAAACAGTTTCAGGTGGCCGTCTCCATCGTCGACGAGGGCAGAGGCATCCCGGCCGAGCGGCTGCCGCTCCTGTTCAGAAAGTTCGCCCGCGTCAACGGGGAGGACCAGCAGGGCGACCTTACAGGGTCGGGGCTCGGTCTCTCCATCTGCAAAGGCATCGTGGAAGCGCACGGGGGCCGCATCTGGGCCGAAAGCGACGGCCCCGGCCAGGGCGCACGCTTCATCTTTACCGTGCCGGTCGTCGAGAAAAAAGAGCCCGCAGGCCCTGCCGAACCGGCGCCGTTCGCCGCCGAACCCGGAAATGAGACACAGGAGCGCACGCGCATCCTCGTCGTGGACGACGATCCCCACGCGCTCAGATATATCCGCGACGTCCTCTCCAAGTCAGGCTATGAGCCCATCGTGACCGGAGAACCGGAGGACGTCGAGCGCCTGATCGCGCAGAAGGAGCCCCATCTCGTCCTGTTGGATATGATGCTGCCGGGCGTCGACGGCATCGATCTGATGAGGAATATCCTGGGTAAAACGGCGCTGCCCGTCATCTTCCTGTCCGCCTACGGCCAGGAGAACGTCATCGCCAAGGCCTTCGACACGGGGGCCGCCGACTACGTGGTCAAGCCCTTCTCGCCCACGGAGCTGGCCGCACGCATCAGGGCGGTCCTGCGCCAGCGCTCCGGCATCGGCTACCTCGGACAGCCCGAAGACTATCTCCAGGAAGATCTGGTGATCAACTATGGGGAACGCCGCGTGGCTGTGGCCGGACAACCCATCGTGCTGACCGCAACCGAGTATGCTCTGCTCTTCGAGCTGTCGACCAATGCCGGCCGGGTGGTGACCCACGAGCAGCTGCTGCAGCGGGTCTGGGGACCGGGGAACTCCGGCGACGCAGGCCTGGCCCGAACCGTGGTACAGAGACTGCGCCGCAAATTCGGCGACGATGCGCGCGATCCCAGATACATCCTTACCGAACCTCACGTCGGCTACCGCATGATTAAGCCATCATCCGCCTGACTTCACGCGTATAGCAGGGCATATTCGCGTCGGCACCCCTCGCGGGCATCCCTGTCCTGCGCCAGCCAGTCCGGTCATTGCCTTCTCTCATTCAAAAAGGAGGGGCGCGTCGAGCCTGTTCGTTTGAGGAGAAACGGACCGGGACGGCAAGGCTGCCTCTGTCGCTTTCCCAATCAGCAGTGATTACAACCGAATAATTTCGCACTCGAATGTCATTGGTGCGTCAATTTGACTTTTTCCGTGCCAGCATCATGGCAAAGGGAAACATAGCTGGCACGGGCAGCGTCACCTAAAAAGGATATGCCGCAACGGTCCTTTCGGTGACAGGGATATGGGAAAGTCAAAATGGTCGTTTCGGACGCGATATGAGACGAAGCATCGCTTGTATAGCATCATCGTCCTGATCGCAGCGTTTGTAATTGACCACTTTACTTCTGATTGGGTAGTGGGTCTTTTGGGGCTGCCTGACGGGTCTGCAAAAGAGTGGCTGGATGCTCTGTACGTCGCGCCATTCATTATGGCAGGTCTTTGGCTGGCAGCATGGTTGAACCGGGAGGGCTGAGACGTCCGGGTGGGATACCCTTTCACTTCGAATTACAAGGTGCTATGACACCTAAACGGGCAGTCGAGGGCCTCTACGGGCTTCCTGTGCGGTCGGGAGATCCGGATCGCGGCTGAGAACGGCGATTCCAGCGGTTTGGGGCTGTTTGGGGTTGGGATCGGCCTCTGCTAAGCTGGCAAGTGAAAGTGCCCGATAGATGAGATTATGGCGCAGGGACGCTGGAAGACGGCTAGGATGATGGAGGTCTATACGCGGGCGGAGAAGGGGGGACGGGCCGCGCAGTGGCTTTCCTGACGGCCGAAAGGGTTCAGCAGCAAGACAAACCATTCCGCAAAGAAACCCAGGAAAACAACATGAGATCAACCGCCTTGTCCCCGCCTTTCGCCCTCGCCAGAGCCGCCGTATGCGCGCTATCGTCTCTCTGTTTCGCCGCCGCCTGCACCTTCGAGGTTGCCGCGCCGCCGGCCCGTGCCCCGGCGCCGGCCTGCGTAGATGACGAGCGCGTTCTCAACGTTGGCTTCTACGCTTTCTTCGCGCCCGTCAGTTACAGCGCCAGCGAAGATCCGGATTCCAAAGAGTTTCACACCCATCTTGGCTATGAAGCCGATCTGCTGACGGCGCTTGAAGCCATCGATGGCGCCGGCCTCTCCTTTTCCCGCCACCCGATCGCGATTTGGGATGACATCTGGCTGCAGGCAGCGACGCCGCAATACGACATCATCGGAGGCGGCATCACGATTCTCGACTCCCGTACCCGGGACGCCGCCGGCAATCAAGTCGTCACCTTCACATCGGGGCACATCACCTTCCGCCAGTCACTGCTCGTGCGCGCCGCAGACGCGACGCGCCTTGCCGAGCATGAGGACCTGACCAGCGACGTACGCGTCGGCGCTCTTGCCGGCACTACAGGCGAATTCCGTCTGCTGGAACTGACGGGGCTTGTCGACACCGAGGGCGTTCTGGCTGCCGGCGTACGCATTGAGACGCCGGCGGGCACAGTAGTCGCCGACGGCAGTCCGGACTACGTCATCACCGCAGCCGGCGAATCTCCCGTTCTTGCCGGAAGACAGCGCCTCCACCCGCCTTCACACAGCATGCCGCAGGTGGTGTATCTTGGGGACCAGATCGGTGAACTGGAGCTTCTCGACGCCCTCGAAGCGGGCACAATAGACGCGGTGGCCAGAGGAGAGATCGGCAACCGCGACGCCGCCTACGCGCGCGGCGGCGCCTTCGTGGTCACTGCCCTCGACGAAAAGGTCGAACATGGCGGCTTTGCGCTCGCCGTGGAGGATACCGAACTGGCTTCCTGCCTCGACCGGATGATCAACTGGCTGACCGATGACGGGCGCATCGACTATGCAGCTTGGCGGGAGGATCCTGCGGTATTCATGCAGCGCGCGGCAATGTGGAATGAGGGGGCGGGGCGCGTGCCGGGCGGCTAAACCGGCGTGCGCTGCGGTTCGCGACGCGCTCCTCGGCGGTGTTGGGGCGGTCGCGGCGTCCTTCTTACCCTTCGAGGGCGTCTGCAAAAGCGACAATTTGTCGTTTTTGACTGTGTGACGGGCGCCCTTGCTACCAAGCAGGCAGGGTCGACTTGACGACTCAGGCTGCGACTGTCTGGTCTGCCTTTGACTTACCCGCCTCCTGGCGGGCGCGCATGTTCTCAGTGCGTTTGCGCCAGAATTCGAGTTCTTCGTCCCTTGACATACCCTCGACGAGGCGCCGGACGCGTTCTGCGCCGCGACGTTTGATGGCGACACATTCGGGATCGTGAATTACGTTGTCTGAAACGTTGCGGCGGAGGCCCTTGTCAGTGACAAGGGGGGACACCTGGGGATCCCCGCGCGTATCCGATTGCGGCAACCCGGCCGGTTTCGCCTTTTGGCGGGCGCGCATATTCTCAGTGCGTTTGTGCCAGAATTCGAGTTCTTCTTCCTTCGACATACCCTCGACGAGGCGCCGGACGCGTTCTGCGCCGCGACGTTTCCATGTCATGAATTCAGGTTCACGGTTGGCCATGTTGAACCACCTCCAGAGGAGTATGAATTGCTATGGCCGGCCAGGGCTGTTACTTCGCCTCGCGTCCACTCCCACAAGAGATCGACGGACACCTGAAAGGCCGGATTGACGGTCCGCGTGCGCGTTCAGGCGCAGTAAACGCGGACCTCACGCTGTCAAATGCGACAATTTGTCGTTTTTGCGGGTGTTTATATGCGCATGGCTATAGCGCCGGGCGGGTCGGCTGCCCCTGATAGTTTCGCCATAGCCAAGGTGAAGCGTCGATATGAACAATACTGTTTGCAGCGAGCAAGAGTACCGGACGCGGCGTATTTGTGCGTGACGGCTCTTGTGGACAGATATGGGAGCCGGTCTGAGGCTGCCAAGGCGTGCCCGCGGTGAACTTTACACGATTACCTGCAGGCGGCCGGGCTGTACTTCGACGATCAGTCCCTCGACATTCCTCGACAGGATCTCGCCGTCCGTATGCACCGGAACGGGCTGCCGGACCGTGATAATGGCGGAACGCAATCGATCAAAAGAGACCGCCTTCTGACCCTGCAGTCCTGTCCTGGTCATCGCTTTGGGAAGAAGGTTCAGGATCCCCAGCTGCGACAGCGCGTCAGCAAAGGCCAGGTCGAGCAAGCCGTCGTCCATCACCGCATCCGGCGTCAGATAGAAGCCCCCGCCCACCCGTCGCGAGTTACCGATGCTGATCAGCAACATCTCTTTGGCAGCCCTGCGCTCATTGCCGGCGCCGTCGGTCCAGCTGATCTCAAAATGGGGCTGGTCATAGGCCCGCAGGGCACGCAGCGTCGCCCACAGATAGATAAGGAAGCCGCGCAGCCGCTTGATCTTGCGGCTTTCGACCGTCACCTGCGCCTCAAAACCGATGCCCAGATTGTTGTCGAAGTAGCGCTGCAAGGTGTTGCGGCCGTCGAAGGCTTCGACCCACCCCAAATCAACGTTGCGCGTATTGCCCGCGCGGATGGCGCGTACGGCTGCGTCGAGCTCTCGGGCCGCCCCTACCATGTCGGCAAAGTCGTTGCCGCTGCCCGTCTGCAGAACCGCCAACCCCTGCACTGTCTCGTCCTCGGGCGTCGCCTCCGCCAGCCCGTTCACGACTTCATGAACGGTTCCGTCGCCGCCGGCGGCAGCCACGATGGCGTAACCATCCAGCCGCGCGCGACGAGCCAGAGAGACGGCTTCCCCCGGCGCAGAGGTTTGCGTTATCTCGCAGGGGAGGTTGTGGCGGCGAAAGGCGGCCTCGATCTGGCCGGCCATCTTTCCGCCGCGTCCCCGTCCTGCGTATGGGTTGAGAATGACCTGAACCGTTTCCACTGCGCCTCCTCAAAGATTCGCGTTTCTGCGGGCTGAATCGTCAGCTCCCGAAGGGTACGGTTGTGAGCGCGGTGCATCTGGCCGACGGCGGCGGCGCGCGCCAGGGTTCAAACCGATTTGTCGTGCCGTCCAAGCCGCCCGCCGTTCCACAGGGGGAGACAGTGTAGGCATCAACCACTGAACCCCGGGTACACGCGTGGCTGCGCACAGCGGGCTGGCCTGGCCTCCCTCTTTGGCAGACGCCCTACCCCCCGGCCTCCATCCGGTAGACGGCCGGGCACAGCTGTCGATCCAGGCAAGCTCGTCTGGATGGGCACATGCGGCGATCTCACAAGCCAGAACAGCCCGCCCATCAGGCAGAACCCTACTGGCAGACTCAACGTCGCGTCCAAGAACTCCATCATTGCGCCTCAATCAACGGTCATCCCCCAGCCGCCCGCCGTTCCTCGCGGGCTAAGATGCGCATTCCGCATTCGCTTAGACAGTCTTCCCCTGGGTTAACGCGTTGCCGCGCACAGTGGGCTGGCCGGGTAGCAATGGCGTTCTCTCTCCTGATTGTGTTGAGGTTTACTCCATACCGAAGCCGGAGACCTGGACGAAAGCGCCGTCGGTGACCTGGAAGATCTGTATGCCGCCGGCGCCGCATTCGCCGATGCTGTCGCACTTGATGGTGCCGGTGAGGCCTGCGAATGCATCGACGGAGCGGATGGCGGAGATCAGTTCCTCGCGGTCGATGACGAGGTTGCCGTTGTCGTCGACGGCGGCGACAGCTGCCAGGGCGGCGGCGATCAGCTTGACGGAGTCGTAGCTCTGGCTGTGGAAGGGGCCGAGATCGTCGGGGCTGGCGCCGTATTTCTCCGTGTACTTGGCGTCGAATTCGGCGTTCATCTCTTCGGAGTCGGCGCCGGCAACGAAGGAGATGTAGGTGCCTTCGGCGGCGCCGCCAGCGGCTCGGAGATATTGCTGGGTGTAGGCGCCGTCAACGCTCATGAAGGCGGTGTCCTCGAGGCCGGGGATTTCGTTCATCTGCTGGGCGATGAGGCCGGCCTCGGTGGACAGTCCGCCGAAGAAGACGACCTGGGGCCCAGCTGCGCCGACCCTGGCGAGCATGGCACGGAAGTCGGTATCGCCCACCTGGACGCCTTCGAAGCTGGTCACTTCGGCTCCCAGACCCGTAATGTTGTTCTGGAAGATTTCGGCGAGGCCCTTGCCGTAGTCGGAGTTGTCGTGAACGACGGCGACGCTGGTGAAGCCCAGTTCGCTGAATACGAAGCCGGCATCGATGGCGCCCTGGAGGGCGTCGCTGAGGGCGACGCGGTTGCAGCCGGCGGAGGTGATGCCGGGGTTGGTGGCGCTGGGGCTGACGAAGGGGATGCGCGCCTCCTGCAGGATCGGCATGAGGCCGAAGGTCTCGCCGGAGCAGGTGCCGCCGGTGACGGCGACGATGGTCCCGTCGGCGGCGAATTTGTTGCCGACGTTGGTTCCCTGGGTGCCGTCGCAGGCGCCGTCTTCGGCTACGAGCTCGAACATGAAGCCTTCGAGCCCACCGGCGGCGTTGAGGTCATCTATGGCCAGTTCGGCGCCGTGGCGGATATCGAGGCCGGGGTCGGGGATGGGACCGGTGAGGGCGAAGGAGCCGCCGATGCGGACCGTTCCGCCCGCTGCGACGACGACCTTGCCGCTCATATCGGCAGGCGCCTCTTCCACCGGAACCTCTGCGGGGGGCGCTTCTGCGGCCGGCGGCGCAGCGGCGCATGCGGCCAGCATCAGTACTGTGACGAGGAGCAGGCTAAGGAAAGGGAACTTCTTTGGCATTTGGACCTCCTTGGTCGAATCGTATGCTGGATGAATGATCTTGGTTACTTGGCAGGGTCTCCCGGCCTCATTGGTACAGGGAAGGGCTCGAAACAGGGCGACTCTCAGGGCCTTTTAGCCGCTGGGGAAGCCGGTTTCTTGGCCATTGCGGTCAGAGTTCCGGAGCGGAACGGGGCGATGCGCCCGCTATCGTTCATGGACCAGTACCAGCGTGCCCGGGTTGGCGTCGGTGCTGTATATCCTGCCGTCACCGTCATCGTGCATCGAGGGGGACGCCCAGTCGAAGAGCCACTTGGCATCTTCGTCGGTCATGTTTATGCAGCCGCGGCTCATGGGCGTGCCGAAGTTGCTATGCCAGTAGGCGCCATGGAAAGCGTAGTTTTTGTAAAAGTACTGTACACTCTTGACATCCTTCAGATGGTAGTCGGTGCCCGCGGAGCGGTTGCCGCCGCGCATGTCCTGCATGGCGACTTTGGACCAGATGCGGAAGGTCCCGGTGACGGTGGGCGTATCGCTTACTCCAGATGAGATGACGAAAGCTTTAACCGGTGTGGCGCCCTCATAGGCGATTGCCATCTGTTCGTTGAGGTCGACTTCGACCCAAAGTTCGGTGTGCGTAGGGTAACGGGCCTGGTCAAGCCTCCGCTCGATTCCTTCCAGGAGTTCGAGCGCGTTTGCGGATGGAATGCGCAGGGCCTGCTGGCCAGACTCAAGAATGCTGTTGTTTTGCAAGTTATTCAACCTGGCCATGGCAGCGGGGTTGACACCGTACCATTGCGCGATATCTGCAAGTAACTCTCCAGTCTGCGCCATATGAACAGCGGGGTAATTCCGCCCCGGTTGCATCTCGGCAACGGGCGGCGCGGGCTGCAGGGCAGAGACCGGATGCTCAGGTTGCGGCGTGGGCGCGCGGGGCGCCAGCAGTTCCTGACCCACTTTGAGCCATTCCTCGGAGGAGAATCCGTTGATGACCATGAGCCTGGTCAGGCTGACGCCGTGCTTTGCGGCCAGAAGGAACGGGATGTCGCGCGGCAGGCCGTTGAGCCGCTGCAGGTTTGCGACAGTTGTTCGATGCTGTTTGGCGATCCGGCTCAGCGTTTCACCCGCTTGAACGATGTGCAGTTCAGAGGCGGAGGCGCTGCCGGCAGCTGAGATGACAGCGACGGCGGCGAAGATGAGAGCCAGTGTACCGCGGACCAACAGTTGCATGTGCCTTCTCATAAGGTTGTCCCCAATAATTGGATGATAAAACGGGATAAATAGGGTGTATCCGGACGGATGCGGCCGGATTCGATCAGGGGGCGTTACGCCGCTGGCGGCGCACTCGAATGAATCTATTATTATACACTATTGATGTGTATTTTTTATGGAATTCCTGAAAAAATCCGCGTCAATTTTATGCCAGTTTTCAAAATTGGCGTCATGGTGCTCACACTTGAGGGGGAACGGAGAGCGGTCATCTTGGGGCGGCTATTTGATCCGCGAAGTCACGCGAAGGGGCCCGAAGAAGACCTTTCTGTCCGCGGAGGGACGCGGAGGGACACGGAGAACTGCTTTTTGTCCGCGGAGGACGCGGAGGGGCGCGGAGAACTGCAGAACAGCTTTTTTATCCACGAAGGGCCGCGAAGGGACACTAAGGACACCTTTTTGTCGGTGGAGAACTGCTTTTTTGTCCGCGGAGGGGCGCGGAGAACATCAAGGGAGTATCGGGTGTTCTTTGGGCAGTTGCGCGGTCCTGCGCAGCCGCGTCTTCGACTTCAGTCGTACACGTAGTTAGTCAGTGGCTGGCACCGTCTTACCAGTATTGTGCGTGACCCCAGGATTTTCTGGTCTTCACTGTTCCCTGCCCCGATTTTAGCGAACCGCAACAGACGTAACGTCCAGAGTTTGAGAGCGCCGGATCATGCCGGTCAGGCGCGGTCGCGTGTGCGGCTGCCCTGCCGGGGCCTAGCTGCGCTTCGACGCCGGGGCCCGGTGACGGTCAAGCTGACCCACGTGGTGGACGCGGCTGCGCTAGCGCTGACCGCGATGTCCAATGGCGCGAACTGAATCGATTTCAGTTGGAACGCGGTGGAAAACGCGACCGGCTACGAGCGACAGTAGTGGGACGGAGCGGCCTGGACTCCCAAGCTGCGGGTCTGTGACGAGCACGGCGCATGGCTTCGGCCGGTGCACCGACGCATGAAATCTTGGCGCACGTTGGAAGCCGGTGCGAATGGTGGGGGTCTATACACGGTCGGAGGAGGCGGGGCGGGCGGCTAAGTGGTTGGCGTAGGGTGCCACTTCATTAACAGATTGTTCGCCTTGTGAACTCACATGCGTGGTCCGGCACGGCTACTGTCCTTAGAGATTGACCTCTAGGACATGAAACCCTACCCCTCTTTTCAGGAGGAGCAGGGCTAGCCTTCAATGCTTCCATACGGAATAAATGGCGATTAGCAGTCCGGTAGGTCATCCAAGTTGTTGCTGGTAGTATTGTCTCGATCCGTCCGAAGATACTTCCCATTCGGTCCAGAGACGACATGAATCTTTGTGTGGGGAAAGTTTGACCACGGGACCCAATATTCATGCACCCCATTCTCAATGTCAGATATAGCAAACCATTTCTCTCGTGGCGACCAGGTTTCGCTATTATTGCAGAGGGCAGTAATGTCGCCGTTAACATCCTTTCGCGTAGCAAGAACATACCGTATCACAACCAAAGCTCCTTATTTAGTCGGGGCGAATGCTAAATTTGATGAGTAGTATATCATTCAGAAATTTTCGATACCAAAATCCAAAAGCAGATGTGACGGGATGTGCGATGGTGTTGAGTGGGTCCCTTCCTCAAGGCGGGACTTTGAACTTTAGGCGAGGTCAAAACGATATGTTAATAATCTGGGATGCACAAACGCTATGGTACAATCGACCGTAACCGAATAAAAAACCCGCACGGGGGCCTAAACCCCTGCGGGCAAGACTCACAAAGGCCAACTCTTTATGAGTGAGAAAAGCTATACCACAAAAGCTAAACAAATGCCAACTCGCAGCAATGGCATGAATACCTCTGTTTGGCATTCTTCCTACACAAACAATCAACCTAGCGCCAACGAGATAGCGCAAAGATTCCCCACCGCTAAACGAAGCGGAAGCGGTTGGAAAATCCCCTGCCCAGCTCATAAAGGCGATGATCCGAATTGCTACATTGGCGACGGCGACGACGGCGGCATAGTCGCTAAATGCTGGTCGCATGAATGTAGTTGGGAAGACATTATGAGCGCCCTCGGTTTGCCACTGCGCGGCGCTGGGCGTGAGTTCGTGGTGGCCTACGAAAACCGCGATGGGAACAACCGGAACGTCTACCGCCGTGAATCCTCCACTGGAAAGAAAATATGGGGTAAAGGTACAGTAAAAGGAACAAAACTGTTGGCCTGGGGCGAACTGTCCAACAGCGCAACACTGGTGCTTGTCGAGGGCGAAAAGGCGGCGCAGGCGTTCCGAAACTTTGATCTATCGGGCTATGTGGCGGTATCTTGGCGCGACGGCGCAAAGAGCGTGGACAAGGTGGACTTCGACTTGTGCAATGGGTATGCCGTTGTCTGCTGGCCTGACGCTGACGATAGTGGCCAAGCGGCAATGGAGATGGCGGCGCGCATGGCATTGGAGGCGGGCGCGCTCTCCGTTCGCATTGTGGACGTGAGCGAATTGCCAGCGAAGGCGGACGCGGCGGACGTTAATGCTGAAACAGCGGATGCGCTCATTGAGGGCGCAACGACGTGGGAGCCTCCATCGGATGTGCAGCCCGTATGGGCGCAAGTAACCGCAAAGGGCGCTCCCCTTACACGTTGCCCTGAGAACGCAAGGCGGGCTGTCAAAATGTTGAATCACATTTACTCGTTCAATGAGTTCACCGGCGATCTTCTTATTGACGGCAAACCTATTGACGACAGGCAGTCGGTGGTCGTTCATGCTGAGTTAGCGCAATCACTTCCATACCTTCCTACGAAGCAGGCACTAACCGACGGATTGATGCTTGCATGCCATGAACGATCGTTTCACCCCGTGCGCGACTATCTGGATGCTTGTAAAGAAAACTGGGACGGAAATCTACGGTTATCAACTCTCGGCGAAGGCTACTTCGGAACAACGAACACCCCGCTGCAGAACTACACGGCGGCGCTGATTCTACGTGGCGGTGTGGTCCGTATTTATCACCCAGGTGCAACATTTCCATACCTGCCTATCATCCAGTCTTTAGAGCAAGGGTGCGGCAAGAGCATGGCATTGGAGATTCTCTTTGGACAGTGGTATGGTAGCGGGCTGCCCTTAATCGCACAGCATTTGGACAAGATAATATTGGAGCAATGTAGGGGCATATGGTGTATGGAGTTGGCCGACCTTGCGGGCTGGCGTGGGGCTGATATTGAAATGATCAAAGCGCAGATTACGAAATCAAAAGACACTGCACGGTTGGCCTATGATCGTTTCCCCACGACAACCGATCGGCAATTCATACTGGTGGGAACAACGAATCCGGTGGAATTCCTGAAAGACACCCGCAACAGACGGTTCCCCGTTCTGAGCGTCGAAAGAAAAATCGACCTGGATGGGCTACAGAGTGACCGTGAACAGCTATGGGGGGAAGCTGCGGCTGAATCTGAGAAGTTGGGAGACTCTGTAATGTTGCCAGAAGCATTGTGGGAAGAAGCGGAAGCGCATAGCGCGCAGCATCGCGTGCTATCCCCCTTCGAAGAGTGGGCTGCGGACTGGCTGGAAGATGAGGGTTGGCCCGATTGGGTTACGGCGGAAAAGGTTCGGAAAGAGATGCCGGATGGTACGCATAATGCCGAAGTGGGGCGTGTAATGAATCACTTTGGCTACAAGAGAGGGCAACGGCGTATCAATGGCAAGAAAAGCCGCACCTGGATCCGGCCCGTCAGTTCCGCATCGGTGGGCACCCCATAACAGAACCGAGGTGTCCACCGACGGCGGTAAGTGGAACCGACGTAATTTGACCTCTGATGGACGCATTGGTGGACATTCTTCCAGAGAGATAACGTAAGTGGAACCGACGGAACTGACGATATGGACAAATCTTCTATGAAGCTTGTTTGCCGAGGATTCGGGCGGTTTTGTACTTTTGTAAGAGTTTGGGCGGATTTGTTGGTTCCGTCGGTTTCCCGCAATTCCTTGGGATATTGTAATGAACGCAATAGAAAATTATGGAATCGATCTCCGATTTGACACATTCGCGGAGCGTGTTGCGCGGGCTATCGGTGCAGCCAAATGCGATCAAAGTGAGTGGTACGAAACTAGCACTGAATACTGTTGTGGGATTCAAGGCCGCCTGCGGTTTCGACAACACCCACATAATGATCAGGGACTAAAGACGCGTTGTGAGCATGGATGTCAACTCATATGGAACCGGCATGTCGACACATGCAACAGGCTGCGATCTGCGGCCGGAGAACCGAAATACGTAAGAAAAGGGAGCGGCAAGCAGCCGGAAGGCCTGATCGAATGGAAGGCCGTTGAAGGCGGATACGGTGCTGTAGCTAGCACGAACGGACAGCAGCGCGCCATTCTTCAGCTCGCGAGATTGCGGCCGAAAGACGGCGAACCTGGTTGGTATTGGCGCTATGCGATCAGCAAGGCCGAGGTCTCGTCGTGGAAGAGAAAGGGGAGATGGGCACACCTTGCCGCTCAAGAAGCCACGAATTGGTATAGAAAAAACAGGAAGAAGATCGGTACATAGACAGGATTCAATAATGGACGATCAGACCGAACAGACGCCGGTGTCAGTCGAAGCCCGAGTTGCGAGCCGGTTTGCGTCAGGATGAGGAGTTGAGGGGAACATGAACGATCCACAGGTTGTTGCGCTGATTTACAGAGTCGAACACGGCAGTTCGGTTGATTACGACGAAGCGAGCCCCTTAAGCTACGACGATGACCCGAAGTTTCATTTGACCGTGGAAGACAATTGCGCACGCTTCGAACTGAAGGAGCATTACGCGGACGTACGGGAAGCCCGTGATGCCATTGAGCCATTTATACAGTATTGGGAATTCCAGACTGGAATACGATTGGGACCGAACAGGTTCAGCTTGCTCTATACAAACGCCGAAATAATAGACCGGAATCCTTCACCTTCTAAGCCCGGCACAAGAAAACATAGAGTAGGCGGTCACGTGTTAAGAAACGTCATCGCTGAAGCCAGAGTCAGGATCGGTCATCCCTGCTATCCCCCTCCCCCAGAGAGGGGCACAGTTGACCTCGATGATCTTTCCGTGGAGAGGATGAGGCATCGACATGACAGATATCGTTTGGGGCGGACAACATTACCGGATGCAGCAAATTTTTGCCTGACGAGTCTTGAAAAGAAATATGGGGGACGCTCTGCAGCTGCCCAGGCATGCGGCGTCAGCAAAAAGATTCTCGACAGAATTGCCACCTTGACGTCAGAAAAGGGCGGGGAGGTGGCGCGTAAGGCTAGAGGCGCTGACCATGAGTTTACAGATCAAGAAAGACGATTCCTAAGAGAAGCTCTCAAGAAGATCATCATCAGAGCGGCGCAGGTGGCCGCTGACGACAGCCAGAATATTCCTCAGATTACGATGGCGGACCTTCCAAGCCTCTAGGCCGCCGCGGGATATCTTCGTAACCTTTCTGGCAGCACCGTAAACTACCCAACGGCTGCGCCCCTCCCTAATTCAATCCACGTTTACCGGCGCCATCGGCGCCAGTGATGCCCCCTACCCCTGATCCCTGGTCCAAATAACCCTTTTTGGGTTATTCCAATTTGGGTTCTACCATTTCTCCGCAAGTATTCCCGAGTCGCCTCCTCCTCCTCCTGGAAGTGTTCCCGAGGTTCAATTCAATTTGAAATCTGTATTCACTGAGGAATATGACCTGCTCCTGAAACGGCTGATTTCGGCCCGCAAGGAGGCTGGGTTGACTCAACAGCAATTGGCTAGCCGCCTCAATAGACTCCAGTCATTCGTCTCCAAGTACGAACGCCGCGAGCGGCGATTGGATGTGCTTGAGTTCGTTGTCGTTTGTCGCGTGTTGAATGTCGACCCGTGCAGCGTCATTCGAGAGATAGAGGACGCACTGGACCAGTCGTCATCGTCAAGCGAGCAATCTAGGCCGTGAAGACAACCACGGCGCTGCGGGCGAGGCCCTGGGCACATTTAAAGGGAAAGGCTGATGCTTCGGTTTCCTAATCCAGGTTCTAATACCAACCGCTTCGTTGAACTCTACAATGCTGCTTTTAAGCATCTTTATGGCCGAGTATTTGATCTGGACGAGATGGTGGCGGCGGCCGTAGAGGAGAACCTCGCAACATCTTCTGGACACATGGGGGTTAAGGCAATTGCCCTGTCAACCAATTCCAACAGGAGCTTGGATCGGCTTTACAACCAGCTCAAGATGTACGCCGAGTTGCTCCGCGATCTGGGTTGGATTCGTTCAACGGAGCAGAAGGCCCTGAACTTCACGTTTACCTTGCTTGGTCAGCAGATCGCTGCAGCTGAACAGCATTACTTGCCGCTTATGACAGAAACGGTTCTCGGAATCTCTCATCCAAGCCACGTCTTAGTTAAGGAGGGCAATAATGATATAAGGCCCTTCGCGTTCCTGTTGCGAACAATGCTGGCCACCGACGGTGAGTTGTCGAGAGACGAGATGATCGTAGGACCTTTGAGTGCCCCATCTGATCGCTCCCACGATGCGGTCTTTAATATGGCGGCCTTGATCGAATCTGTACGCAGAGATCGAATGAACATTACAGCTGCTCTGAATAGGGTGGCGTCAGAACAGGACGTTCAGGTAAACACACTGAAGAACTACACACGATGGCCAATCGCTGTCATGCGTGACTTTGGCTGGACTGTTAAAGCGCGGCGCGCTTACAGCGAAGGAAAAGGGTCGTTTGAAGTGCATCGACTCACGGAAACGGGCAAGAGTGTAGCAGAGAGAGTCTCTAATTTGGCGGACCTACGGATCGACCAGGTGGATCAACTGCCATTCGAAGAGAAGGAAGCAGTCTCAATTGTGGCTCACTACAGAATGTTGGAGCGCGCAGGTTTCGACGTGGAACCTGTTCTCCCACAGCTTGACCAACAAGAGCCGGCTTTCGCCCGCGCTCTTGCCCGGCTGGGAGTCCCATTAGATAAACCGCTGCTCTTTTCTCCCTTCCAATCACTCACAATAGCGGACAGCAATAGGATTTTCCCTCATGCCTCAGTATCTGTATCAAACGAAGAAAGAAATACTTCTGCCAGTGTAACGGCAGTGGGGCGAGCTTCGCGGGACCACCTCTTTGTTCAACCGATACGCGTACACCAGAGGGCTGAGGTTGGAGACAGTCAGTCCGTCGACCTTGAGTTAGAGCTTCGCCAATTGCATGAACTGCATGGGTCGGCCGAGGACGCTGCTGCTGCATTCGTTCAGTCAAGGGAGTCTAATACACAGACCGAATTCTATCCCCTTGTCAGCACATTGTTCCGTTTGCTGGGATTCGATAGTCGGCCTTCACAGCCAGGCGTCAACTACCAACGATGGGATGCTTGGGTTGACCTGGGCGGGACTACAGCGCCCATTGAGATAAAGTCTCCTGCAGAGGAAAAGATGCTTTCAACCAAAGCGGTACGGCAGGCCCTCGAAAACAAAGTTGTGAACCTCTCAAGGGGCGGATTGAACACAACTATGGAGGTGACCACCCTGATCGTCGGTTATCAAATTCCGAACGAGCGCGGAGATATGTCATCACTAATTGATGACGTGTTTAAGGCATTCAAAATTAGAATCGGCGTAATTGACCTCCGGACGCTGTCGCTGCTTGCAATACGGGCCGTTACCGAAGAGATCACGGTTCAAGCCGAGCAACTCCGTACACTGCGCGGGTATCTGCATGAGTGAAATTGTTCCCCACCTAAAGACCAGAGATCCCAGCGGAAAGATTCGTGAGTATCGCGAACCGGCGGTTGTCCTGGACTTCGACATAGGTCTCCGACCGGTACTGGTTCTATTGGAGGACGGCTCCAATGGTCGAGGCACGTGTCTTGGCTGTCACGATGCCCCGTGCATGACGTTGGCTGAGGAGGAGATGGTATTGCCGGACGCGTTCGAGGAATTTCC
Source organism: Caldilineaceae bacterium (assembly GCA_034428435.1). GTDB lineage: Bacteria > Chloroflexota > Anaerolineae > Caldilineales > Caldilineaceae > Bin5. The sequence continues at coordinate 8,050 of DAOUHY010000186.1, read as the reverse complement.
CGGCGATCCATCCAAAGACGTGTGCCCTACTGGAGCGATCGCCTGGAACGCCACCGACGACGCTGTAGTAGTCGATAGTAATGCCTGCATCGGCTGCGGGCTCTGCGTAGCTCGTTGCCCTTACGGAGCGGTCTCATTGAATCACGAAGGTGTTGCAGTTGTTGAGTGTGAAGATCCGGACGATCTTACGGTCGCGGCAGAGGGTGGCGTAGGCGTCGCCAAGCACGAAAGGCCTTGGACTGAAGGCCGAATTGGGCCTACGGACCGTCAGGTGCTTCATCAGATTCCGGATGCGATCGACAAGCTGGACAGTCATGTGGGCAATCGACTTGTAAGAAATCTCCTTATCGAATGCGGAATCAGGTGTCGCACACGCAGAACGGGAGACCCCAACGTACGGATGGATGGGGTTTTAGCTACAGATGACGGACGGTTGGGTGTTCTTGAAATCGAGCTTGGCAATGACGTGCTGGAGTCGCCAAGATCCCTGCTGGAGGATGTGGCGGTGTTGCACGGGCGCTACGACATTGACGTCGAGAGCATTGACCCGGTGAGTGTGATAACCAGGCTGCCTAACTTCCGGTCGGAGTACTTCCGGGTAATGGATGACATAGAAGATGTTCTGAACTTACGCTGCCGTACAGTGACAGTTGGCGCGTTGCTGGCTGTCCTATGGCAACTGGAGACCATAGAGGGATTCACTGGAGACTTGTTTGCTACATCGTTGGACAGTACTGACTTGCTTCCTGCAATGAGGTATTACCTGTCCGCATCCCTGCCGACGGAAGATCCGTATCCAGGTGCCTATCGCCCTTCTAAATGAGCATCCGCAAGGCGCTGTTGAGCCAGGTCGATATAGGTTGGATTGAGTTCAAATCCCAGATAGCCCCGGCCTTCCGCCGCAGCCGCAACGCATTCGGTGCCACTGCCAGCAAAGGGGACAAGGACTGTGTCGCTGGGGTCGGAAAAGTGCCTGACGAGCCGGGTTGAAATCGATAGCGGCTTCTGTGTAGGATGGGCAACCTTCTCATTCTTAAATCGTCTGCCCGCCAAGGTTGGAAATGACCAAACGTCACCCGCCAAGCGTCCCTCAGGGTGAGGGGTCCAAACTTTCCCATTCTTAGTGATCTTGTGCTTCAGGCGCTCCTGGCTCTTGTAGGGTTCCCGAATCGTATGATAGATGTAGTCATTCGTTTTTGAGAACCATAGAAGAGACTCGTAGCAGGCGCTTAGAGAGCGCTCACCGTAACCTGCATAGCCGTTCTCGTAATGCCAGATGATCTGACGGCGATAGTCGAAACCCAGCTCGTACATCATGCATTGCACCCAGCATTGGTGACGGTGAATACCATATACGAAAATGTTCCCCCGATCCGACAGGACACGTAGAGCCTCTCTAAGCCATTCTCTCATCCACTCCTTCCACTCTGAACGTTGTTCAGTTTCTTTCCAAGGCCCGAAATCCTTGTCTAGGTTGTAAGGTGGGTCGGCAATGATGAGATTGAACGCCCCGTCTTTGAGCCCCTTCATCCCTTCAATGCAGTCCCCTAGGATGATCTGATTGTTCATTTCTGCGCCTTTGGTTTTTGCAGGATCAGGATGTACTGGTGGTGAATGTTCGGCACATAAGAATATGGGTAACCGTATGGGAAGACCCTCTTGTGGCGCTGATATAGCACCTTCAGACCACGCATTTCCAGACCGATTGTCTCAAGGGCTTGGGCCAGGTCTGCATGAAACATAACGTAGCGCGATTTGTCTCGGAAATCGCTTACAACGATAGCCATGAATTTGCCTTGCCTGAGAACGCGTCGGCATTCGGAGAATATCCCTGTGAGTTCCCTCAAAAAGTCTTCGTAGTTCGGTATCCGTCCGAGATCCCGTGGATCGTTTCCATAGTCAGTCGACAACCCATTCGCGATCCGCTCCTGGCGAGTCTTGTGATCTTCCTTCTTTAGAATCGTCCAGTAAGGGGGACTGGTCACGACGAAATCCACGCTTTCGTCCGGAATACCTTTTAGGAGATCGCGAGCGTCGCCCTCCAGGACCTGCTGATCGTCGGCGGCTGAGAACAAATCCCTTACTTCTGTAAGGAGGCGCTCCCGGGTCAACTCCACGAAGTGAGGGTTCAACTCAATTCCGATTCCTTTCCGTCCTTCAAGAGCACACGCCTTCAGGGTTGACCCGACTCCAACGAACGGGTCGAGCACAACTTGACCGCGTTTTGTAAAGAACCGAATGAGGCGGCTGATGTCGGTAAAGGAGAAAGGCGCAGGATGCTTACGTTCGATCTTTGCGTCTGGATGTTTGGCCCCTAAACCCTTCTGGGTCCAGACGGAAACGGTCTCGATAATCCACTCCTTTGCAGTGAGCTCATTCAAGTCGTTTCTAGGGTCAATCATTCCATTGCCTTCAATCGGATGGTGAGCGTTCGTCAACGTACTCTGGCGCTTTCTCGAGTAGTATGCAACAAATGTTCTGATGCGTCAAGGAACGTTCGGTCAAGGGTAGATTATTGAAAGTTTTCGCCTCGTTGCTGCTTTACCCAGCACAACCCCAGACGTGAAGTGCGCCGTATCAGGGACGATTCTCATGCTCTGGAGGTTCCTCGGGACAGCTATCCGAGACAACCCGTAACCGCCTCGCTCACACACTGACCTGCCCCCCACCAACTGGTCCAGTTAATATGTTAGAATTGGGCCGTAGAAAGGGGGAAATATGGCTAAGAGGAGACATACGCCGGAGCAGGTAATCAAAAAGCTCAGAGAGGCTGAAGTGGCGATAGTCGATGTAGGCGTTGACAGTGACACAAGTGTTGTGGATTAGCCTGCCAGAGAATTCACCTTATGAGGCAATAGATGCGATATACACCTTTTGACAACAGTTTGATGGATATTTCACCGACTGATCTGGCGGTGTTGAGAGACGTATATGAAGGCTGGTACGTCGAGTACAAATCAGAAGCCGTCAAGCCACGCGCTTTGGCAAAAAGCTTATCTTCTTTCGCCAACCAATACGGAGGATTGCTCTTCATTGGAATCATGAGTGATACACAAACAAATGTAGCACACAACTTCCCAGGTGTTGCAGATTCGGACGTGCCAACCATTGTCGAATCTCTGCGGAACGCAACAAAGGACCTTCTGAATCCTCCTGTGTTCTACACTACCCGGATATTTGAAGGACCTATTAAATCCGTAGGTCTCAACCAAGGACGTTCTATCATTGTAGCTGATATACCCCAGGGTCCAGATACGCCCTACGTTCATAACGATGGGCGGATATACAGGCGAATCGGTGACTCTTCAGATCCCAAACCAGTGACGGATCGAGCGACATTCGACATTCTCTCTCAGCGCGGTGAGCGGGCTCGTCTGCGTTTAGAGGATCGTATACTGAGGAGTCCAACGATTTCAAAGGGAGAGGACGAGCAACCTTTCGTCCACTTCAGCATTTTATCTGACCCTTATGAAGTCATGGGCCACTGGTATGACAGGAACATAACTGACTTTAGTAAAGTCATGCGAGAACCATCACTACCTTTTGATAATATTTTTTCCAAGTCCAATGGCTACATCGCGAGGCAGACTACTTACAACGATCCCCGTAACCGCGTACTCACATGGGAATTCTCTCGTCAATGCCACTCGTTTGTAACCCTTCCAATTCCAATATTGTCGGCAGTGGGCTCCGGTACGGCGTGGAGTACATATACAACCGGACAGGACTTCATTTCCTTGTTCAACCATGAGAGTCTTAGAACCATCAGAATTCTAGACCTTAATCTGATGCTAGATGCCTGCGAGGGGATAATAAGGCGCCATCGTATTCTGGTCGACCAAGCGAATGTCACGGGTCCCTTCTATATCAAGGCTTATATCGAGAACGTTTGGCGTACGATTCCTTTTCTTGATTTGCCAGATTTCCTTAATCACATTTCTGAGTTCGGGCTCCCGATAATTCAGGACAATGAAGTCATCGTGCCTGACGGAACATCGCTTGAGACATTTGTGATGGCACCAGAGTCCAACACAGCGCCAGACAAGCTACCGCCATACGTAACTCCTGGGCCGATCGAAATCACTGGGGCAATCTTAAAGGCTCTCGGCATTCCTGGAGATACCTTAGTGAAGTCCAGCAATACATTGTTAGAGTTGGGTCCACGCAGAATGAAAGTGCAGCAATCTAGCAGGCTACCTGATGTGCAATCCTGAGACTTCGGTCGATGAGCGTGTCACATTAGGAAGTAAGCGACGACCCAGGTTCGCCACGAGCCGATTAGCGGAGGCGGGGAACAGAGGAGATGGGACCTCGATCAGGACAAAACATGGACACGGAGGGCAGGCCCCCAGACGCCTCTGCTGCGGCGGCGCTGCGGTATGCAGGGCTGGGATTCCTGGTGGGGTTTTTGTTGTGCGCGATCCTGGCGGGGGCTTTGATGTGGCAGCTGCAGCGGCCTACGCCGCCCCCGATCGTGCTGCATGCGCTGCCAACTCCGGCCCCGACGGAGACGCCGGCGCCGACTGCCACGCCCGGTCCGCTTGTCGTATTTGTGAGCGGCGGCGTACAAAGGCCGGACATGTATGAGGTGCCGGCGGGCGCCCGCGTGGGTGATGCGCTGGCCAGAGCGGGGGGTCTGGTGGCGGATGCGGACCCGGCACTCGTCAACCAGGCGGAGCGGCTTGTCGACGGTGCGCAGGTGCATGTGCCTCTGCCGCAATCCCCGGGGGCAGAGGCCGCGTCAACAACCGGGGCGCCCCCTGCCGGTCTGTCGGGACAATCGTCCGCGGGAGCCGCGGTGGCGTCCCCTACCGCATCAAACGACGGGCTGATTAACGTCAACACGGCCTCCCTTGCATCACTTGAGACGCTTCCCGGCATCGGCCCGGCCAAGGCCGCGGCGATTATCGCGGAGCGGCCCTTCGGTACGGTCGAGGAGCTGGAACGGGTGCCAGGTATTGGTCCCAAAACCTTGGCGAACATCGAGCCGCTGGTTAAAGTTCGCGATTAGGGCTGGTTGACGTTTGCCTGAACCGGGATTTCCACAGGCAAAACCTGGTCTGTCCACGGAGGAACACGGAGAACGGCAACATCTTTTTGTCCGCGGAGGACGCGGAGGAACGCGGAGAACACCAAAGGCGTATCGGATTTTCTTTGCGTGGATACAGGTTGGGATAAATAAGAAAGGAGAAACAAGATGCCTGACGGTCTGTGGAGGTTTCCTTGGGGAACGTTTACAGACGAGCAGGTGTGGGAGTTCACGAGTTTCGTTGAAACCATTGAGATCATCGTCCTGCCCGCCGTCTATTTCATTCTCATTGTTCTGGTTCCATCGGTAAGAATGCTGCTCAATATCTGGTATGCCATCGGAGTATGGCTATTGGGCGGCTAAAGGTCAGAAAAACGTCCAGCCAGGTATATAGATCCCTTTTTGTTGGCGTTCCGCCTGCGCCGGCGCGCACCTCCAGACCGGGCAAGTATCCCGGACGCGTAAAGAAACTTTGGCCGTCCGGATTCCTCGCGACCGGGGCTGAAAATACCTCTCAAACCGGCCCGATTGGATGAAATTGCTCTATCTCGCCGTAGCCTATCTTGTGGGCGTAGCCGGCGGACAGCTTCTCTGGCAACAGGGATGGTTTGGCTGCGGTACCGGCGGCCATTTCTGGATCGCGGCGCTGGCTCTGATTCCGGTCTGTCTGTGGAGGGATGCCTTTGACGTTCCCCGGGCGGCGGAGCCTATGGTCTGGCCGGCGTCGGCTGGTTTTTTCCCGCCGCGCAGGACCCCCTCAGCCTGGCTTGTGGGTGGAATCTTGCTGGCCGGCATTTGCGGCGTCTTGCGCCTTGGTTCGCACCCTCCCCAGCCCTGTATCGAGCCCGCCGACCTGGCTTATTACAACAGCAACGGCGGGGACGGCGGCAGCCGGCCAGTGACTGTAGACGGATATGTGGCGAGCTACCCTGTTCTGAAGGAGGGCCGGCGGCGGCTGGATATCGAGGCGGAATACCTGGAGCTCGACGGCGAGAGGATACGGGTCGACGGGCGCCTGCGACTGCAGACGAATAGCGTACACCGTTTTCGCTACGGCGAGGGTGTGCGGGTGCGAGGCGAGCTGACGGAGCCGCCGATATTCGAGGGCTTCGATTACCGGGCCTACCTGGCGCGCAAAGAGATTCACAGCCTGATGCGGCGGGTACGCGTCGAACCGCAGCCGGGCATGCTGCGCGGTACGTTTCTGCTGCAGTTCGTCTACGGCTTGCGCGATCGCGGCGAAAGGCTGCTGAACCGCCTGCTGCCGGAGCCGTATGCGGCGCTGGCAAACGGGATGCTACTGGGCATCGAAGCCGGCATTCCCGACGAGCTGTACGAGAAGTTCAACCTCACGGGCACCAGCCACGTGATCGTGATCAGCGGCAGCAATGTGGCGCTGGTGACCGGTGTGCTCATGGCGCTGGGTATCAGGTTGTTTGGCAAGCGCGGCGCGCTGTGGCCGACCCTGGGCGGCCTTGCCCTGTACACGTTCCTGGTGGGCGGAGACGCCGCGGTCATGCGGGCGGCGTTGATGGGCGGCCTGTTTGTGGTGGCAACGGTGCTGGGGCGGCAGAGCACGGCGCTGGTAAGCCTGGGCGCGGCCTGCTGGGCGATGACACTGTGGAATCCACTCATGCTGTGGGATGTGGGCTTTCAGCTCAGCAGCGCGGCCACTGTCGGACTGATCCTGATCGGACCTGCGCTCACGGACAGCGTCACGTCACTATGGCACAGGTTGGAGAAGGGCTTGCTGCGGAAGGGGCGTGCGGCGGCCGGTTCGCAGGCGGACTTTCTCATGCCCAGGTCATTTGGCGACTTGCTGCGGGACAGCCTCCTGATGACGGTCGCGGCCAGCGTAACGACCTACCCTCTTATCGTCCATTACTTTGGACGGCTTAGCCTGATCAGCCTGTTCACCAATGTGCTGATCGCGCCGGTGCAACCCTGGATCATGATATTTGGCGGCATGGGATTGATCGTGGGGCTATCAGGCCTGGAGCAGATCGCTTACTATCTGCTGTTTGTGCCCTACGCCAGTCTATGGTGGACGACGATGATCGTGAATTGGCACGCGACCATTCAAGGCGGCAGCGTGGAGGTCGCCGCGTACGGGGGAGGCGCCATGGTTTTAACTTACGCCGCCATTCTGGGGTTGCTCTGGCAAAAGCCGATAGCGGCGCAATTTAAACGCGCTACCGCTTCGCTATTTGAGCGCTCGGGGCGAATTGGGCACAGGGTTGTTAGATTTTCTACCGTGGAACAGAGAGAGACCGCGGCCGGCCGGCGGTTGACACTCCTTGCGGGCGCAACGCCCACCTGGACGGTTGGCGTCCTGGCGATGGTGGCCGGGCTGCTGTGGTGGCTGGCCTTGACGCAGCCGGACGGACAACTCCACGTTTACTTCCTGGATGTCGGGCAGGGGGACGGGATCTTTATCCAGACGCCCAGCGGGCGCCAGGTGTTGATTGACGGCGGGGATGACGGCCAGCAGCTGTTCGCTGAACTGGGCGCGGTGATGCCGTTCTGGGACCGTCATATCGATCGGGCGATCGTAACGCATCCTGACTGGGATCATATCGGCGGACAGATCGATTTGCCCAGCCGTTTCGGGCTCGGCCAGGCGATCATCAGCGAGAATGTGCGCTCTCACGAGGACTCGCAGCTGTGGCTGGAGGCCCTGGACGGGGAGAATGTGCCGGTGGTGGGATTGCAGCAGGGGGCCTGGCTGGATCTTGGTGACGGGGTGGCGCTGTGGGCGCTGTGGCCACCGCGGGAGGCGTTTTTAACGGGGCTGGAGGAGGATGACAAGAACGAACGGTCGCTGGTGCTGAAGCTGGTTTACGGCAGTTTTGCGGTGCTGTTGACGGGCGATGCCGGCCGGCCCAGCGAGGCGCGTCTGTTGCGCGAGGGGCAGCCGGTCGCCGCGCACGTGCTCAAGGTCGGGCATCACGGCAGCGAGCACAGCAGCAGCCCGGCGTTTGTCGAGGCGGTCGGCCCAAGTGTGGCGGTCATCCAGGTCGG
>DAOUHY010000185.1:0-31807 GCA_034428435.1 Caldilineaceae bacterium | reverse complement strand
TGTAGCCGACAAATCCGGTATGGCGCTGGTTGAGACCGGTGAAGATCGTCGCCCGCGCCGGCACGCAGGTGGGCGTGGCCGCATACGCCTGCGTGAAGTTGATGCCCTCACGGGCCAGCCTGTCCAGGTGCGGCGTCTCTGCCACAGGGTGACCGGTCAGGCTCAACGCGTCCGCGCGCCACTGGTCTACGCAGATAAACAGAATGTTGGGCCGGCTGTCGGTAGGCATGTTTCTGCACCGTGATCTGTGACCTTGAGGTAGTCGGAGAACTTAAGCGCCCTGTCGGATTAGGGTATTTAGTCCAAATTAAAGGAACAAGAAAGCTGCCGTACGACCGGTGTCGTTCATAATTCAGAGCCCATTTTTGATCACAACACACTTAACGAATCCTGGGCCTTGACCTGTGCAGTTGGCTCCACTTTCGTCCAAGATGCTGCTGGCTTGACCTTCTGGTTGTTGGCAACACCGTCATTGCCTGAGTGTTTTAGAAGCACCCCAGGTAACCTGAATGCACTGAGAAAAAGGGTCTGTGCATTTGCACCAATTCCCTCGCCCACATGAATCAGAAAAAGTTTGCCGATTTGACTGAATTTTTCCGACTCTATTAGCCCGGGAAGCTCTTGCCTTTCTTCTATTTTTCCTGTCATCGCCATCTTCCCTACTCCTACGACTGTGAGTTGGGAAGCCCTTCCCCTCATCTTTCCGCAAGTTCCGATGTAGTCCGACCTTTGACCGGCCCAGACTTCCTTTCCGCTCTTGGCTACTTAGGTATAAGGGCCCCGCCATGGAGGAGAACATTGGTACTGCTGCGGTGACATTCTGGAGAAAGAAGCAACGGCGTCGGCAGGTTACTTTCGCTTATCCTTAGATAAATTCGGCTCGTGCCTGGGGTACAATGAGAACGTTAGTCGTTTATCTTTTACCACAGTTGCAACAGCTAACCTAACTTTGGAATCAGGATTGACGCGCACAAATATTGACGATTGGGAGTCCAAGCGGCCGTACCACCGCTCCGGATTCACAAGTCTCCGTCGTGAAGGAGACGCCACCTGAGTCACAGCCTCAAGTCGAACTCGAAGCAGAGGGAGGCCGGCGTTTCCCAGGATCTTGAGTGGGCGAGAGGAGGAGTGACGGCGTCGGCGAAGGGTGAATTGAGGACGCAGAACGCAGATCGGATGATCTAACATCGACTTGGGTCCGGTCGAGGACCCTGATTCAAGCGACCGGGACGGGGAGCAAGGCGGCGGGGCTTGGGAGACGACGGAAACCGTGGCGGGCCTCTCTGCCAAGGCAACTATTGACAGGTTCAGTCAAGACAAGAGTAGGGGAATGAGGACGTTGGTAGCTTTCCCAGTTGGTTTTTAAGCTAATGCAAGTCCCTGCCGAAGGGAACGAGTGCGAGCGGAATCAGTTTGATATGCTGCTTGGCGAAAGGGATGCCGACTATAGTGATGGTAAGGATCAGGGCCGAAAGCAGATGGGCCAGTGCAATCTCCCAACCGAATAAGATTAACCATATCAGGTTAAAGATCACGCGAAGCGTACTGTTGGCGTGTTGCCCTTCGACAACCTCCTTACCGAACGGGGCGAGGGTTGCTACGCCGATCTTCAATGACTGCAGTCCGAATGGAATGCCGATGACTGTGAGACATAGAAGCAGCCCGCCGATGATGTAACCCAGAGCGGCGATCAGACCCCCGAAAATTAGCCAAATGACGTTACCCAGCGTACTCATAGATGTTCCCTCGATGGGTGTTGATGCTACAAAAGAAGGGCTGCAGTTGCCAATCAGCCCTTTACAGGACAGTACGAGGATGCGTTCAGGAAGGTTTCTGTGGAAGGGGGAATGCAGTGCGATTTTGCTGCGTCGGAGGCCGCGCGCTTCCGGTTGGTCAGCTGAGAGGAGAGTGTGACGTGGTTCCGTTGGCGGGTCGATGTGTCGGGGGGCGCTTCAGGAGTATCTCCCCGTAGAAGGCGGGCCTCTTACGGCCGACCGCCCACAATGAAGGCGCGCATTCGTCGGCAGGCGTTCAACCGCGAAATGTGTTGAGTCGGGCAAATTTCAGGTCTGAATTTGAGGGCAATTGGAACGATCGCAATGAGAGTGTCGCAGTGTACAAACCTAATGGGCAGCGAGTCATACAAAAGTAGGACAAATATCTCCGAAAACGGTTGACGGGTCTGAGTTTTCTGCTATACTCGAAGTTATCGATTTACCGAGAGAGGGCGCGTTCTGTATGGGCAAATGTCTTTCATGCGCGGCCCCACGAGCCCGCCATATGGGAGGACTCCAAATGAGCCGGGTGCGCTGCCCGCAGAAGCGCTGTAGTTTCTGGTTGAACGGATGGTGTGACGCCGATGAAATCGAGCTGGAACCGGTAACGCTTTCGTGCATTACATTCGATGAAATCGAGAATGCAGAGATCCTTGAAAGTACAGGCGCAGCTACCGACAAAGACGAAGAAGAGTATGAGTGGCTGGATGATGAATCGATTTTCGAAGACGATATGGATGAGAGTCTTTATGGCGTAGACGACGGCGACCCGGAACTCGAAGATGAAGAGGACGATCTGCAGGAGGAAGAAGATTCCTGGCCTCTTTGACTTGTAGAGAGGCGAGACTGCCGGCGGGAATCCTGAAGGGGGAATCGGAGCATCCTGGCAAAACCTTTGAGCCGCGGCATTTGAGACTGTGCTACGCCGGTAAGACCATTTTGCTTGCTGTTCAAGGATGTGGTATTCTCAGTTCGGGTATGGACAACTGAACATTTATCGTGTATACTCAGTTGCATCATTTCGGATTTATTCAGTTATCATTGGTTAAGGAGAGCTGCCATGACTTATGAAGCCGCTTTTCCACGATTTACGCCAAAAAAGAGCAAGAGTCGGTCTGGGGCACTTCTGCCTGTGAGGTCAAGGTTGATGCTGCCGGTAATGTGGCAGCCTTCCCTGAATCTGAGGCAGAAGTACAGTCCGAGATTCTTCCTGGCGATGGCTGTGAGCATCGTAAGCTCGATCAGTTTTCTCTGGGTCCTGCTGCTGGCAATCGGCGGCTAGGGATCAAAGACAGCGGCCGGAAAGAGACCTGATTCAGACTGAGAGAAGTTGCTGGAACTGGTCGGGCAAAACAGAAAAGGTTGAGAATCCCCTGACGTTCAGTTGAGCGTCAGGGGATTTTTTTGGTCTGAGAGTGCCTGCTGGCTACTCATCGGTTGTCAGGGACAGGAGGTAGGCAACCACAGCATCCAGTTCCTCGTCAGTCAGAAGATCACCGTAGTTTACAGGCATTACCTGAAGGCACGGCCCGAGGGGACACTCTTCGACGATAAACGCGCTGGGATCGAGAATCGCCTCACGGAGGTACTCCTCGGCGCTGTAGCCTTCTCGACGTGTGCCCGCAATGGCACCGAGGTTTGTCTGGTCAGGACCAAGCATGTTCGCGTCAACCTCGGGAAGTCCGGTCGTTACGTGACAACTGTTACAGCCCGTCCTGGTCATGGCTTCAATGGCCAGGTCAATGGTTTCCTGCGCCAACTGATCGGAGTCGGAATCCCCTGTTTCGATCGACTGGGGGGCCTCAACAATTACGGTGATGGTGTCCCGGTACTGTTCGCCTTCCAGAGCGGTGTGAAGGCCGTCAGCGAACTGGAGCCGCAGCGTGTGCTCGCCGGGCTCGAGTTCGAGGGTGGCGGTCGTCTGACCCTGCCCATAGTGGAGGTGCAGTTCGTCGGTTGGTATGACCTCTCCGGCGGGTGTGAATTCAGTGTTCACGAGGATATGGAAATGTCCGGCACCCTCGTTGACCTCGCCGGACGGTTCGACGATGAGACCGGTCGCGGCCATCACGACTTCGAAAGGAGAGGTGACGGTCGCGCCGTCGGCCGGTTGCTCAAATTGAACTGACGGTGACTGGGCGCCAGCTTCAACTAGGACGGTGATCGTGTCGCGGTACTGATCGCCTTCGAGAGCGGTGTGAAGGCCGTCAGCGAACTGGAGCCGCAGTGTGTGCTCGCCGGGCACAAGTTCAACGGTGGCGGTAGTCTGGCCCTGGCCGTAGTGGAGGTGCTGGTCATCGGTAGGGATGATCTCTCCGGCAGGCGTGAAGTCGGTGTTCACGAGGATATGGAAATGTCCTGCACCTTCGTTGACCTCACCGGACGGTTCGACGACAAGACCGGTGGCGGCCATCACGACTTCAAAAGGAGAGGTGACGGTTGCCTCGTCGGCCGGCTGCTCGAATTGAACCGACGGTGACTGGTTGCTGGCTTCAACGAGGACGGTGATTGTGTCCAGGTACTGGTCGCCTTCGAGGGCGGTGTGAAGGCCGTCGGCGAACTGTAGGCGCAGGGTGTGCTCGCCGGGCTCTAGTTCAAGGGTGGCGGTCGTCTGGCCCTGCCCGTAGTGGAGGTGCTGGTCATCGGTAGGGATGATTTCGCCGTCAGGGGTGAAGTCGGTGTTCACGAGGATATGGAAATGTCCTGCACCTTCGTTGACCTCGCCGGACGGCTCGACGATTAACCCTGTTGCCAGCATCGCCACTTCGAAGGGGGATGTTACGGTTGCCCCGTCGGCCGGTAGTCCAAACCTTACCGTCGGCGATTCGTCGCCGGCTTCGACAGTGACAGTGATGGTGTCCCGGTACTGGTCGCCTTCGAGGGCTGTGTGGAGGCCGTCGGCAAACTGTAGGCGAAGCGTGTGCTCACCGGGCTCCAGCTCAAGCGTGGCGGTCGTCTGGCCCTGGCCGTAGTGGAGGTGCTGTTCGTCGGTAGGGATAATCTCGCCGGCAGGGGTGAATTCAGTGTTCACGAGGATGTGGAAGTGTCCTGCACCTTCGTTGACCTCGCCGGACGGCTCGACGATTAACCCTGTTGCCTGCATTGCGACTGCGAATGGTGAGGTTACGGATTCCCCATCGGCCGGTATTCCAAATCCTACCGAAGGCGATTCGTCCCTGCCTTCGACGAAGACAGTAATGGTGTCGCGGTACTGGTCGCCGTCGAGAGCCGTGTGGAGGCCGTCGGCGAACTGAAGGCGCAGCGTGTGCTCGCCGGGTTCGAGATCGAGCAAGACGGAAGTCTGGCCTTGGCCGTAGTGAAGGTGTTTTTCATCGGTGGGAATGATTTCCCCGGCCGGGACGAAGTCGGTGTCCACAAGGATGTGGAAATGTCCCGCATCGTCGTTGACTTCACCAGATGGTTCGACGATTAGGCCGGTTGCCGTCATCGTAACTTCAACCGGTGATGAAACGGTCGTACCGTCGAGAGGATCAAAGAATGCCACAGATTGGTCGGCGGCATCTTCTTCAACAAAAACTATGATAGTGTCGCGATACTGGTCGCCTTCGAGGGCGGTGTGGAGACCGTCGGCGAACTGCAGGTGCAGCGTGTGTTCGCCGGGCGGCAGTGTCAATTCAGTCTCAAGCGAGGCGTCGCCAAAATGGAGATGCTGGTCGTCGGTTGGGATAATCTCGCCAGCAGGAATGAAATCGGTATTGACGAGAATGTGCATGTGCCCGGATAGGGGAAGAACGTCGCCTAACGGGTCAACCGACACGCCGACTGCCCCCATTTTCACTACAAAAGTGGGTGGTACGATCGCGTGGGTCGTCGGCTGTCGGAAAAAGACCTCCGGCAGAACTGACTCCTCCTGCACTGCTTCGCCCTGCGAAGGAGCTTGGGCAGGTGCTTCCTCCTGACCCTCCTGACCCTCCTGACCCTCCTGTTCCGACTCCGACGCTGCTTGGGCCAGCATTGCTTCCCGTTCTTCGTCACGAACCGCCTTCAGATCGGCCTGGAAAGTATCGACCCCCGAGTTGATAACATAGATGAGGATGAGAAGACCCAGAATGGGGCCGCCAACTCGAATCAAGGGGTGATCTCTGTTCATTGAGAGGCTCCGTCGCAGTGAGTGTCGCCGTAAATGTTAACTGAACAACTGGCGGTTTGCCGGTTGTATACTGGTGGTATCCCACACGGAATTATACTGTTTCCGTTTTGGCTGGCAAGTGGGAGGGTATTTGCAATGCAGAAAACAGAGGCAATACCTGTCTCGAAATCGGTGAGTAAGGTGCAGCGCTGCAGCAATGAGAGGCTGATTCAGCCAAACAACAGGCTGGGTCGCACTCACATTGCTACGGCCCCCACTGGTTCAAAATAGTCCTCCTCTAGTGCGTTCAACTTGTCTGCCTCCAGCCTCAGGCTAATCACCTTGCTCACCCCGTCATCATGCATGGTGATGCCATATATATTGTTGGCGATTTCGAGGGTGCGCCGGTTGTGAGTGATGATGATGAACTGTGTCCGTGCGCGCAGCAGATCGATTGCGGATCGGAGACGGTCGACGTTGGCCTCGTCAAGTGTTGCATCTACCTCATCGAGCACGCAGAACGGGGTTGGGCTGACACGAAGGATGGCGAAAACGAGTGCGCAAGCAGTCAGAGAGCGCTCGCCCCCGGAGAGAAGGTCCAGGCTCTGGGTACGCTTTCCTGGGAGGCGTGCGAAAATCTCGACGCCGGAATTGAGAACGTCGGCAGGATCGGTCATTGAGAGCTGTGCCGTTCCTCCCTGAAGCAGCAATTTGAAGAAACTCACGAATTCTGTTGAGACGGCGTCGAAAGTGCGGCGCAGCTCACCTTCCATTTGCCTGTCCAATTCGCTGATGACACGCTGCAGGTCGCTCGAGGCCCGTTCGAGGTCGTCGGACTGGTCCTGGAGAAACCGGAAACGGCTGGCTAGCTCCTCGTACTCCTGGGGCGCGTCCGGGTTGACATTGCTCAAGCGACGGACGCGTGCGCGAGTTTCCTTGACGTCATCCTTTAGTCCGGCAGGCAGATCGTGGACGACGGGCAGTTGGGCGACAAGCGCCTGCAGTGGTAGTGGGGGTTGGTAGGCCAGCCCGACAGCCTCTTCCATCTCAGCGAGCCCGAAATCCTGGCGGATTTCGCGACGAAGTAATTCGAGGCGATCTTCGGTCCGCTGCAAGGCAAGCCGGGAGGCATTCCAGTCTGATTCGGACTGCAAAACCAGCTGCTGGCCGGCCCTTTCTTCTTCCTCGGCGCGACCCAGATTCCTGTCCAACCTCTCTAGCTCCAATTCAATCTCCGCTGTCGTACGCATATGCGCGTCGCCTTCTGCGTGCAGTTTTGCTTCCTCGGCTGATGCCTTTTCGATCTCGCAACCCAACCGGTCTGATTCCTGGTCAAGCTCTGAATGCCTTGCTGTCCTCGACTGGAGCTGGTTGTCGATCTGTGCCAGAGTGCGGCTCAGCTCTGCCTCGAGCTCGCGCCGGTTACTCAGTTTCTCCTGCGCGGCTGCGGCCTCCGCACGCAGGTCTGCCAGCCGACGGAGAATCTCATCCTGACTGGTCTGTGCCGCCTGTTCGGACATCCTCGCCCGCTTGCGGGCGTCATCCAGAGAGCGGGTGGCCTCCGCCAGTGCCGTCCTGAGCCGAACTTCCTGCGCAGCCAAGTCGGCCAGATCTGTCTCTGACTGATCAACTGCCTTTCGTTGCCATGCGGCTTCCTGTCTGGCCTGAGCGGCGTGCAGCCTGGCCTCCTCCAATTCAGCCTGCCGCAGCTTAGTGTCTCGAATTAGCCGCTTCTGCTGTCTTTCGAGCTGTGCTCTCTTTTGGGTCCTCTCTTCGACCTCAATTCGGGTTGCCTGGGCTATTCCCATCGCCTTTCGAGCCTGTCCCAAGACACGGTCAAGTTCTGTAGGCAGTTCGCGGGCTTCCCTTTCCCAGGCCAGCACCGACCTGCGATGCCGCCGGCCGTCGTTTCCCCCGGTGACGGCACCCCCGGGGCGAATGACCTCTCCTTCCAATGTGACGACGGTTGGCATTGCGCCATGGTCGGAAGAACGTCCTCTAGGGCGGCGACCGTTTCTCGATCTTCCCGCACGTTCGTCGAGGGCATGGCGTGCGGCAGCCAGATCTTGTGCAATCCAGACGCGCTGCAGAAGATGGTTGATTGCAGGCGCTACCTCAGAGTCGAAGCGAATGGAGCGTGCCGCGTTTCCAACGATGCCGTTGGACGTGGGCGCCGCGATTGGTCCCCCCGATCGCAGACGGTCCAGGGGGAGGAACGTTGCACGTCCGGCGCCGGCCCTTTTCAGATGCTCGATGGCCTCTTGTGTGTCCTGCCATGTCTCTGCGATCACGTTTTGCAGGGCGGCACCGAGTGCGACTTCAATTGCGCGTTCAAGGCGGTCTGGCACCTGAATGCACGAGGCTACGGTCCCAATGATTCCGTTCAACTGTCCCTGTTGCGATGCCTGAAGTATGGAGCGAACAGCGCTGGCATAGACTGTGCCTTCGCTGCGAGCCGGCTGAATCAGGTCGAGCCGCGTCTGCAGTCGCTCGACTTCACGCTGTTCCCGGTTCCTCGCCGCTTCCTCGGTGCGAAGAGCGTCCATGCCAACGTCGATGGCGTCAGACAGGGCGTCGATCTCGACCTGCGCCCGGCTGATTTCGGCGCTGCGTTGGGCACTTTCCGCCTCCAACTCGGTCAGTGCGGCGGCAGCTACTTTGGACGCCTCTCTGCGCCTATCAGTTTCCTCTTGGGTCTTGCTTAATCTCTCCTCGAGGGCCGTGCGTCTTTCAACCACCTGTCGCAACCGGCTGCGGAGCCCGGCATTGCGGCCTTCCTCGTTGCGCAGTGCCGCGACCTCCTCGTGCCAGCGTTCCACGGCAATGTTCTGTTTCCTTTCCCTGTCTGCCAATTGGATCTGGAGTCTGTCAAGAGCTTGCCGGCAGGCGTTGCGCTCCTCACGCACTCTCTCGATTTCAGCGGTGAGAGCTACCAACCTCTGTTGTGCAGCCTCTCTTTCTGTCTGCAGTCGGCGGCATCCGTCTCTTAGGTCTGCCTGTCGGACAGCGATCTGATTCTGCCTCTCCTGGCAGACGGCAAGGCGCCGAATTACCTCGGCAGACCGGCGATGGCGAGCTTCGCTGATCTGACTGCGTTTGCTCTGATCGGCCCGCAACCTGGCCTGGCGAAGGCGTAGCTGGTCGAGCCCGGTATGAACCTCGTCCAAACGTTCACGGCGTACCTGGGTAGTCTTCTGGTCGCGCGCGGCCTTCTGCCGGGCTGTGGCGAGTTGGCTGAGTGTGCGATGCCACTGATAGCCGTACCAGACGTGCAGCAAATCCTTCAGGTCGTTCTCGATCTGAAGCCTTTCGAGAGCCCGCTCCGCTTGACGTTTGAGGCTGGACACACGGGGCGAAAGCTCGGCCAAAATGTCGCCGGCGCGTTCGAGGTTGAGTTGCGTCGCCTCCAACCTGCGCCAGGCTGCAGATCGTTTCTGCTGATAACCGGTGATACCTGCTGCCTCCTCGAAGAGAGCTCGCCTTTCCTCAGGTCTCAAGCTGAGCACGCGGTCGATCAGGCCCTGCCCAATGACTGCGTAGGCCCGCCTTCCCAACCCACTTGGCCCTAGCAGCTGGGTAATGTCCTGCAGACGCACCTTCTGCCCGTTAATCAGGTATTCGTTGTCGCCGTCGCGGTAGGCCCGGCGCGTAATTTCGACTTCACTGAAATCGATGTTGAGGTCACCGGCTTCATTGTCAAGGACGATGCTGACGGCCGCCATCCCTTGCCTGGCTCTTTTGTGACTTCCTGAGAAGATGACGTCAACTGTTTTCTTTGAGCGCAGAAGACCGAAGCTCTGTTCGCCCAAACACCAGCGAATGGCATCGGCTACGTTGCTCTTGCCGCACCCGTTTGGACCCACAATCGCGGTTACGCCCGAACCAAAGGCGAACTCGGTCTGCTGGGCAAAGGTTTTGAATCCTTTTAGATTCACTCGCTTTATTCGCAGCATATCGATATAGGATGGGCAAAGTCAGCTCGCCGCGAGCCGGCAATCTTTCCGGGCCCCATGCTGATGTGTATGACTAGGCAAACCTTCTATAGGGCGGGGAAGCGCACCGGCGGAAGATGCCAGCACAATGCAGTGAAGATCGGCAATCGCGAAAATTCGGCGCGTTCCAAGTTGGTTCAAACCTTCCCAAAGCGTCTAGGCCCCGAGACATGAAATTCTCGGCGGCAAATTGCTTTCAGAACACCAGACCCGCGACTCAAGGCGCCCACACGACGCGCCACAGGCCAGGAAGGGCAAATTCCAGTATCAGTCCAAGTACAATGAGTAGAACAGATGCGGTTACCAGACGACGCTGCCTGGCAAAGTAGTGGGCCGGATTCCATTTGTTCGTCAGGAGGGGTTGGGCCAGCATGACGGTGAGCCCGGCGTATCCGGCTAGAGTCGCCAGCCTCCATGGCATCAACCCCAGAATCAACATGGGTGACCCTTCCAGCGCCAGACGGCCAACCCCGTACCCGAACTGATTCACGGCGCGCACGAGAAACCAGAGGCCTACCAGGCCGGCAGAAAGCAGGCTGCCCAGTAGAATACCGAAGAACTCAACCAGACGTGACCCGGGGCTCTGCAGAATCGAGCCAGGAAGATTGAGGCCTGTCGCGGACCATTCCAGGAGCGCGCGGTGATAGGCGAAGCCATCATGGATCGAACGCTCGAATACAAGGGGCAAGAGCGCCGAACCCACAATCATGACCAGAAACTGCAAAAGCAGCCAGGAAGAAAGCACCACGAGGGCAATAGCGATCCTTCCTCTGCGAAGAGGGATGGCCAGAAAGAGGGTTATGGCCACTGCCTGAACGATCGGCAGAAAGTTCGGTTGACCAAGGGCGGCAGGCAGAGCCGTCGTGAGCAAGGCGAAGAATCCAAACGTAATGTAGAAGATGGGATCCTTCACCAGTTCGTAATTGCGCGCTTTGGGTGAGCCATTTGGCGCGACTGGAACAGAATCTCGCATAGATCGATTATATCACCCGCTTGCGAGGAAGTACGAAATCGAGTAAATCGGGCCTGTCAGGCTTGGTTCGCTCGGCGGTCCACTGTCCATCTGTCAGCGTCCATCCGCCCGTGGCAAGGAGAGTTAGCCGGCGCAAGAGGTCAACTGTGGACCCTCTCAATTTTGGTCAGCCAAAGTCAACCGGCTTGCCGCCTACCTGTGGTATACTGCGCAAATGGACGAAGACATGCTTTCTGGGGCATTGCAGGGAGTGCCTCCACGGTAGGTTTCCATCACTGATTCGAGGATGCGTTAACTGTGCCTTGCCCGTCCATTGATCGGCCCGGAATGCCGGCGGCCCTAACCGAATTCGGGCCGGAAGAACAAGCTGAGAATGTGGCGGCGGTGGTGGCGGCTGCCGGGTTCAGCCGCAGGATGGGGCGCTTCAAACCGCTGCTGCCATGGCGACAGGGGACGGTGATTGAAGCCGTGGCGGAGGCTCTTGCGGGAGGAGGCGCCTCTCCGGTAGTTGTAGTGACTGGGCACCGGGCCGAGGCTGTCTCTGATCAGTTAAAGGGAGGACCTGCCGAGACCGTTTTCAATGCCGACTACCGCTATGACGAGATGCTGCGGTCCTATCAGGTGGGGGTCGAGGCGTTGTGTCGAAACCACAAACCGGTCTGCGGGACGCTTCTGGCGCTGGGAGACCAGCCGCACATTCCAAGAGGCGTGATCCGACAGATCCTCGGTAGAGTTCAAGATGCCCCCGAGGCAGTGGTCGTACCGAGCTATATGCGGCGGCGCGGACATCCTGTCTATCTTCCTCGATGGGCTTTTCCGGAGCTACTTAGGCTGAGCGGCGGACAGTCACTTCGGCACCTCCTTGAAACATACGTCGAGAAGATCGTCTACGTAACCGTTGACAGTGACTGCATTAGGCGGGACATGGATGTGCCGGCCGACTATAAGTCGCTGCGCACCGAGTTTGAGTGGGTAGTCTGAGCCAAGAGGCACGGGTGCCTTTCGCCGCAACCCTGTGGACGGGATGACGCGTTGCCTGATGCCCGCTGGTGCAGTGCCGATTGCCAGAGCTTAGGGATTGGCGGATTCCGTTTTCAGAAGATTGCTCTGGTGTGGTAGCAGAAAGGAAAGGGAAGACATTGACTGCGACACTGTACCACTATCTGAAGGAGATGCTGGAGGAGGAGCAGGCAGTTGCCGTGGCAACCATTGTCGACGCCAAGGGTTCTGTACCCAGAGAAGTAGGCGCGAAGATGGTCATTCACCCTCTGGGCCGGCATGTTGGAACGGTGGGAGGCGGCTGCGGTGAGGCGGATGTGATTCGGGCCGGGCTGGATGTCATCCATGACGGGATACCCCGCACGGTTCACGTCGACCTGACCGAAGACATCTCCATGAATAGCCTGGGCGTCTGCGGCGGCGTGATGGATGTGTTCGTTGAGCGTTGGGAAGGTGCAAGCGGCGAGGACCCATCGGCCGGCGCGGCGTAAGCCAATCCTGCGGCAAAACGGGCTGCGCGGCAGCGCCTGATCCTTACTCCGGCTGGCTATCCTCGTCCTGGGTAGAATGGGGTACTGGGATGCGGCTGTGTAGATGCACAGGTTGCGACTTCCCTCGTATCCGCAGGTTGATCATCTCGACGGCCAGCGAAAATGCCATGGCGAAATAGGCGTAGTTTTTCAGACTAAGCTCCTCAACCGCTGCGTGGAGCCATCCTTCCAGAACAAGCATAAATCCAATCAGAATCAGAAAGGCCAGCGCCAGGATCTTCATGGTTGGATGGCGTTCGACATAAGCTGCGATTGGGCCGGCAAAAATCAACATCACTGCAGCGGCTACGAGTATGGCGGGGACCATAACCCAGAGGTTTCCTGAGATTCCCACGGCCGTGATTACCGAGTCGAGCGAAAAGACGATGTCGATGAGGATGATCTGAGTGATGACGGAAACGAATGTTGCAGTCACCTGCGTCGTGCGGTCATGGCCTGCGGATTCAAGTTTTTCGTGGATTTCGTAGGTGCTCTTGCCTATCAGGAAGAGACCGCCGATCAGGAGTATCAGGTCGCGGCCGGAAACGTCGTGTTGAAAGATAGTGAACAGCGGGTGGGTCAGCCGCATGATCCATGTGATGCTGAAGAGCAACGCGATGCGTGCAAGCACGGCTAGCCCGATTCCGGTGGAGCGAGCCTTTGCCTGCTGGCTTGGGGGTAGCTTGCCGCTCAGTATTGCGATAAAGATGACATTGTCGATCCCGAGGACGATCTCAAGGATGACGAGTGTCAGTAGGGCAACAAGGTTCTCAGCTAGAAAGAGTTCGGTCATTGCGCGTCTGACTCCTTGCCCTTCCGGCAATCGGCAGCCTTCGATGATGCTTGTGCAGGGCGATACTGTAACGGGGCATGGTACGGATTCTAGCATCTGGGGTGAGACGTGTCTAGCAGAGCAGAATCTGCCGATTCGATGTGCGCACGTTGGTGAGGAATGCGAGTCCCGCCGGCGGGCGCTCAAATCTCATAGGAATTCACTAGGGAAACATGCAGGAAAGGCTGCTCAAGACGCTACTTGAAGCGATAGAGAAAAGAGAGGCTGTTGCACTTGTAACGGTCACCACGGGCGACGGCGTCTTTGGGCAGGCAGTAGGCAGGAATGCGGTAGTCTGGCCTGAACCGGAAAGACGCCATGTTGGCGAGTTGGGCCTGGGGAACCGGCTGGAGACCGTGATACGGGATGCCCGGCTGGCGATCGCTCGCAAGCAACACCAACACTTTCGCTATGAGGAGGAGGCCGGCAGTTTCTCGGCATTTGTGGAAGTCCAGGCCCGGCCCCCGCATCTGATCATTGCCGGCGCGGGCCACATTGCCATCCCACTGGCGTCGGTCGCAAAGACGTGCGACTTCCTGGTTACGGTGATTGACGATCGACCTCAATACGCCCATGAATCCCGGTTTCCCAGCGCAGACCGTGTCGTAGCCGGGCCGTTCAGGCCTACTCTTGTGGACCTGCGGCAGGACAAGGACGCGTTTGACAGCGACACCTACATCGTCCTGGTAACGCGAGGACACCAACATGACATCGACTGTCTGTTGGAAGTGTTGGATGATCCGGTTGCTTACCTGGGAATGATCGGAAGCCGACGGCGCATAAGAGCAGTCTTTGAGCTGCTGGAAAAGGATCAGATGATTCCGGCGTCGAAGTTCGATCGTGTTAAAGCGCCGATTGGCATCGACATTGGGGCGATTACACCAGCCGAGATTGCGGTCTGTATTATGGCGGAGATCATCTGCGTACTTCGGGATGGGCCGCTTCCCGGCTTGAGCGAACAGATTCAACAGCAGCGAATCGAACGAAGGAATCGGGCGAAAGAGAGATTGCCTGACCTCAGAAGCAAGCGATCCCAGGCCGGCCGGTGAACGAGAGAGGTTTCTGATTGTACTGCAGTGGGACGGGCGAGACAGATGGAAGGTCTTGATGAACTCCAGTCATACAATAGAAAGGCCTGGGATAAAGCGGTCGAGCGTAGGAGCAGATGGACGGTACCGGTCAGCAGCGATACGGTGGCTGCGGCACGGTGTGGAAGCTGGGAGATTGTTCTCACGCCGACGAAGCCTGTGCCGCGTAAGTGGTTTCCCGATTTCAGGAGTGCGGAGATTTTGTGTTTGGCTTCCGGGGGCGGTCAACAAGGGCCTGTTCTGGCTGCCGCCGGAGAAAGCGCCGGCGCACGGGTCACAGTATTTGACATCTCGCCCCGGCAGCTGGAGCAGGACCGTCTCGTGGCAGAACGCGATGGTCTGGGCCTGGTGACTGTCGAAGGCGACATGCGGGACCTGGGCGCGTTCTCAGACGGAATGTTCGACCTGATCGTTCATCCCTGTTCGAACCTGTTCGTACCCGACGTGCGGCCGGTATGGCGTGAGTGCGCACGCGTGTTGAAGCGGGGCGGCGTTCTGCTGGCGGGCTTTGTCAACCCTGTCCTTTACCTGTTTGACCAGAGAAAGATTGACGAGGGCATGCTGGAGGTTCGACACGAACTTCCCTATTCAGACCTCACGAGCATTACCAAGCTGGAGAGAGAGGCCTACGTTCGGGCTGGTGAGGCCATGGAGTTCGGGCATACACTCACAGACCAGATTGGCGGTCAACTCGATGCCGGGTTCGTAGTCACCGGCTTCTATGAGGACCGGTGGGAAGGTCAACCACCGGCTGAATATACGGACACTTATATAGGCTCGCGCGCCTTGAATTTCCATCATTTGCAGTAAAGATTAGTTGCGTTTTTTGCGGTTTCGGAAGGCTGGATTACAATCAAATCAACTGTATATGGTACAGTTCACCTGGATCGCAAACCGATTCTGGCCATATGGTGGCCGGGCTCCTGCGATGAGGTAGCGGAAAAAAGTTTTTGTAGTTTGAAAAGGAGCATCAAAACATGGCGTATGCGCACACGAACTCCAAGGGCAGAACGTACTATCTGCATTCAAAGGAAACTACGTTGCGTAACGGTCGACAACAGACCCTCTACTTCTTCGCCAAGGAAGAGAAGGAGGGCTCGCTGGAGGCGGTTCCGGATGGTTACGAGGTTTCTGAGAGCAAGAACGGCCTACCGGTCCTGAAGCGCTCAAAATAGATATGAAGACTGTTCCCCTGCAGCAGCGATGCTGAAGGATGCGCAGACCCTGATTGATGGACTTTGAACTCACACTTGAAGAAAAAATAGACAGGACTCCACCGCCTCTGCGGGAGATCATCGAAGATTTTCGCAGTATGGAACCGCGGGAGCGGCTGGAGTCTCTCCTCGATTTCGCATTGAATATGCCGGACCTTCCCGGCTTCCTTCACGACGCCCGCGATCAGATGGAGCAGGTCCACGAATGTCAGACGCCGATATTTGTGTTTGCCGACATCGTTGATGCCGGTGTACACGTATATATCGACGTGCCTAAAGAGTCGCCTACAGTTCGAGGCTACGCCGCGATTGTGCAGGAAGGTCTGGAGCGGGCGGCACCAGACACGGTGTTGCACACGCCGGACGACATTCACTATCTTCTTGGCCTGCACGAGGCGATCTCGCCACAGCGAATTCGCGGCCTGCACGTCCTCATGGCCTACCTGAAGAGGCAAGTTACAGCCAGAATGGCCAAAAGTGAATAATGCGCTGACCGACGTTCACGGCATTCTGGTCGGCCATTGGTCGGATCCTGAACATGGAACCGGCTGTAGCGTCGTGTTGACGCCTGAGGGAAGTTGCTGCGGAGTCGACGTGCGCGGCTCGGCCCCGGGTACGCGGGAAACCGCTCTACTTGACCCTGTGAACCGTGTGGACCGCGTGCACGGCGTGCTTCTGAGCGGAGGCTCGGCCTACGGGCTGGGGGCGGCGCACGGTGTCGTCAAGTGGCTGGCCGATAGGGGCTTTGGCTGGTACACGCCCGCCGCATCGGTGCCGATTGTGCCTGCCGCGATTCTATACGACCTGGGGTTGGGAGGTTCGACGAAATATCCCACCCAGGAGGACGCATTCGCCGCCTGCGAGGCGGCCACCGCTGAGGACACGAGCCGCGGCTCAGTCGGAGCCGGGATCGGCTGCACTGTGGGAAAACTGTTCGGATTCGATCGATGTACCAGGGGCGGGCTGGGCCAGGCCTCTGCAACGTTGCCTGGCGGCGTTGTCGTTTCGGCATTGGTCGCAGTCAATGCGGTTGGAGACGTTGTGGACCCGACGCGGGCTCATCAGGTGGCGGGGGCCCGGGATTCGAAAAGCGGAGAACTGGTAGACAGCCTTGCCGAAGCCGCCGCGTCAGAGGACTGGGTTTTCTTCCGATCGTCCGACCCAAACTCCTCCGCGGCTTCGGATTCGCCGGACGAGTCGGCGTCGCAAAGCTCTGGCCCGGTCCCGGACAACACGACAATTGGTGTCGTCGCCACAAATCTTAGTCTTTCCAAGCCGGCGGTGACCAAGTTGGCGCAGATGGGGCAGACGGGAGTCAGCCGAACAACCCGGCCCGCGCATACTCTCTATGACGGCGACTGCCTGTTTGCATTGGCAACAGGCGGCCTCGATGTGCAGATAGACTTGAATCTGGTGGGTGCGGTGGCCGCGGAGGTCGTCGCATCTGCGGTTCTTGACGGCGTACGCAATGCGACACCGGCCTACGGCGTGCCCGCCGCCTCAGAGTTGACCCCGCGCCGGCTCATCTCTTAACCCCCTCATTCTTCCGCACGGCTCGCCCGATTCAACCACTCTCCAGGACGGGTCCGTCCAGGCAAAGTACATTGCCATTCAACTCGCAGGAGCCGCAGATCCCTACGGCGCAGCGCATGTAGGCTTCCCACGAAAGCTGGCGCAGCAGACCGTGCTTCTTCCCTATGCCGTCGACGGCGGCAAGCATTCCGTGCGGTCCGCAAGCGCACAGCAGATCGGTTGCTCCTGAAGTCAGAAGGTCTGCCAGAATTTCGGTCACTCGGCCCTTGGACCCGGCAGTACCGTCCTCTGTACATGTAAGCACCTCTAACGCGCCTGCATTCCACTCTGCTACCTTTTGCAGGGCATTGAATCGATCCACGTACAGGAGGTCGGTAGCAGTGCCGGCACCGACGATGACGGTCAGCGCGTCCAACTGCCGGCTCCACGCCTTCGCCAGCCAGAGAAGAGGGGCCACACCGTAACCTCCTCCAACGAAGCAGGCTCGCAGTCCGAGTTTCGGAAGACGAAAACCCTTTCCGAACGGCCCTCGAATCCACAGAGAATCGCCGGGACCCATCGCATGTAACAGGTTGGTGAATGGGCCGACGGCGGTGACCATCAGGGTTACCGGGTCGGCAGCGACCAGAGAGAAGGGCTTCTCGTCGAAGCGAGGCAGCCAGGCCATTACAAACTGCCCTGGCACAGCATTCAAGCTGAGGTCGAGGATGAAGGTCTTGGTGCGGTAGTTATCGTCTTCTACACTGAGGATCGGGTAAGGGGCAGGAAGGCTCAGGGAACCGAGTTGCGCGGGCCCGTCAGATAGAAAATTCATCTTTGCACCATGGGGGCGCGGGGTGCTTTCCCTTCTTCAGGCCCGCTCCAAAACAACGACTGGGATTACTCGCTCGGTCTTGGCCTGATAGTCATCGTACTGGGGCCAGATCTCCGCCATCATGTTCCACAGGGGCGGCTTTTCCTCCAGCGAGGCGGTATGGGCCGTTGCGTCGAAGACTTCGGCACCGACCCGCAACGTAACGGACGGCGTTTCGACCAGATTGAGATACCAGGAAGGATGATGTGTGGCGCCGCCGCGGGAGGCGACGATCACGTAGGTTTCCTCGCCTTCTACTTTGCCATAAATGAGCGGAGTCGTGCGGGCCTTGCCGGTGCGCCGCCCTGTTGTCGTCAGCAGCAAAGTGGGGACGCCGTTCCAGATGTGGCCGTCTTCACCGTTAGATTCGAGATAGCGGTCTATGTGTTCCTTTACCCAGTCCGGTACTTCACGTTCGGCCATATCGATTCTCTCCTCAATCTGGGGCCCAATCTGAGCCGTCGCTCCGTTCGTTTCAGTGTACCACAGTGCAGAATGATCTGCATGGCCTGGCCACATTTGGGCGCATCCCAAAATGGGGGCTAACTTTCGCATACCTTTGCAGGCAACCCACCCACGGTCAGTTCTCATTCCAGTTTCCGCCAGAATATGTGCCGTCACTGACTATTAACTACTGACTGCTAACTACTGCAGTTCTGGGCGGTCGGGCCTAGTCGGCCCTCCCTTGTGCGGGGGCTCCGCCCCCACAACGCCCCCTCTCCTACAACATGCCTCATCGACCTGGTGTCGATATTCGTAACAGGTGCCTCATCGAAGGTGTCTGGCCAGACCACGTCCCGCCAGTCCCATCAGATCCCCGCGGGTGCCGGCCTAGTGCCTGCCCCAACTGACGGATTCCACCCTACTGCCAGGCCTTGCGCCTACACTGAGTCTCGCCAAATGACGGTAAACAATTCCAGCCACCGCTGGCACTGATTCCCCGCCAAACTGTTCCCACCCAAAATCTGGGATGCACCCCCACATTTTTTCTGCTTGCAATCGCGGCGTACAAGCGTTATCCTCACCAGCTATCAGTCTCAATTTCGCCAAGGAGGCTACTATGATTCTTGCCCCGGCTCAAGTGGATGCATATAGGCGCGACGGTTACATCGGAGCAATCGATGTTATCGACGGCCCTCAAGTGAACAGCTATCGAGACGCATTCGACGATCTGGAGGCTCGCGTCGGCAAGGAGACCGCTCAGATCGGGCTGATTGACTACCATTATGAGGAAGAGTTCATCTGGAAGCTTGCTACGCACCCAACAATCCTGGACGCTATCGAAGCGCTGATCGGACCGAATGTGCTGCTGCTGGCGACCCACTTTTTCAACAAGTACGGCGAGGGTGAAGTGGCGGAGGCTTTTGTCGCCTGGCACCAGGACGTGACCTTCTGGGGCCTGGAGCCTCCAACGGCAATCACGGCCTGGTACGCGGTCGATGACAGCGACGTGGAGAACGGTTGCATGCAGGTGATTCCCAACACCCACGTTTCCGGTGTCGTCGAGCACGGCAAAGCCGAGCAGGCCGGCAATCTGCTCAGCATAAACCAGGAAGTCCATGTTACCCCGGAGGAGGCGGCCAGCGCCGTCGACCTGCCGCTGCAGGCGGGACAGATTTCAATTCACGACGGCACCCTCATTCACGGCAGCCTGCCCAACCGCTCGAACAGGCGGCGTTGCGGTCTCACGCTGCGCTATGTGCCGACAACTGTCCGGCAGGCTGAGGACAACTCTTTGGATGGTCGCTGGAAGCCCGTACTGGTCCGGGGCAAGGATGAGGAGAACAACTTTGGGACGTTCAAGACGCCGTGGCAATGAGGTATTGAAGGATGCCCGAAGTTCGGCCTAACGTCGTCTTCGTCCTCACCGATGACCAGGGGTATGGCGATCTTTCTTGTCACGGGAATCCCGTGGTCAAGACGCCTCACCTGGATGACCTATACAACTGTAGCGCGCGCTTTACCGACTACCATGTCGGGCCAACGTGCGCGCCGACCCGGGCAGGTCTGCTGACGGGCCACTACGCAAACAGCACGGGAGTCTGGCACACGATTGGGGGCCGTTCACTGCTGCGCGCCGACGAGGTAAGCATGGCCGACTACTTTCAGCGCAGCGGCTATGCCACCGGGATCTTCGGCAAGTGGCACTTGGGCGACAATGCGCCGTACAGGCCCCAGGACCGCGGCTTTGAGACGGTCGTGGTTCATGGTGGGGGTGGGATCGGCCAGACTCCTGATTACTGGGGCAACAACTATTTTGATGACAGCTATTGGGACGGGACACAGCATTCCCGATACAAGGGCTACTGCACAGATGTCTGGTTCCAGGAGGCCTTGAAGTTCATTGAGCGGAAGCGAACGCAAAGGTTTTTCTGTTACATCCCAACCAATGCCCCTCACTCCCCTCATCTGGTTGACCCGGTCTACAGCGATCCCTATCTGCCTCTGACTCCGCACGAGGAGCGCGCCAGGTTCTATGGCATGGTGGCAAACATTGACGAAAATGTAGGGGGCTTGCGGCGCAGGCTGGCTGAACTGGGGCTGGCTGAGAACACAATCTTTATCTTCATGACTGACAACGGTTCTGCAGGCGGAGTGGCCGTAGACGACAATCAGTTCCTGACCAGTGGGTACAACGCGGGAATGCGCGGGCAGAAGGGCTCGGAATACGACGGCGGACACCGCGTTCCATTCTTTCTCCATTGGCCCGAAGGCGGGGTCAGAACGGGTCGGGACGTAGACGAAGTAACCGCCAATGTGGATGTGCTGCCAACGTTGATTGAAATGTGTGGGCTGGACGATACGCCAACCAACGGCTTCGACGGACAAAGTCTGGCGCCTCTGCTGCTGCCTCATGAAAGCGAGGTTGCGGACTGGCCCGATCGGGCGCTGGTCACCGACTCGCAGAGGTTGACCAATCCGGTCAAATGGCGCAAGAGCGCTGTCATGACAGACTACTGGCGGTTTGTGAACGGACGAGAGCTGTATGCGATCAAGGAGGATCCGGAGCAGCGGAGGGACGTTGCCGCGGCGCATCCCGACGTCGTTTCTGAGCTGCGTCTGGCATACGAGGCGTGGTGGGAGAAGGTCTCGCGCCAGTTTGACGACGACATTCCCATCGCAATTGGAGGACCGGAGGCGCGTCAGCTGCGATTGAATACGCACGACTGGCGCAACGAGAACTGCGAGTGCGCATGGAACCAGAGCCTCGTGCGCCAGGGCTTGATCTGCAACGGCCACTGGGAGGTCGAGGTAGTCGAGGCCGGGAGTTACAGTTTCACGCTGCGCCGCTGGCCCGAGGAAGAGGGCGCGGCGGTTCGGGCGGGTTTGGAAGGGGGAGAACCCAATGCGTTCAGGGACATCGCCATTCAGCCGGCTATAATGGGCCTTGCGGAACGGGGGGTACAGGGAGGAGAACCTTCTCTGAAGGAAAGGATTACCTGGGGTGGAGGCGTTGCTCTGCCGGTATACCGCGCCCGTATCTCGATTTCAGGTGAAGAGGCGAGCGCAAAAGTCTCCCACAATGACCTGGGCGCCAGTTTCACGCTCTCTCTGCCTGCGGGCCCTGCGCACTTGCAGACGTGGTTCGTGACTGAGGACGGCGATGTATTGGGCGCTTATTATGTGTACGTGGAGCAGCTGGGCCCGTAAAGCGTGTCGTCGCGAGATTACCGGTCGACCGGACCGGCCAGGAAAGTGAGTGATCTGAGATCCCCCAGTTTCGTAGTGCTTGCATCGCAATTCCTGCATTTGCCCCACTGGATTCAAAGAACAGCTGTCACACATAAAACCGTCGAGGGAGAGTAGAGATGACCCAATTGGAGAGCCAGAAACTTGCCATACATGGGGGCGCCCCCGCCAAACAGAATGAGGATCCGCCAATGTATCCGGGCGGCATGGCGATCGCGGAGGAAGAGGAAGCGCAGGTTCTGGACGTGTTGCGAGCGAAACGGCTCTTTCGTTACTACGGTCCCGGGGAAGCGGACTCGAAGGCAACGCAGCTGGAGCAGGCGTTTGCCGAAAAGAAGGGCACCAAATATTCAGTCGCAGTCACTTCGGGCACTGCGGCGCTCGTGTGCGGGCTGCACGGCATTGGCATCGGGCCTGGCGATGAGGTCATCGTGCCGGCTTACACCTGGATCGCTTCGGCATCCGCGGTCGTGGCAGCAGGAGGGATTCCCGTGATCGCTGAGGTGGACGAGACGCTGCTGATGGATCCGGAGGACGTACAGCGGAAGATTACGCCGTATACGAAGGCGATCATGCCCGTACACATGCGCGGGGCCCCCTGCCGGATGGATGAGCTCATGGCACTGGCGAACGAGCACGGTCTCCGGGTCATCGAGGACGTTGCGCAGGCAAACGGTGGCAGCTACATGGGTCAGGCTCTGGGGTCGTTTGGAGACGTGGGCTGCTTCAGCCTCCAGTTCAACAAGATAATCACCTCTGGCGAGGGCGGCATGGTGGTTACCGACGACGAACTGGTGTGGAAGCGCGCCAATATGTTTCATGACGTGATCGGCGCGCTGCAGCTCAAGTTCAACGTGGAAGAGCTGCTCTGCGGCGTCAATTTCCGCATGCCCGAGCTTCTGGCAGCGGTAGCGCTTCCGCAACTGGCCCGGCTGGACGGCCTGATCGATGACATGCGGCATCGAAAAAGGATGATCAAGGCCGGCATCGCGGAGGTGACGGAACGCAAGGGCGTCAGCTTCCGGGAGGAGGCGGACCCGGATGGTGATACTGCGATCTGTACTGTGTTCTTTATGGATAGCCCGGAAAAGGCCGCGTCAGTGTCAGAGGCGTTGCGTGCCGAAAATATCGGCGCCGGCACGCTGTATTCGCCCGACGCCATAGACTATCACGTGTATGCGCACTGGGTGCCGATCATCAACCAGCGCACTTGGACCGAAGCCGGAGGGCCGTGGCGATGGGCGCAACGGGAGATCGAATACCGGCAGGATATGTGCCCGCGGAGCCTTGACCTGCTCGGGCGGGCCGTGCATCTGAATGTCAGCCCGTTACTGACCAACGAAGATGTGGAGGAGACCGTCGAAGGACTAAATAAGGTACTGGAGGAAATTGCGTAGAGTTACCAACTTGCAGCCAGAAGTCTTGAGGCTGATCTGTCTGATGGAAGAGGCGGCGCGATCGCGCCGACCACACAATAGCCAAGGAGGAACAGACCATGGCTACCGGTACGAAGTTGTCCAGACGCAGTTTTCTAACTCGAACGGCCACTTTGGCAGGTGTGGCAACGGTCGGGGCCGGGCTGTCGGCTTGTGTTCCGGCCGCACCAGGCGCCGCCGACGAAGGCGGGGAAGCGGCGATGGAGGTCGTCACGCTGACGATGTGGAAGGGACCGCATAAGGCTGCCGGCGACGAGACCAAGCTCTGCGCCCAACCCACGTTGGATGTGCTGGAGGAGATGCATCCTGAGATCAGCGTCGACTTTAGCGAGGTCCCGTGGGGCCAGTACAACGAGAAGTTCGTGGCCGCGTTTGCCGCCGACCAGGGACCGGACGTGAGCTACCAGACTGAGTCGTTCCCGCGCTTCGTCAACGCAGGCCACATTATGGCGCTTGACGAAAGGATTGCCTCAAGCAATTTCGATCGCTCGTACTTCTATGAGAGGGCTTGGCAGCCTGGCACGTACGACGGCACGACCTACTCCTTCCCGTGGATTATCGGCGGCTCCAACCTGTTCTGGAACAAAGACCTGTTTGAACAGGCTGGGCACGATCCCGATACGCCGCCGGAAAACCTTGATGAGTTTCTTGCCATTTCGCAGGATATCACCGCTCTGGGCGACGATATCTACGGTTTCGCTACTCACCCCAAGGGCTGGCACGAGAACGGCCAGTGGCCAAGGCGATTCGGTGGACACTGGTTCAACGACGACTTGACGGAGTGTATCGTCAATTCCGAGGAGGCGTACGAGGGCTGGAACTTCTTCAATTCGCTGTTCCACGACTATGAAATCGCCATGCCTGGGGCGATTTCCGGACAAGAACCGGGCGTCGGCGGGTACTTCCGCGACGACAAAGTTGGCATGATCACAGCCCAGAACGTCTTTGCCAACTCTGTCCGCAGCGAGAAGCCTGAGTTCCGGCTCGGCGCCGCGCGCATGGCAACCGGCCCGGCGGAAGGTGCGAGGGGACGCGCATGTTACGGCGGCGTCGGTATGCTGGCGATTGCCGCCAAGACCGCATATCCTGACGAGTCCTGGCAGGTCATCGAGACCCTGGTCACCCCCGATCTGCTGACGTCGTGGATCGGCTGCCTGGGATTCATGAGCGTTTCGCCGCACGTCAATTTCTATCCCGATGACCCGGTACTTACCACTGCCCAGACGACGCTAGAGTACACCTTCTTCTGGCCGTATCGCGGATGGATCTTCAAGTTCTGGGATATCGAGGGCACGTCGATCGAGTCGTTCGTCCTCGGTCAGCGAACTGTCGAAGAGGCGATTGAGGACATGGTCGTTCAGATCAACGACATGCTCCGAGAGGAAGAAGGATCCTAGTCGCTGATTCGAGACAGTTGTGGGCTGCCGCGTTCCTGGAGCGCGGCAGCCCAGCGCAATCCATCCAGATCACTGCCACAGAGCGCCTCCCGCCAAGGGATTTGAAATGGCTACCACGTCTGCTACGCCCCAGAGAAGCGGTTTGACGGAAACTTCATTTTGGCAACGAGCCGCGGTCAGGCGAAATCTGAGCGCGTATGCCTTCATTCTGCCCTTTATGGCGCTCTTCGTCATCTTCAACATCGGGCCATTCTTCTGGGCTCTCTGGCTTTCCTTACTACGCGGCGACCTGGTCGATCAGGTCAAACCCTTCGTCGGCCTTCAGAACTACCTGAGCCTTACTACCGACGACATTACTCTCAAGGTCTTCCTGAACTCTCTCCAATATACAGTGTCTGTCGTGCCTATTGCCGTCATCACCGCGCTCGCACTGGCCTTCCTGATTGGCAACAAGCTTGTTCGATTCAAGGACTTCTACAGGGCAGTCGTTTTCTTTCCACTTCTTGCCTCGGCGGCAGCTACAGCCCAGATCTGGAGTTACATTTTGGCTCCCCGCTATGGAGTCTTGACCTATCTGACGGGTCTGTTAGGCATCCCCGAGATTTACTGGCTGTCCGACCCGGATTGGGCTCTGTACGGAATCCTTCTTATTGAGTGGTGGCGGGGGATCGGCTTTCACATCATTCTGTTCCTGGCCGCCATGCTTGGTGTCCCTGAAGAGTTGCACGAGGCAGCCCGCATCGACGGTGCCAATGCCTGGCAGGTGGCAACCCGTGTAACGATACCACGTATGCGACCCGTGATCCTTTTTTCGGTTGTTATGGGTACGATCTGGGCGTTTCAGCTCTTCGATACCGTCTTTGTGCTCACAAATGGCGGTCCCGTTCACGCCACCGCGACAATGGTCTGGTACATCTACAATCATGCCTTTCGCTACGGCCAGGTCGGAATGGCCGCGGCTATGGGGGTGGTGCTGTTGCTCATCATCATGCCGATCTCCTACGTGCAAATGCGCGTGCTGGGCGAAAGATAGACTTGTGAACCGTGTCGCGCAACCGGCGATGGCCGGCCTTCAGGGGACTATCCCATGACCCAATTCAATTTCAACGGGAACTGGCGCAAGGCTATCCGCCTACTGCCACAGGCTGTCGTTGTCTACGTTCTCCTGGCGGCACTGGTCATCGTCATGCTGGGGCCGTACCTTTACATATTCTCCTCATCATTCAAGGAAACCTATACCCTCATTTCGATCCCGCCGCAGTTGATCCCTGAGCAGTTTGTCTGGGACAACTACATATACATCCTGAATGAGCTGCCTTTCAGCCTGTGGTTCTTCAACACGATTCTGGTTGCGCTTCTCGTGACGGTGGGGACGGTGCTGATCGATGCCCTGGCGGCCTATGCTTTTGCCAAAAAGCAGTTCTGGGGAAGGGATTTTCTGTTTGGACTCATGCTTGCTACGATCATGATCCCCGGGGCGCTGCTGCTGATACCTGCATTTCTCATCACCAATTGGCTGGGCCTTCTGAATTCATACGGGGGACTGATCATCCCGGCGCTGGCCAACGTACTCGGTGTCTTTCTGTTGCGCCAATTCATGCAGACGATTCCCGAGGAGCTCGAGCATGCGGCCCGGATCGACGGCTGTTCCGACTTCGGCGTGTTCTGGCGCATCATTTTGCCGCTGTCGGCGCCGGCCCTTGCAACCTTGTCAATCGTTGTTTTCACCTCGCAGTGGAACAACCTTGTCTGGCCTCTTGTGGTACTCAATGACAAGGATCTCTACACGCTTCCCCTGGGACTTGCGCTACTGCGGAGCGAATTTCAGGTCAATTACGGAATCACGTCCGCGTCGGCGTTTCTGAGCGTGGTTCCTCTCCTGATCGTCTTCCTATTCTTACAGCGCTATTTCCTGGAAGGCCTGACTGTCGGGGCGGTAAAGGGCTAGCAGAAAGAAGAAGGTTTGTTGCTTTACTTGGAGCCTGTCCTGGCCATTCTTAAGTGCCGTTTGTGGAGAAGTCCGAGTTGACCGCTTATTCATGGACGATTGACGACGCTGGTTGGGGCGACAGTGTGCTGGTAGAGTCTCTGAAAAGGACGACAGCGTTCTTTGATTCTCGCGGCCTGAGTTCAACTGTGTTTGCTGTGCCCAAACCTTGGGGTGAAACGATGTCGGCCGGATGGAAGGACGCGCTGATTGCGGCACGCGACGCAAGACACGATATTCAGCCACTCGGCCTGACGCACTCGGACTGCTTCGAATTCGGGCCGCCCGCCTGGCCGGCCACCGACATTTTGCCCACTCTCCAATCTGAATTCGACGAACGCCGAGAGCAGTTGATGCCGAGATACACCGTAGGCAAGCTGCGCGAGCGCATCGAAGAGGTCAAAGAGATTTTCTTGGCTGACTACGGTGTTGAGCCTACTGTTTTCAGGGCTCCGTGCGGAGCGATCTCAAAGCCCATGTTCAGTGCCTTGCGAGAGACCGGCATTAGCTATCATTCCGGTGTGTTTATCAGCGGCAGCGGCTATGGGCATGCGGTGGACAACGGAGGCGACATTTCGCAGCAATGGATCGACAATATCCCCTACCGGCCGTTCCGCTGGTATGCGGGCACGGTCGAGGTGCCGATACTGAATGAGTATACGTGGCACGAGTCCGGGCATCGCAGCCAGGAGTTTGTTGGCCTGGCCCGCCAGGACCTGGACCGTATCAGCCAACACAGCCCTGTCGTTGTCATCATGATGCACACGCATGGCATCGCCGACGACTTTGAGCACACATTCAGAGTGATCGATGCTGTCGCTGAGCATGTCGGCCGAAAGCCGGGTGCCTCGTTCGCGACTTTGGGGGAACTGGCGGCATCGGGTGCCCTGGATGAGGCGGCCACGGTAGAAGGACCGGACATTCTTGAGGTTTAGCGCCGGCCGGCTGAGACACGGCACGGGCCTGCCTTTGGCGACTTCGTTGATGGCCGCTGCCGCCTCGTAGTGAATCGGACTATTCTGGCCATACCAAAGGGCCCAAGCGGAGAATAAAGAGATGACCGTATATTCATGGAGTATTGACGACGCAGGTTCGGGCGGCAGCGCAATGGTTGAGTCTCTGACGAAGGCGACCGAGTTCTTCAGTTCGCGCGGGCTGGGGTCAACCTGGTTCACGGTGCCCAAGGGCGGCGGCAAACCAATGACGTCGGAATGGAAGGAGGCTTTAATCGCTGCTCGTGACGCAGGACATGATATCCAGCTTCATGGGTTGACCCACGCGGACTGTTACGAATTCGGACCTCCCGCGTGGCCGGCAACCTCCATTCTTTCGACGCTGCAATCGGACTTCGATGAGCGCCGCGAGGAGCTGATGCCCCGCTATACCGTTGAGAACCTGCGCGAGCGCATTGAGGAAGGGCTTGAGATCTTTGCCATGGACTTGGGCGTTGAGCCGAACGTGTTCCGGGCGCCGTGCGGTGCTATTTCCAAGCCGATGTTCGCGGCCTTACGTGAGGTCGGGATCGGCTATCATACCTGCATGTATATCAGCGGCAGCGGCTACGCCCATCTTCCGCATAACAGCGGCGACCTGTCGCAGGACTGGGTGGACAATATCCCTTACCATCCTTTCCGCTGGTATGACGACATCATTGAAGTGCCGATCCTGAACGAATACACTTGGAGAGGATCAGGCGATCGCAGCGAAGAGTTCGTTGAGCTGGCGCGTCAGGATTTGGACCGAATCAGCGAGCACAGCCCGATCGTCATCATGCTGATGCACACCCATGGCATCGCCGACGATTACGAACACACTTTCCGCATGATCGACGCCGTTTCCGAGCACGTGGGGAAGAAGCCGGGCGCATCGTTTGCGACGATGGGGGAGCTGGCGGCTTCAGGGGCGCTGGCTGAGGCGGCCACCGTAGACGGACCGGACATATTGGCCGTTTGACAACGACTACACCTGGGAAGATTCGATGAACATCATTGTCATAATTTCCGACACCTTTAGATACGACAACCTGTTCGACCGCGCGGCGGCGATGCCGGTGCGCACGCCCCACCTTGACCGCTTCTCGGAGCGATGCGTGAGCCTGTCTAGGTTGTATACGGGCAGTTTTCCGACGATTCCGCATCGAACCGATTTCACGACCGGGCGCGTCGGCTGGCCGTGGTATCCATGGCAGGACCGGCGGTTGAGTAGCGAAAACCATCTGCCGAGTATCCTGAGGGAGGCCGGTTATGTCAGCCAGTTGCTCGGCGACTGCCCGCACCTCGTGCGCGCTGCCTTTTTCGAGGGGTTCGACGGCGCGCACACGTTGCCCGGTCAAGAGGGAAATACGTACTTTCTGGGAATGAACTACCCGATCGAACAGGCGATGGCCGACGAAAAGACCCGCAATATCGGAAACCACTTTCGAGGTCGCAACCTGATCGACCTCCACACTTGGATAAACCGTCGCTGGTATCGGGAGATAGACCGTTTTGCACCGCGTACGGCTGAACTGGCGGTGGAGTGGCTGGAGGAGAACGACCAGCACAATCCCTTCTTCCTCTGGGTGGACTTCTTTGATCCCCACGAACCCTGGGACCCGCCGGAGTATATGGTGCGGAAGTATGATCCAGACTACGACGGCCCGCCGATGTTGCATCCCAACTATGGCAAGGCCAGTGACTACACCGAGGCTGAACTCCGCAATCTGCGCGCCCATTACTGTGCCGAGGCGGAACTGGTGGACCGGTGGGTGGGACGCATCTTGACCAAGATTGACGACCTGGACCTCTGGCGCAATTCAATCGTAGTATTCATGTCCGATCACGGATTCAGCCTCGGAGAACACAATCGAACTGGGAAGTCCAACATCAGCAAGTACGACGACCGGTACTGGCCGCTCTATCCCGAGATCGTCCACATTCCCTTCCTGATTGCGGTGCCTGGATTGGAAGGGGGTCGTACGGTCAGCGAACTGCTGCGACCGGCGGACATCGCGCCGACGCTGCTTGAACTGGCTGGCGTCGATGTCGAGACGCCTGAGCCGATGCACGGACGGTCGTTTGCGCCGCTGTTGCGGGGAGAAATTGAAGACTCTCTTCATGAATATGTCGTGTCGGCCACCTTCACGCGATTGGAGGATGGTGAACTGCCTCCCAACCGAGTCACGCCAATGCTATACACGGAGCGTTGGGCCTACGCGCCGGTCGGCTCCTACGGTGAAAGGCAGCTCTTTGATCTTGCAGTCGACCCGCTCACGGAGACTAACCTGGCCGGAGATCACGGAGATGTGGCGGACGACCTCCACGACGCGTTTATTGAGGAGCTCCGCGATCTGGACGCGCCGGACGAGGCAATCG
Organism: Caldilineaceae bacterium; assembly: GCA_034428435.1. Classification (GTDB taxonomy): domain Bacteria; phylum Chloroflexota; class Anaerolineae; order Caldilineales; family Caldilineaceae; genus Bin5. Next base: position 2,065 of record DAOUHY010000185.1, on the reverse strand, counting down.
AAGTCTGGAAACGCTGATTGTTTACCTACGGAGCCGGGTTCAGCGTTTTTCAACCTGATTCAGAACGGAGCAGGCAGAGAAGTTCGCGTAACATAACCCCTTGAATTTGGACATGACTGACAAATAAGGTTATTATCCTTGCGGTAGCGCAAGAGACCCCTGAACGCGCGCCCGTTTTACGAGATTCTTTGAAGGCAATTTCCCATTAGTTCGGTCAGAATCCAGTGGCTTGTACCGAGTCAAGGACTACTAACCCCAAACGGGAATGGCCGTTGACCTGGTTGTCGCGTACAAGTGGGTCATCTGTATCGCTCTATCGGACGGAGAGGTTTGGCATTTCGCTTTACCCCACTCCACCTGTTAAACCCATTTTCACATTTTTTCACATGGAGGATTGACTGAATGGACACTCAGAAAATGCTTTCGCGCCGCCGCTTCCTGCAGGTCTCCGGCCTGGCAACGAGCGCGGCCCTGCTGGCGGCTTGCCCCGCGCCCGCAGCTGCTCCCGCAGCCGACACCGGTGACAGCGGAGCCGCAATGGAGACCAAGAAACTGGAAGCCTGGTCGCGCATGACCGACCTGGCGCAGGAGTCGATTAAGGAAATCATCGACATCTACAACGAGAAGAACACGATGGGCGTCGAGGTCGAGTTTGTCTACATTGCCCAGACTCAGGGCAGCCAGGCAGACGAGAAGCTTCTGACGGCCGTCGCCGGCGGCACGCCTCCGGCCCTGCACTATGCCGACCGCTTCACCGTTCCCCAGTTTGCCCATGAAGGCTTCTTCACCGACATCACCGACTTCGCCGAAGCCGCCGGTGTCACCAAGGAGCTCTACTTCGACTTTGCTTGGGACGAGACAGTTTACAAGGGCGGCATCTATGCCCTCTCGTTCGACACAGACACACGCGCCCTGTGGTACAACATGGACATCATGGAAGAAGCCGGTGTCGACCCCATGTCGCCGCCGTCCAACCTGGACGAGCTGCGGGCGGCCACCGAGGCGCTGACAGTGCGCGACGACACGGGCGCTGTCACTCGCTACGGCTTCAACCCCATCTATGATCAGGCTTGGCTCTACACCTGGGGCTTCGGCTTCGGCGGCTCCTTCCAGGATGACGACCGACGCATCACATTTGCCCATCCGCAGAATATCGAGGCCATGCAGTTCGTCAAGTCCTTCGTCGACGAGATCGGCGTAGAGGACATTGACGCGATGCTGGCCGCATGCGCCGGTGGCAACTGCCGCGGCGAGAACGACTACTTCTGGACCGGGCAGAGCGCGATGACCTGTAGCGGCAACTGGAAGGTTGCACAGCACCATCGCTACAAGCCAGACACCAACTACGGTGTCGTGCCGCTGCCGGGTCCTGACGGCCCCGCCCCGCACGCCAGTTGGGCAGGTGGCTGGAGTTGGGCAGTTCCCTTCGGCTATGACGACGTCGAGTCTGCGTTTGATGCCTGCTTCTACCTCTGTGGGCCCGAAGGCCAGCTCAAGTACAACAAGGACACCTTCCACATTCCGACGATCAAGTCGGCCGCCGAAGATCCATTCTTCTACGAAGACCCGCTGCACGCCGTCTTCATGGACCTGCTGCCGGTCTCGCATGCCCGCCCGCCTATCCCATTGGGCTCCAAGCTTTGGGACCTGCAGGTCAAGGCCTTCCGTGATGAGATTCCGCACGGTCTGAAGACGCCGGAAGAGGCGCTCATGGACATTGATGAGGAAATCAACGCTGGTCTTGAAGAGATTGGATTCTTCAGCTAGACGGACACTACTGGCCCTGTAGGAGGTTGGACCAAGTCCTGATTCAGCCTCAACGCCGGGCCAGTTAGTCTGATAGAGCAAGAAGAAGAGTGGTATGGAAGGGTAGCGGCTCAAAGAGGGCCGCTACCTGACTTCTACCTTTCAGAACTAGGCAGTTCAGCAAGTCAGAGTAACTACTAAGCCTATGTAACGAGAAAGAGCTAATGTGTGATTGCTCTTGGATGATGTAGAGTAAGAAACATGAGTAAACTGGAACAGCTGGACCGAGAGCAATTGAAGGAATTAGACCAGGAGAGCC
>DAOUHY010000184.1:0-2003 GCA_034428435.1 Caldilineaceae bacterium | reverse complement strand
GCCTTCCGCATCATGAAAAATCAGACGCCCCAGGGCGGCCGCATCATCAACAACGGTTCCATCTCGGCGCATACCCCCCGCCCCAACTCCGCACCCTACACGTCCACCAAACACGCCATCACCGGCCTCACCAAATCCACTTCTCTCGACGGCCGCGCCTACAACATCTGCTGCGGCCAGATCGACATCGGCAACGCCGCCACCGAAATGACCGCACGCATGCGCTCCGGCATCCCGCAAGCCAACGGCTCCGTCATGGTCGAGCCCAACATGGACTCCGACGGCGTCGCCCAAACAATCCTCTACATGGACAGCCTGCCTCTGGATACCAATGTTCTCACCCTGACCGTCATGGCCAATCAAATGCCGTATGTGGGCCGCGGCTGAGCCCGCCTACTGATAGCCGCCGATTCCCAATAGCTCTTTCGTCTCCGGGCTGGCCTCGTCCAATAGCGCATCCACCAGGCTGTCCTCCGGTTTCACGCCAAAGGGAGAATAGCGCATCCACGTTGACCCGTAACAGAGGATTAGCAAGCGCCGTTTTTCCCCGTCAGGCCGCGTGGGCAAGGCCCGGTGCCACAGATTACTGTGCATGATGATGCACGTCCCTGCCGGCCCCCGCACCAACTTCTGGCCCGGCAAATCGTCGTAGCAGTCAGCCGGCAGCGGGTCATGGATCCGCAAATGCGATCCCGGTACAATCGCCAGCGTTCCATTGGCGTCGTTGAGTTCATCCAGATAGATCAGGTAGTCTAAAGTGTGGGGAAAGGAGAAAAAAGCCGGCAATGGCTTGGGTATTGTCCGCCGGTGCAGGTGCCAGTGCGTCTCCTGGTTCGGCTCACCCGGGTAGCTGACCCGCCCACCCGCATTGCGGATGCGCACGAACGGCCCCAACACCGCCCGCGCCACCGACAGCATCGGCTCAAAGTCGAGCAGTTCCAGAAAGGCCGCGTGCTTGTCCATCAGATAGCGCGGAAACCAGCCCCCGAACTGTCCTGACCGGATGATGGTCGTAACGCCCTCCCCCAACTCGGCCTCCTCGACCTCGTCCAGTGCACCGCGCAGCCGCTCCAACGTCTCCCCCTGAAAGAGCGCTTCTCGGATCAAGTACCCCTGCTCCGCCAGATGCTCGATCTCCTGCGGCGTCGCAAGCACCTTGAAACTGCGCTCCTTGTCTTCGCTGGCCACATTGGTCATAATCTCATAGGTAACCGTGTGGCTGGGGAACTCTTCTTGCTTTCGTTGCGCAGACATGGAAATCAAAACCTTTCATTTTCGGTGTTCCGGACCAATGCCGGCGGCGTGTCTGAGGTGGATCCTGGGCCCTAGCTAGTCTACGGCAGTTCCCATCACTCGCGCAAAGACCTGCGCCGGGCACAGCAAACGACACAGGCCGCTCACCACAACGTTACCTCGAAGGATCTCGCTAAGTGCCCAAACAAAAAGTCATTCTGAATCCATTCCCCCGCCCCCTTGATATGATCATGTCCAACCAGGACGCCGAACGACTCCACGATCTGGTCGACGTAATCTGGGGCAAGGACGAAGACATTCCCGACTCCGAGTTCGCCCGCGCCTGCGGCGACGCCTACGCCATAATCTCTTCCTCCTGGCGGCCCAGACCACTGGGCGACATGCCCAACCTGCGCGCAATTATGGAAACCGGCGGCCGCCATCCCAGCCCTGCTCACCTGGACTACGAGACCTGCTTCGGCCGCGGCATCCGCGTCCTCAGCTGCGCACCCGCCTATGGCCCCATGGTCGCCGAAATGGCGCTTGGCATGGCCATCGCCGCTGCCCGCGGCATCGTCAGCGCACACCGCGACTTCGTCGCCGGCGAAGAAGCCTACCTTTACCCCAGCAATAGCACCGCTTTCACACTCTACGACCAGCCCGTCGGCTTTATCGGCTTCGGCGGTCTGGCCCAATCACTCCGTCCGCTGCTGGCCCCCTTCCGCTGCCCGATTCAGGTCTATGATCCCTGGCTGCCCCCAAGCTTCATC
>DAOUHY010000183.1:0-5495 GCA_034428435.1 Caldilineaceae bacterium | reverse complement strand
AAATCATCGACATCACAGAACAGTTCAAGTATACTCATTTATGAGTGCCTTTCTTTGCTGGTGAATCGTGGTTGCCGAACTTCTATTCTACCAGCTTGGTTAGGCGCTCATTTACTCCGAATTCAGGTTCATTACCCAATTGCTACCTCGACGAACGTGTCAATGGGCCGACGTCCCCCAAAGTGGGGGCGCTTCTTTCTTCCCTTATACACATCCTCCAACCGACTACGCACCGTTCTCCATGGCTGTTTTCAGCAGAAACTGCAGCGTGGGCAACAGGTCAGGGATGTCGGTACAGATGATGTCCCAGATAACGTCGTCATCCAGCCCCAGGTACGCGTGCGCGATTTGGTTGCGCATTGCGATCATTAGGCGCCAAGGAATCTCCGGATGCGCCTCGCGCACTTCAATCGGAAGATGGGTCGCCGCCTCTCCGATGATTTCAATGTTGCGGAGTGCCGCATCATAGATGAGGCTATTGCTAACGACATATCTGAATCCAGACCCCTCGTGTAAGCAAGGACCTTTTCGCTGAATTCGCACATGTCCTGGACGTAGAGCCGCCAGTGGCGCCCTTGACGCTCCGCCTCACACATCGATAGCCTCTCGTTCCACAAAAGGGCGCAGTTCATTACGCAACGCTTTTTCGGCTACCAAATCCACGGGTCTGTTCAGTAAGTCTTCAATGTAGAACTGAACACCGAAGTATCGCTTCGATGTTGCAGGCCCGTCGAAACCCACGAGAATGTCCACATCGCTATCATCTTCAGCCCTGTCGCGCACAGCCGCAGAAGCGACCGGGGTGAAACCAAAGTCGAAGGCCAAGCCTGTGTTCTTGGCATTTGTATGTGTTTTCGTCTTTTTTACGTAGTCGACGCTCTACAGCCTAACGAGGGCAGGCACAAGGCCTGCCCCTATGGGGGCGGTGAGGGGGATTAGTTAGACGACCGGTCAGCGCGGATGTGGGCAGGCACAGGGTCTGACCCTACGGGGGCGGTGAGGGGAAGAGTATGGCGAAGGGGCTGCGCGTACGTGGGCAGGCACAAGGCCTGCCCCTACGGGGGCGGTGAGGGGAATTCGTTAGACGACGGGGCCGCGCGTATGAGGGCAGGCACGAGGCCTGCCCCTACGGGGGCTTTGAGGGGAAGAGTATGGCGACGGGGCTGCGCGTACGTGGGCAGGCACAAGGCCTGCCCCTACCGGAGGTTGAGGGGTGGGACGGAGTAGGCGACGCGTAAGGGAGGGGGAGTGCAGGCACAAGGCCTGACCATACAGGGGCGGTGAGGGGGATTCGGTAGACGACGGGGCTGCGCGGACGAGGGCAGGCACGAGGCCTGCCCCTACGGGGGCGGTGAGGGGGGAAGGGGGAGGCGGAGGGGGCCCAAGAGTCGAGTCTTGACCGGACGAGGGGATGGGAATCGTGTCAGTCGGTGCGTTCAACGAACACACGGCCGCCTGCAGCGAACGGGATTATCAGATTCGATCCTTCACCGTCGGGCCAGTGGACTTCAAGCAGAAGGGGCGAGCTGGCGGCGGGGAAGCCGAAGTGGGCTTGTGCGGGTTCGCCGGTGAGGTAGCCGCTGTTGGAGCGGAGGGTCCGGGTGTAGGCGCCGGCGGTGGTGTGGAGGGTGAGGTGGGCGCCGATGGCGCGGGTGTTCTTGCTGTTGGGCCAGAGCAGGTCGACTGTGAGGCTGTTGCCGCCGCAGAGGCGGTTCTCGTAGATCATGGATGGCGCGAGCAGGTTGTTGACGACGACGTCGAGGTCGCCGTCGTTGTCGAGGTCGGCCATGGCCATGCTGCGGCCGCCTTGGGTGGCGTTGAGGCCCCAGGAGGGGAACAGCTCAAAGTAACCCTTGCCGTCGTTGCGGTAGGCGAGGTTTTCCTCAACAAGCTCTGCGCCGGGGAGATATCCGAACATGTCGACAGCGGCCATGCCGTTTACTACGTAGAGGTCGACGAAGCCATCCTGGTCGAGGTCGCCGAACTGGGCGGACCAGCTCCAGCCGCTGGCCTGGAGGCCGCGCGGCGCGGCCTGGTTCAGGTAGCCGCCGGCGGCGGCCGGGACGTGGAAGACGTTTTCGATTATCTGGCGGTCTCCCTGGACATCGGCGTCGGCCATCATCTGCATGAGGGGAGCCCAGGCCGCCATTGTTTCGGGCGTGTCGGGGTAGGGCTTCATGTCGGCGGAGAAGAGCTCGTCGCGGCCGTCGTTATCGACGTCGGCGACGGCGAAGCTCATGGTGTTCTGGGCGGTCTCGGCGAAGGGTTGGGTCTCTAACCAGCCCTGCGGGGACCAAAGCCAGACCTGGTCGGGCATGAGGAAGTCGTGCCCTGCCCAGATGTCAAGGCGGCCGTCGTGGTTGAGGTCGACGAGTAGAAGGGCAAGGGCCTGGGAGCGGGAGGCGAGATGGGTGGCAACGAAGTCTTCGCCGGTGTTTTCGTAGTAGACGACGCCGCCGTTGGCGAGGTCGTGGGGGTCGACGCGGGTGTATTCACTCTGGTAGGTGGCGAGGACGAAGTCGAGGTCGTTGTCGGCGTCGAGATCGGCCCAGGCGAGGGTATAGGCCTTTTGGGAGGCGGCGAACCAGTCGATGCGGGAGAAACCGGGGATTCGATTCATGTCGCCTGGCGGGGTCTGGCTGTCATCGCTGGCGAGGCCGAGGGCGCTGCCTTGGTTCATCCAGACGAGGGGCCGGGTGGCGCGATGGGCGAAGGCGATGTCGAGCCAGCCGTCGCCGTCTATGTCGACGATGCTAACGCCGCGAGACTGGCCGTGGGGGAACTCCTGTTTGCGGAATTGGAAGTCGCCTTGATTCCAGAGGATGGCGTTGGGGCCGGCCAGGTTGGCAAGGACGAGATCGAGATCGCCGTCGCGGTCGAGGTCGTTGACGGCGAGGCCGGCGCCGTTGCTGTCGTAGGTGCGGACGACTTCGCCCTCGATGGTGGTGATGTGGTCGAGCGTGTGGGCGACGAAACGGCTCTCGCAGGGATGCGGGGGGCTGCGGTGGGGCTGAAGGGAGACATTGACTGCGGGTCGTGCGGGTCCGCCCACGGGCACACAGGCAGCTGCCAAAGTGAACGCGATGAGCAACGAGAGGAGGCTGGGCGCCCTTGTACTCACTTTTGCTGGCCGGTTCATGAAACTGCTCTCCATCGTGGGCGGGCTTCGTTTGGGTCTGCAGCCGGGTATGTGACGACAGCTGGAGTTTGATGATTAAACCATGTTGTCCTCGGGAAGGTTGGAGGGGCCATGATCAGAGACCCCGATCTTCCTCAAGCCAAGCGAGGTTGAAACGGGCCAGGGTAAGGCGTTCGTAGGGCTGACTTTGGCCGCTTTCGTAGAGGCAGCAGAGGTCACCGTTGGGGAGGGCGGCGAGGTCGGAGTAGGCGGAAGGGCCGGCGTGGAGGGCTCGGGCTGCGGGCCAGGTGCGACCGCCGTCGGGGCTGAGGCGGACGGTCATGTTTTCGCGGCGCGTGCTGGCGGGATTGGCGAAGAGAAGGCGGCCGTCGGGGAGGGCTTCGAGGCTGGCCTGGCAGACGGGCTCGATGAGGGTACGGTCCCACTCGAAGTCGGTGAAGGTGTTGCCCCGGTCGTGGCTGCGGGCGATGCCCCGATGCGTGCCGCGAACGAAGTTGCGGCAGTTGATGTAGAGGCTGCCGTCCTGGAGCTGGGCGACGGCGCATTCGTTGGTGCCGACTTCGACGTCGCCGCCTAGCTGCCATGTTTCACCTTGATCGTCGCTGTAGATGACGTGGGAGTGGTAGGGGTCGCGGCTGCGGTCGAAATGGATGCCGACGATGTGATCGCAGGGGACGACGAGGCGACCGGTGTCGAGCTGAATGCCGTGGCAGGGACCGGTGGCGTACCAGGTCCACTGCGGGTCTTTAACGGAGGCGGTGATTTCGCGCGGTTCGCTCCAGGACTGGCCGTCATCGAGGCTGTGGGTGATCCAGACGGTGCGGGGGGCCTTGCCTTCGCAGATCATGGTCTCATCGCCGTCGGCGAGGTTTTTGCAGAAGGGCAGGAAGATGGCGCCGGTCTGGCGCTCGACGACGGGGCAGGGGTTGCCGCAGGTCATGCCGGATTGGGTGACGACGACCTGGATGGGGGTCCAGATGCGGCCGTTGTCGAAGCTGCGGCGGAGGATGAGGTCGATTTCGCCGGCGTCGCCGCGACCATGTTTGCGTCCTTCGGCGAAGGCGAGGAGCGTGCCTTGGGTGGACAGGGCCAGGGCCGGAATTCGATAGGTGTGGTAGCGGCCATCGCCGCTGGTGAACAGGTCCTCCTGCTCGCACGAGGGTTGACCCGAGTTTTCGCTTGCGCCCATGCTGAATCAGTCCTTTCAGTCGATATCTTCGGGGTTGATGAAGACACCCACGAGGTGGGCGGATCCGGCGGGATCGCCGTAGTTTGTATAGTCGACCCACATGATGGTGCCGTCCTCGCGCATCAGCCAGGAGGAGTAGCCGTGATCGGGCGCGGGGACCTGTTCCGGGTGGTTGCCGTGGATTTGGATCATGCGGGTGCGCTGGTATTCATCGGGAAAGGAATTGGATTCGCCTCCCCAATCCCATGCGAAATCATCAAGGGTTGGGTTTTGGGCGCGATAGGAGAAGTATTTCCAGAAACTTCGTCCGCCGGTGTCGGGTTGGCCGAACTGGGTGTAGAGGCTGAGGGGACCAGCGCGGCGGGAGTCGCCGATTGGCTTTTCCTCGCGGAATATGCACTGGTTGATGACGGTTTCGCCGTCAACCTGAATGCGCAAGAGGCCGCGGTGGTGGCGGATGGTGATGGTACGGTAGGTGGTCATATCGACGGGATGGCGGAAGTCAGCGCCCTGGCGGCTCCAGATGCCGTCGGAGGCGACGTTGACGACGACGCCCAGCTTGGCAATCGACATGAAGGCGGCGGGCTGACCGGGCCGGCCTTCGACCTTGAGCACCGCTTCCATGTGGATATCGCTGAGGGCGGATTCAGGGGGCAGGAGGCAGTAGCGGGCCTCGTGGCCGGGCAGGTTGTCGATGATGAGGGCGACGCCGTCCAGAGATGCCTGGTACTTGCGGCGGGGGCCGCCTATCTGGTAGGCGCCGGCTTCGGCCTTGATGTCGCCGCACCAGCCATAGGTTCCGAGGGGTCCGTTTACATGGCGGCCGCTGACGAAGATGCGGCCGTCGGGCAGCTGCTTGGCGTAGGGGCGATCGAGGGCGAAGGGGCACATTTGGAGAGGCGACCAGGTGCGGCCGCTGTCGGTGGAGAAGGTCACGAAGGAGGGGATGCCGGCGTGGTGATTTTCGCGCATGATACAGGCCAGCTCCTGGCCGCCGACGGCGTCGGGGTTGTCGAGGAGGACGATGGCGCCTTCGCAGACGCGATGGTAGCCGTCATAGGCGATGGTGGACTCTTCGTACCAAGTCTCGCCGCCGTCGTCGGAGCAGGGGAGGATGACGGCGAACTCCTGGGTATCGCCGCGCATGATGTGGGAGGCGACGCCGAG
>DAOUHY010000182.1:0-3111 GCA_034428435.1 Caldilineaceae bacterium | reverse complement strand
CCGTAGCCGCCTCCTCGAAGGCCAGATGACCAAGCTGACCATCTCCATTAACTACGGCTCCTTCGAGCACGAATTCCTGATCGTCGGTTCCTACGACTACTTTCCTACCGCCTATCCCCAGGACACAGAAGTCTTTGTCGGCAACCTGGACTACGTCTTCGAACAGGTCGGCGATGAAAGTCTGCATCAAATCTGGATGAAGACCAGCGCTGACGCCGTACCCGAGTCAATTATAGAAAGCATCAAAGGGCTTGGAGTACATCCGACTCGCATTCGCGACGCCCGTGCTCTTCTCACACTCGACGAAGAAAGAGTAGAGCGCATCGGCCTCTACGGCATCCTCTCGGTCGGCTTTCTCGCCTCCACCCTTCTCGCCAGCCTCGGTCTTCTCGTCTATACCTACGCCTCGCTGCAAGGGCGTCTGCAGCAGATCAGCGTCATGCGCGCCGTCGGCCTCAAAACAAAGCTCGTCCTCGCCATGGTCGGCGTCGAATACCTGGGCGTTATCCTTTTCGGCGTCCTCTGGGGTGTTGCCATCGGCGTTGCCACCGCCTGGCTCTTCGTGCCCTTCTTCCGCGTGAGCGGTGACCCCATCTTCGCCCTCCCCCCCTTTGTGCGTCATATCGCCTGGGGCCAGATCGGCATACTCGCACTCGTATTCGGCACCGCCCTATTGGGTTCCCAGACCGTAATCCTCTATTGGAGTACGCGTCGCGATCTCTTCCAGGTACTGCGCATGGGACAGAGGGAGTAACGGCATGACCCAAACCGCCGCCGCAAACGGCACGCCCCTCGTCGTCTGCGACAATCTGGTCAAAATCTATCAGATCGATGAAATCGAAGTCGTCGCCCTCCAGGGCCTCGATCTCGAGATCCGCCGCGGCGAGATGATGGCCATCATCGGCGCCAGCGGCAGCGGCAAATCCTCCCTCCTCAACATCATCGGCGGCCTCGACCGTCCCTCCGCCGGCCAGATCACCGTCAACGGCCGCAACCTGCTCAAGGCACCCGATAAGGAGCTTGAGGACTACCGCCTCAACGACGTCGGCTTCGTCTGGCAGCAGTCTTCCCGCAACCTCATCCCCTACCTGACCGCCCAGGAGAACGTCGAGCTCCCCATGATCGCAGCCCGCGAACAGGCCGCGCCGCCCGCAGAACGCGCGCGCGAGCTCCTCGACGCCGTCGGACTGCTCAGCCACAGCCATCACCGCTTGGCGCAGCTTTCCGGCGGACAGCAGCAGCGCGTCGCCATCGCCGTCGCCCTCGCCAACCAACCCCAGATCCTCCTCGCCGACGAGCCCACCGGCGAGGTCGATTCGGTCACAGCCAACCAGATCTGGCAGCTCCTCCGCGACCTCAACCGCCGCTTCAACCTCACCAGCATCATCGTCAGCCACGACCGCGACATCGCTCGCATCGTCGACCGCGTGATCGGCATCCGCGACGGCAAGATCAGCACCGAGATCGTGCGCCAATCCCAGGCCGGCCTGCTAGATGACCAGTTGTCCGCCGCGCTGGACGACGCAGAGAACGTCCCGCTCGCTGCCAACGAGCCCGTTGAGACTGCCGGCAGCGCGTCCCTCCAGCTCGAAGAGCGCGTCGTCCTCGACGCCGTCGGTCGGCTGCAGATGCCCCATGAGTATCTGGAACAGCGCGGCATCGGGCGCAGAGCGGTCGTCCAACTGGTAGAAGATGGCATACTTATCCGCCAGGCACAGGAACAGTTCTCCTTTACCGGCGATGCCGGCGCCTCAGGCGCCTACCTCGGCGAGGATGACGACCTGTCCGCCTGGGATCAGGACCCGACGCCCCGCCGCACCCGCCCGTGGTGGCGCAGGCTCCTGCTGGGCGCCCCCCGCGAAGTTGAAGAAACCCCGGACGCAGACCAGGCTGACAATCCCTGGGCCAGGGGCGTAGCCTCCACTCCGGAAAGCAGCCTCGATACGCCCGCAGACAGCGCGCGCGGCACGCTTCAGTGGAATAGTGACGCCGCCACACGCGCCGCCTTCGCCCCGCCGGACTCTACCCCCGAGCCCAGCCACTCCCCTGCCGAATCCGGTGACTTGGTGATTTCGGAATTCTACAGAGGACCCCTGGTCGAGGTCAGCGATCTCCAGCGCGTCTACTCCGTAGGCGACCAGTCCGTCTATGCCCTGCGCGGCATCGACCTGACCGTGCCCCGCCGCTGCTTCGCACTCTTTCGCGGCCGTTCCGGCTCCGGCAAGACGACACTCCTCAACCTGATCGGCAGCCTCGACACGCCAACCGCAGGCCGCGTCTCTCTCTTCGGCCAGGACATCGACAAGCTGACCGCCGACCAATGCGCCCAGATCCGCCAGCACTATATCGGCTTCGTCTTCCAGGCCTTTTCCCTCATCCCAACCCTGTCGGCCCAGGAAAATGTCGAGATGACCCTCCGCATCCTCGGCCAGTCCGCCGCCGACCGCCGCCGCCGGGCTGCCTACTGCCTGTCACTGGTGGGCCTCGGCCGCTGGGCCGATCACCGCCCCTTTGAAATGTCAGGCGGCCAGCAGCAGCCTCTCTCCATCGCCCGCGCCCTCGCCCACGGCCCCGCCATGCTCATCGCTGACGAGCCCACCAGCGACCTCGACAGCGAGACCGGCCGCCAGATCCTCGAACTCTTCGCACAGCTCGTCGCCGAGCAGGGCATCACCGTCCTCATGGCCAGCCACGATCCCACCAGCGACGACTTTGCCACCGAGGTATACGAGCTCCAGGACGGCGAAATCGCCAACCACATCACCAACGGCCGCTCCAACTAAAATCCATCAACCATGAATCACAATGGCGAAAGGCGTCCCCCTCCCCAACCCAACCACCATTCAATCGCCGCTACCACTAACCACTGACCACTAACCACTGACCACTGCAGTTGTGCGGTCGGGCCTATTCGGCCCTCCCTTGTGCGGGGGCTCCGCCCCCGCAACGCCCCCTCTCCTAAACCCCCCGCCGCATCGAGTGTGTGCGCAATTCGACCTTTACGACCCGCTGCGACCGGACTTCCCCCCACCCCGCCTCGTGGCACGTACCCACTGTGAGCCAGCGCAGGGGCGACAGCGCCAAGCTGGGCACAACCTACACCGCCATGAC
>DAOUHY010000181.1:0-24016 GCA_034428435.1 Caldilineaceae bacterium | reverse complement strand
CTTTTGCGAGCGGTACCTGCGTGCGCGGGTGGAATTCGAGTTGTTCCACAGGAGGTGGCGGCACCAGGAGCGGTCCCGGCTGCCAATACTCTCCAAGGTCGTCGGCGGTGTAGACGGCTGCGACGCCGGGGCGTTCCCTGGCTCCTCCCAAATCAATTGATCGGATGCGGGCGTGGGCCAGATCGCTGCGCAGGAAGGCAACGTGCAACATACCAGCCAGGTTCACGTCGTCTGTGAAGAGCGCTCGTCCAGCCAGAAGCCGTGGGTCTTCGTTGCGTTTTATCGGTTGACCGAATTGGCGTGTGGACATTGATACGTAGGATCGTGGAGTATGTGGAGACCCGCACGCAGTGCAAAGGAGTGGTTGCTACTCCGCCAGCCAACCTTCGCTGTCATTCACCGCAGGAAATGGAATTCGCGTCTGCCTTGGATCGGGCGCTGCGTCGCCCCTTAATCTGACGCCTCCTCAGCCCTTTGCCGGAACCGCTACAGCATCAAGATCTTCCTGCAGTACCTCCGCGTCTTCATTGCTGGAAGATTTCAACCAGTTTCCCAGTCCCATCGCGACTGGATAAATGGCAATGTTCAGCACGTACACGAATAGAGCGGCTAGAAGGTGGTCCGGTACCGTGAATGACGGAAAAAACTGTAGATATTGGAACGCGATTGTGGGTTGGGCGACGATCGAATAGCCAACCATATAACCCCCCGCCGCAGCCAGTCTGACCTGCCAGTCAGTTGGCCTGAAGCCGAACCGCGCCATCCACTGGTATGTCAAGTCCAGAAGCACTGCACCAAGGATGAAGACAAGGGTCAATCTTGGCGTTGCCCCACTGACCATGTCAGCAAAACTGGTCGTCGCGATTCTCAACCCAAAATAGAATAGCGCGAATGCCGTTGCAGACCAGGGACCGGGGGCAACCCGCCTCGCCAGGACTGCCAGGAAGAATGAGGAAACACCAATAATCGTTGGATAGAGCCAGACTGGGCGCTGTGCAACATAACCGTCTACCCTGCCCATCTCCCATTCTGTCGTGCCGATTATGAGAACGAGGCATAGAGCAATAGCGAGGTAAAACAGGTTGACAAAGCTGCGCCAATCGGTCCTCGGAAGCTTTCCTTCAGGAGGACGCCATGTTAGCTTTTCTGCAAACGCGAACCTGGAAAGCAGATGTCTCCGACTGCGCCCCTCAACCCCTCGTCTGGAGGGACGCACCATATTCCCGCCGCCAGCTAAGAGCCCGATGGCGAACATGGGGAGACTCGCGGAAGACATCGCTATGAAGACGTGAGGAGGACTCCAGGCTGTCAAATCAATGCCGTAGAGTTCATGCCATATGGCGTCCCCGGGAATGGAAAAAAGACCGTAGCCGGCCACCAGCACGATGGCGCCTACGTAAGGACTTCGTCGGACCCAGCGCCGGGGATCTCTCACACCCACTCTGAGATTGGGAATGGCGAGGGCCGACAGTCCGCCAATTGCGACGAGAAATGCAATCAGAAAGCCCGCGTAAATCATCAGATGAGGCGGCCACAGAAAGTCCTCTCCGCCAGGGACGATTCCTGTGATGACGTGCTCGCTGAGGTCCCAGTATCCCCCGATGCAGATCAGTAGAGCGCCAATGCCAACCAGAAGCGCAAGTACTTTGGAAAGTCGGGGCGATGTGGAAACGGCTTTCCTACTCTGTGGGTTACCCGACGAATCTTCACGCCCCGAATCCTTCATCGGCGAAATGTATAGCCACCAAGCCAGGAATGCTAAGACGCCAATTGCCAGTCCGGAAAACACTAAGCCCTGCAAAAACAAGGAATTCACGCGGATTTCTCCTGTATCAATTTAGCGCCTAGCTGCACGGCCTCCACGATCTTCTGGTAACCCGTGCACCGGCATATATTCCCCGAAAGTAGCTCGCGAATCTCCTCTTCCGTCGGGTCAGGATTCTCCTCCAGGAAAGGGACCAGCGACATAAGAATGCCTGGCGTACAGAAGCCGCACTGTAGACCGTGCTTCTCCCAAAAACCGTGCTGCAACGGGTGTAACGCTTGTGGGCCGCCGGCCAGGCCTTCAACTGTAGCAACGTCTCGTCCATCCGTCTGTACCGCGAACAGCAGACAGGAGCGCACGGCTACTCCGTCCAACAGCACAGTACATGCGCCGCACACACCGTGCTCGCAACCTACATGCGTCCCCGTCAATCCAAGTTCGTGCCGCAGGAAATCGCTAAGCAACAGCCGCGGCTCCACCGAGCGTTCAAAGCTGCGGCCGTTCACCGTAACCGAAATCGTTTGGTCCAAAACTCGATCCTGTTCCTCTACTGCCATTCGGCCCCTGCTGCCCTTTCGCAGGCCCTGGTCAGTACACGCTCCCCAAGCACGCCCGCCAGGTGACGGCGGTACAATGGCCCGGCGTGAATATCTCCGACCGGGTCAATGTCCTGCGATGCTGCAGTATCGGCGGCTGCCCGAATAGCCTCTGCATTGGGCTGTTCTCCAACCAGCGTAGCCGCGGCCTGTTCTGCTACGACCGGACCTTCACCGACGCTAAAGTAGACGAGCCTCGCGTTCTCTACCGCCCCTTTGCCGTCCAGTCCGACGACGGCCGCAGCACCGCACATAGCATAATTGCCGTGCTGGCGGGCGACTTCCTCAAATGCCCAACCACTTCCAGAGCGCAACTGTGGAAAGGCTATCTCGACCAACATCTCCTCCGGCAGCATCGTGGTGGCGAACAGTCCTACGTAGAAGTCTCGCGCCGCGACCCAGCGCGCGTCTGTAACGCTCCGCACATACATCTGCGCATCCAGGGCAACTGCCACTGCGGGTAGCTCCGCCGCCGGGTCGGCGTGTGCCAGGCTTCCCCCAATAGTTCCTCGATTGCGAATCTGAGCATGGGCGATGTGGGGCATGGTTTCGTGGAGCAAAGGAGCAATCCGTTTCACCAGGGCGCTACGCTCCACGGCACGCTGGCGAGTCATCGCACCGCACCGGAGGCCGTGCTGGTCCCCTCGAATAAAGAACAACTCGTCGATGCTATTGAGATCAATCAGCGCCGTGGGCTGGGCCAAACGGAAATTCATCGTCGGCACTAAGCTCTGTCCACCGGCCAGGAGCTTACCCTCATCGCCATAGTCCCATTGCAGCGCCAGCGCTTCGTCGACTGTGCGCGGCGCATGGTAACCGAAGGCAGCGGGTTTCATTTTGCGCGTCCCCGGCAAAACATAGAAAGGGCCTGATTCTCAAGCGAAAAGCGCTCCACCGTCTCCTACTCTTCCACAAACGCTACTGCGCGACAGAAAGCCGCCTCTCCGCCCTTGAATAACCACGGGAAGACGCCCACCGTCAACCGCCTGTTCTGCAGCTCCGGCGCGCCGATCTGGCCGCCCATGTTCTCCACGTGCATGCAGTCATGAGGGAAAAGCGCGTTGTGTGTAAGCTGGTAGGCTTCCTCAGGGAACAGCTCGTCTACGGAATCGGAGCCGCCGAACTTCTCTTCACACTGCTTGCGAACGCGCTCCCACTGGTCCAGGCCGCCTCTGCCCAGGAACCGCCCAATCGGCAGGTTCATCGGATGATCTGTCGAAATCATGTCCACGCCCCAGATGCGAATCTCCTTGTCCAGCAGCCACTGACAGATGCTGTGATGGGGTCCCGGATGGCGAAGTATGTATTTCTCCTCGTCTCCCTCCTCTGACAGGAAGGAGTACCGGTGCCAGCCAGTATTGATGAAGAGAATATCTCCCTTTCGCACCTCAACTCTCTCTTCAATATCCTCAGGACGAAAGATATCCAACTCGTCGAGCATGTCGCTCAAGTCAACGATGACGCCGTCGCCGTAAAGCCAGTCCAGTGGAATCTGGTCGATCGTCTTGCCGTTCGTTACAAAGTGGCGCGGTGCATCCAAATGGGTGCCCATGTGATTCGACGACTGAATATACTGTGCATTGACACCGTGCTCGGACTTGCGCTTGAAGTACTTTACCTCAAAAGGAGGATAGAACGGCCAGAAAGAGCAGTCCGCGTTGAGAGGTTGTGAAAGATCATAAGGGATCATAGCCCTGTTCTCCTGAATTCAATTGTGGTCGGCCATCCAGTCAGTTACTGCTATTAGAATCCGTATTCCTCTGCAAAAGTAACGAGTGCCTCGGTGAATAGCCCCAGCGGCGGGCGAACCAGCCCGGCCCCGATCTGGCCGACCCCGGCCTCCCTGTGCGCAATGCCTGTGTTGACCCTTGGCGTAATGCCTGTTTCCACCACCGCTCTCAGGTCGATACCCACCGGCGTGCCCCGGAAGTCGAGCTGCGGGATCGTAAAGGAACTGTGCTCCCCTGCCGTGATTTCGTACATTTCCAACGTTGCATTGAGCGCGTCCTGGGGCGTTCCGCTCACAAAAGTCACGATCGCCGGCGCCGCCGCCATCGCAAAAGCGCCCAGCCCGGCCGTCTCTGTAATCGTACTGTCACCAATATCCGGGTTCCCGTCCTCCGCGCTGAAGCCCGGAAAATAAAGTCCGACCGGCTGCGGACAGGGCGACGTGAACCAGCGCTCACCCAGCCCGCTGACCCGTATTCCGAACTCGGTTCCGTTTCGCGCCATTGTCGTGACTATCGTGCTCTGCTCTACCTCGCTCCCCGCGTCCGCCATCGCCTTGCAGGCCGCCATGACCGGATTCAGGACACTGAGCGCGTTGTCTCCCAAAGCCTCAATCACGTCGGCGGCCGTGGCCGCGTCGGGCGCCGCCTTCGCGATGTGCGGCGCCAGCTGTTTCGTATAGAGGACCGAGCCTGCCTTATTGCGATTGTGGCCCTCATCACCCATGTGCAACGCCTCGGCCAGCAGGGCCCGTATGTCCACCCCCGAACAGGACGCAATCGCCGCCCCGAGCACCGGCGCCATCACCTCGTGCATCCAGAGCAGCCTTTCCTGCACCTCTTCGCTATAGGCTCCGTAGCGCAGGACCTTACCGTATCCTTCGTTAAGATTCGAGTAGGCCCGGTTCCCGTGCGTCATGTTCTCGACCTCATACACGGCCATGGAAGGCGAGATGACGCCAGCCATCGGACCCACTGAGCTGTGGTGATGGCAGGGCGCAAGGCTGACGTCGCCGCTGACGATCAGTCGCTCGGCCTCCTCCTCGTCCCCGGCTCTCCCCTCGAAAATCAAGGCGCCTATCAGAGCGCCTCGCAGCGGACCGGAGGCCTGCCCCCAGGCAATTGGTGGACCGGCATGTAGCAGCAGGTTCTCGTGCATACCGGGAATCAAGTCAAGCGCCTTCCCCAGCCCTGTCAGCACGGGACGGGCCTCAACCATTCGTTCTACGGCCTTTGTGTTGGCGCTGTCTATACGATTTGCCATGTTGCCCCTCCGGGCGGCGCAATTCGGTCGGCGGTCGATTCGATACGCAGCCTGCGGGATTGGTTCGCCCCGGCAAACGCGGATTCGGCCCCAATACCTTACCTGAGTCGCGTCAGCAGGCTGGCCAGCCTCTCGTCGCCTCCCGCAGGTGGGCGCCAGTCGACGTGCACAACCTCAGCGCCTTGGTCGCGCAGGCTGTCCGTGAATGATTCAAGACCTACATTTATGGCCGCGAAAGCCGAGGAGTCGCTCACGTCTCCCGTCGCGTTCGGGACGCCGCGTTCCAACTCTGACGGGATGTGATGTCGTCCTTCCCCGCCGCCCGCAAATGCGCACGCCACCGCACGCATAGCATAGTCATGCCTGGTAAAGACGCAAGCGCCCGCCCCCTCCAGCTGCTCTACCTGTCTGTCCAACCCTTGTGGATCGGCGTCGGTACCTATGACCACGGCGACGACCGGCAGAGTTCTCCCGTCCTTGGCAGCAGCTGCTACTGCCTCTTCAATAGCCGGTGCCAGTTCACTGGCCGGGTCCTCGTGTGCCCCGTCGCCCAGCACGACATCCAGAACGATGAGTCCTGTCTCAGGGTCCTGTGCTTCCTCCAACATGCGCCGTATTCGCAATTCGTTGTTAAGCATGGGGTGCAACCGTCCAACCGTAAACGCGTCCCCGCCCAAATCGACAACTGTGTGCCCCTCGCTGCGGTGAGGGTTGTCCAGAACCTGGCCGCCCGGCAACGGCCCGTTGGAACGGACCGAAGGCAGCGAATCCTGTAACAGGAACAGCGCCTCGTATGCCAAAGTTCCCCCGGAATAAAGCCCGCGCAGAAATCCTTGCGACTCAGGCGATGGCACAAGCTGAGAGGGCGGCGCCGTCTCCTGAGCGGCAAATGAACCTTTCTCATCACTGCCCTGCGAGCCTGGAGCTGACGTCAGTCGAACTGCAATCTCCGCCGTCTCGTCCAGGGTTTTGGCAAACCGAATGTTGGATGGGGCTCCATTCTGGTCCTCAGTCGAACCATAGCCGATGAAATTAATGACCACCGGTTTTCTGCATGATGCCGCTTCAGACAGCAGTTCCCGTGCAACCGACGCCTCGGGCGGCTTGGACACGATCACGATTGAATCGGTCTCCGCGTCCTCCTTTAGCAAGGCCAGTGCATGTCTCGCCGATCTCGCCCGCACCTCGGCCGACAAATCGCGACCGCCCGTCCCATACGCTTGTGACACGCCGCATCCAAGGCGATGGATGCCAACCATCACCGTCTGCAGACCCGTACCGGAAGCAGCGACAATTCCTATCCTGCCCTTGCGGACCCTGTTCGCGAAACCAAGTCCGATTCCATTAACCCGGGCCGTGCCGCAGTCGGGCCCCATCACCAGTAGACCCTTGCTTGCGGCCGTATCCTTTAGCGATATTTCGTCCTCAACGCTGACATTATCACTGTAGAGAAAAACGTTCCTGCCCAGATTGAGAGCCTCGCGTGCGACGCCGGCCGCGTAACGGCCCGGAACTGAGGTCAGAACCCACTCGGCTTCAGGCATCATCCGTGTTGCAGATGTCAGGCTCTTGGGTCTGTACGCGCCAGTCTGATTCGATCTCCGCGTGGCCAGAAGTTCGTCCACATGCGCGAGGGCCGAGCGACAGGAAGATTCCGATTCAGCTTTGACAACCAGAATGAGGTCCTCCGGCGTGGCAGCTTGGAGGGCGTCAGTCAAAAGGCCGCTCTGAGCAAGCAACGCCTTGTTGGCCGGCGTGCCCATGACGACACCCGCGTCCAAAACGCCGGGCAGCTCGGCCAGCGCGCGCTGAAGCAGCATCAGCACGACCGAATCGTAATAAGAGCCGGCTCGAATTTCGGCCAAAGTTGCAATCGGGCTTGCGACGGCCTTGTCGTCCGGAACCGAAGGGTCATCCACAGTTGCACTCCAATGCACTGGGGTGGCCGCTATATTGTCTCTTCCTTTAGACTGGGGCCTTTCGTTTCAAACACGAGAGGATTCCGGGGGCATTCTACCAGTCAAACATGTGTTGAGCCAAAGGCGGCCGCGGTCTCAATTGGTGAGTCCCTATTGCTCTGCTTCTCGTCCTGTCTCGGCAAGGTTTTCGGCATCGACTGCCTTCACAACGGTCTCGATATCCCTGCCAATCTTCTCCGATCCTGCGGTCAAAGCCTCTTGCAGACCCCTTTCATCCAGCAAGGTGGGCAAGGGCTGAGGGGGGGCCGGGCGACCGAGACTGGATTGAATAGCCATCTGCCAGTAACCCACGTCGTGCCAAACCCCCAATTTGTAACCCACAAGACTAAAGGTCCCAACCTTCGTGAAGCCGAAGGACTCGTGAAAGCCGACGCTTTCCACATTCGGCAGTGTGATTCCGGCGTAAGCGCGAACAAAGCCCTGTATGCGCAAAATGGCAAACAGCGTGTCGTACAGCGCCCGCCCTACTCCCATGCGCTTCGCCCTGGCATGGACATACACTGAAACATTGACCGACCACTGGTAAGCGGCCCGCTCACTGTGTCCGCCCGCGTAGGCATAGCCCAGCAGTCTCCCCCGAGCGTAGCAAACAAGCCAGGGGTATCGGGTCAAAGTTTTCCGCATCCGGGCGGTCATCTCCTCCTCCGAAGGTGGCACAACCTCGAAGGAAATAGGCGTATCGCGAACGACAGGCGCATAGATCGCCCGAATGCTTGCAGCGTCCCGCGGCGTTGCCAAACGAAGTTCTGATTCCATGTACACTTTCCCACCGCGCGGGCAAACCGAGTCACCCGCTTCCAATTGAAACAAAAAGCCGCCTCCAGGCAACGACAAGAGGCGGCCAATCCGGTATGGATGGAAGAATGGCTATGGGTTAGCGCCTACCACCGGCTGCTGCCGCGGTCCCGATATCCGCCCTGGCTCCCGCGATCCTCCCGTGGCCGCGCCTCATTTACTCGCAGCGTGCGCCCACCCATCTCCTGGTCATTCAGGGCCTCGATCGCAGCTTCAGCCGCGTCGTCCTCCATCTCGACAAAACAAAATCCACGAAATCGACCGGTTTCCCTGTCGGTGATCATCGCGACGCTGATGATCTCACCGTGTTGGGAAAACAGATCCCGGACCTCCTCCTCAGTCGCCGAGTAGGGCAAGTTGCCCACATAAATGCGCTTGGTCATCTGATTGGCTCCCCGACCCGTGCTCCACCCAAATGCGTACCGCGTAACCGTCCCGGTCTACTCTGAAGTCTGGAGAAACTTGGGGGCAATTTGACTCAGTTCACGCTCTGTATCCTCTCCACGATTCCAAACTCTCGTTTTCGATCTGCGGCGGTGGCGCTTTTCAGTGGTGTCCCATTTCCGATGGCACATAGTATGCCTCTTTTGTTCCGTTCTGTCTACCACTCCAAAAGCAGGGCGTGCATCCCAAAATGGGGCCGAACCTCCCCATGCCTCAGGTCGCTGCGGAGCCCCAACCATCTCGAGATTAAATCCGTGTCAGAGTTAGCCCCTTCTCTGACCACCGACCACTTCTTTTCTGGGCGGTCGGGCCTATTCGGCCCTCCCTTGTGCGGGGGCTCCGCCCCCGCAACGCCCCCTCTCCTACAACATCCGTCGTCGACCGGGTGTCGATATTCATAACAGGTGCCGAATCGAAGGTGCCCAGCCCGACCGCGTCCCGCCAGTCTCATCCGATCCCCGCAGACGCCGGCCTTGTGCCTGCCCTCGCACCCTCTCCAACTGACGGAATCCACCGTACGGCCAGGCCTGCGCCTGCACTGCGTCTCGCCCAAAGACGGCAAACATTTCCAGCCACCGCTGGCATCCGTTCCCCGCCCAACCATCACCACCCAACCATCACCACCCATAGACTGGGTCGCACCCAAAACAAGCCCGCCGCGACTCAATCGCTACTTCGCCCGCGTTCCGTACCGCTTGAGTTGCGTTCGTAGTCATTCTGTCGTCAAGATGCGTATAAATTATATTTGGATCCGGCCGATCCGCAGTGGTAAAATGCCACTGCTCACGGACTCTTCTCCAGTGGATGGAGGCTGAGGGCATGGCAGGCCAAGGGCGCCTGTTCCGTCTTGCTGCGTAGGAATACGAAAGGGAAAAACTGCGGCCTCTCTTGTCCGGTCAAGTGGGGAGAAGGTCTTCAGCATCAGTTGGCAACTGCCAACCCTGACTGGACAGAAATCGGAGGTCCTCTGGCGTCAACCGCCCGGATTCAGTCGCTCGCCCTAACAGTTCCGGTCGCCTGTTGAGCGTGCGCAAGAGTGACTGTTCACGCCGCCACCGTTCGACCTTGGCGTGATGTCCGCTGGCCAGGACCTCCGGCACGACCTCTCCCCGGAATTCAGTCGGCCGCGTATACTGGGGCCCTTCAAGAAGGCCGGACAGGCCGTCCGAAAAGCTGTCATACTTAGCGCCTGACTCATGACCCAGAACGCCCGGCAGCGTTCTCGTTACAGCATCAATGACCGCCAGTGCAGCGATTTCACCTCCGCTGAGCACAAAGTCGCCAATACTGAGTTCATCTGAAATCAATTGGGTACGAATCCGTTCGTCGACGCCTTCATAGCGTCCACACACAAGCGCCAGACGACCATGTCTGCCGAGTTGTTCGGCAACGTCCTGATTGAATCGGCGACCCTGGGGTGTCAATAGGATAATCGGTGTGGGCTGTCGTAGACTTGGCGGTTCGTCCGGATTCCAGGGCGGCAAATCGACGTGGGCCGCTTCTTCCTTCAATTGCCAGCCGGAGGGACGGCTCAAAACCGACTCGACCGCACGGACCACGGGCTCAGGACGCATCACCATACCGCCGCCCCCGCCGTAGGGATAGCCGTCACACGTGTGATGTCGATCTGTAGCGTAGTCTCGTATATTGTGGAGCGTTACTTGAAGAATGCCTTTATTCTGTGCTCGGGCCAGTATGCTCTCTGAAAGCGCCCCCGAAAACATCCGCGGAAATAGAGTGAATACGTCGAAGTGGATGGTGCGAGGAGCCCCCTCTTGAATACAGGCTTTATCGGACTCGTCATCCGCTCGTTGCTCCAGAACGTCACTCTGGGCCATGATTTCCTCTTAACCGCTCTGGGGCTGGCCTACTTCCGGCGGCTGGCCGATTCAATGGTGGAGAGCAGTTTCCATCGCCCCAGGCCGAACCGGTGGAAGCAGTTCCTGCGGCGACTTCGCACCTCAATTGTAGCACAACCACAGGCCCCGCAGACAGCCGAGGCGCCGGAAACCGGCACCTGGCTGGGGCGCTTGCGGCGTCGGCGCTCACCACTCCGCTCCCAATTTGCAATCGCCCTGACCGTCGTTCTCGTCGGCTGCCTCTATCTGCCCCGTCGCCTCGTCGCGCCTGTTGCTTCACAGGGGCTCAGGCCCGTTCCCGTCCCCGTGCCCGCTCCTACCTCTGCCATCGCGCTCCCCGCCGCGAGAACGCAGATACGAGACATGCAATCCGTTTCAGCGGCCGGTTCGACACGTGTCGCCCAACAGATTCCGGCATCCCTTTCTCAGGCCTCCGATCGGCCTACCGTAGAACTTGCACCACTTGCGCCCGCGATCGCGCAAAATGAGGATACCGGCAGTGACGACGCCGCAACCGAAGTTTCTACCCAGCGGTCGCCAACTGCTAACACCTCAGAATCAGTGGCTGGCCCTGCCAACATCGATCCCATCTACCGCTACGATCCCGAGGCCTTGACCCAGCTTGAGGCAGAAGGCGTTCTGCTCCTCGAACCCTACAGAGACGAACTCAACCCCACGATTCGCGACGAGTTCGTTTCAAGACCGCCCATGACCGGGCTCAGCCTCCTTTACCCAATCGCCTTGAGTACGCCTGTCCCGTCGGAGGACGCGGCGATGCGATTTGCTTCGCGACCCCCTATGGGCGGACTGAATCTCCTGCGCGAAGAGATTGACAAGGCCCGCACTTCACTGTCGACTCAAGTCGAAGTAGGCGCCGATACCGGCCTGGGCCCGCGTACACCAAGCGGTCCTGGCAGCCTCTGGCCGACTTTCGATCCGCCTAGCCCTATCAGCAGCGAACACTTTTGGCTTGAGCCCCCGTTTCCAGGTGGATTCAATCAGCTGTACAGCCCTGGCTACCAATTCGGCAGCACCGGCGGCGGCCGCTACAGAATCCATCACGGCGTCGACATTGGCAACCCGGTCGGCACGCCTGTACTCGCCACCGCCTCCGGGGAGGTGGTCCATGCCGGACCGGACAATCCTGCGCTTCTCGGGCCCTACAATGACTTCTATGGAAATTCGGTTGTCATTCGGCTCGATCGAAAGCTGAATACCTCTCGCGGGGAACAGGACGTCTTTGTCCTCTACGGCCATCTAGTCAGCGTGGAGGTCCAGGAAGGTCAATGGGTGGGCACTGGCGATTATCTGGGCGGCGTAGGCATGACCGGCATCGCTATCGGACCCCACCTGCACATGGAAGTCCGCATCGGGCAGAACAGTTACCTGCACACAGTCAATCCCGCTCTGTGGATGCGTCCCGCTGCCTATACCGGTACCCTTGTAGTCCGGCTGCTATCCGCCACCGGCCGCACCTGGCCTGGCGTCCAACTCTCCCTTTATCGGTATGAGGAGACCGGAGTAAGCTGGTATCGCGTTGTCGAAACCTATCCGGAACTGGAAAGCATCGGACCGGACCCATCTTGGGGCGAGAACGGCGCCCTGAGCCATATTCCCGTCGGCACCTATCTCTTGACCGGCTCCGTTAATGGTGAGGAAGTCAGACAGGAGATCACAGTACGTGACGGCGAAACCACCTTTGTTGAATTGCGCACCCAGCAGTAAACTCGTTTCTGATGTCCAGAACGCTACGTTAGCGACCGGCCCCAAGCCTCTGGTTCCGCCGCCAAAAGGGGTGGCCAGACAACGGTAAAAGCTTCACGAACTTCCAGTGAGCATGGCTTCCTCGCAAACGAACTGACTCTCAAACATGGCGTCGCCATAGTGATAGGGGCGCAACGCCTCAGTGCCACTCTAATCCAAATCGCCGATGGAATTTGCCAAGACACTCTTCAGATTCACCCTTCCCTACCGGACCCCGTTGCTGGCAACGGTCGTCAGCATGGTCCTTCTGGTGGGCGTCCAACTGTTTGCTCCCTGGTTCATCCGTGAACTGATCGCAACCGTCCGTGCCGGGAACTCGGATTCACTCTCCTACAGCCTGATAAGTCGACTCGCCCTCTTTGCCCTGGCCATCTACGCTGCCAGAGCCGGGTTGGAGTTCCTGCGCAGTTACATGGCCCATGTGGCCGGTTGGGGTGTGGTGGCCGATGTTCGTGTCGCAATCTACCGGCATCTGCAACGGCTGTCTTTGCACTATTACGAAGACAAACAGACCGGCCAGTTGATGTCACGCGTGGTCAACGACTCTGATCTGCTGGAAAAGCTGATCGCCCACGCCGTCCCCGACGTGCTCGTAAACGTGCTCACCCTGGTTGGCGTCAGTACCATGCTGCTCATCATGAACGCGCAGCTGACGCTGCTGACACTGGTTCCCATACCGCTGATCGTCCTGGCAATGCGAGGCTTTGCTAAGTACGTGCGCCCGGCATTTCGCGAGCGCCAGGCCGAATTGGGTGAACTCAACGCAATCCTGCAGGACAACCTTTCCGGCATTCGCGAGATTAAGACCTTCACCCGTGAAAGGATGGAGTCAGAGCGAATCGGTGTCCGCATCGATAACTACAAACGCTCCCTCCTGCACGCGCTCAGGTTGCTGGCCACCTTTGAACCGTTCGTTCACTTCGCATCGGCCCTCGGCGTCGTTGTCGTTATCTATTTCGGCGGCAGACTGGCCCTCGGCGGCGAACTGCCGATTGAGGACCTCGTCGCCTTCTTTCTCTACCTGGAGCTGTTCTACCAGCCCGTGCGCCATCTGAGCCATGCTTGGGAGGCAATCCAGGAGGCACTGGCCGGAGCGGAGCGTGTAAGCGAACTGCTCCATGAGGAGCCGGACATTGTTGACCGGCCTGACGCTTTGGAATACCCAGGGCGGGCGCAGGGAAACATTCTCTTTGAGAACGTCAGCTTCTCCTACCTGACCGACCGACCCATTCTACGCAACATTGATCTGGAGATACCCGCCGGGTCCGTGGCCGCTCTGGTCGGACCGACCGGCGTGGGCAAGAGTACACTGGCAAGCCTCGTTCCCCGCTTCTACGACGTGAACGAAGGCCTGATTTCGCTGGACGGGCATGACATCCGCGACCTCACCATGGAGAGTCTGCGCAGGCAGATCAGCATCGTCCTGCAGGACGTCTTCCTGTTCCACGGCTCAGTACGTGACAATATCCTCTTTGGCAGGCCGGGCGCAACTGACGAAGAGATGGAGGAGGCGGCACGCGTCGCCAACGCGGTCGAGTTTATCGACAAACTGCCGGATGGTTACGATACCTTGATCGGCGAAAGGGGCGTGAAACTCTCCGGCGGCCAGAAACAACGCCTTGCCATCGCCCGCGCCATTCTCAAGGACGCCCCTATACTGATCCTCGACGAGGCGACCTCTTCAGTGGACACGGAAACGGAGCAGCTGATTCAGCAGGCGCTCGAACGCCTGATGGCTGGGCGAACGACCTTGATGATCGCCCACCGCCTTTCCACAATCCGTAACGCCGACCAAATCGTCGTGCTGCAGGACGAGGGCATCGCCGAACAGGGCAACCATGACGAACTGATGGGCATCGACGGCATCTACCGCCATCTCAATCTCGTTCAGTCCCGTCTGAATGCGCAGGAGCAGGAGCTGGTAGTCGAACAACAGTTGGAGTGGACCTCCTCTGTCCGCCCCCTACCCGTCACCGTCTGAGTCGAGCAGGCGGCGCAGATTTTCACCCATGATCAGCGCTTGGTCCGCCTCCCCTATGAAGCTGCAATGGCTTCGGAAGCACTCAATCGCCTGTGGGTACGTCATGTTGCGCAAGCAGACGGGATAGTCGGAACCCCAATACAGCCGCCCGGGCCCAAACGTGTCGTACAAGGGTCTTACGATTTCCCGAATCGAATCCGCGTAAGGGAAGTCCCAGAACCCCTGCTTCGTCGAGTAGTAAAATCCTGAAACCTTGACGCCGATATTTTCGAAACGCGCCGACGCCAGTACCTGTGCCAGCCTCTCCTTCTCACCGACTATGGGATGTCCCATGTGGTGAATGAGAATCGGCAGTTGCGGAAAGCGCTCGGATACCCGGTGAAGCGCGGCGTGGTGATGCGGTGAACAGGCGATGCTGGCGATCAGACCCATCTCAACCGCCGCCCCGAAAAACGCCAGCCCCTCCTCACCGTACAGCCAGCTGCCGTCGTCGTCCGGCTTCATGTAATGTGTGAAAGCCTGCAGCGACCACCTCTCAGCAGCCTGCCGTAGCCGGTCAGCCGCCCCCGGCGTGTGGTATGTTTCCGACCAGCTGCAATCTACGTCCGCCACTTGACGAATTCGCCCGGAATATAAGCTGCTCATCCGGGCGATATATTCATTGTTGTGCGGATTGTGCTCGATCCCGGCACAGACCAGAAATGCCTGGTCCACGCCGTTCAAGTCCATTTCGTTCAGTAGCTGCTCGAAGCGGCCCTTACCGTGAAAGTCCGGCACCGGCGGCTCGTACGGCCAGCGTTCCCAGGCGTGGCAATGACTGTCGATTATCATTGTCTTACTTCATCGCGCCCGCGAAAACCGGCTTCTCGAGAATCGTCTGCGTCTCGTAAATCGAGCCCCCGCGCAAAGCCTCTGGCAGAGGCATCAATACCG
Source organism: Caldilineaceae bacterium (assembly GCA_034428435.1). Classification (GTDB taxonomy): domain Bacteria; phylum Chloroflexota; class Anaerolineae; order Caldilineales; family Caldilineaceae; genus Bin5. The sequence goes on along the minus strand of DAOUHY010000181.1, from coordinate 8,909 downwards.
GCACATCCGCCAGCCGTGGACGGTTGCACGGTTCGCCGCGCAGAACCGAATCCGCATAGGCCTCCCAATTGGAGTAACCCATTAGATGCCAGGAGTCCACGGCACAGTACTGGTAAAGCAACAGTCTCCGCGGACGCGTAGAGACGTTCTTTGCCGAAGCATGCAGCGTCCGCACATGGTGGATCGAGATGCCGCCGGCCTCCAATTCTATCGGCACTGCCTTGTCCGCGTCCGGCACCTCAACCGTCACCGCACCGGCAAAGTGTCCGTCCTGATGATGCGTGTAAATCGGGCCCTTGTGTGAACCGGGAATGACAAGCAGACAGCCGTTCTCGTACATCATGTCGTCCATACTGACGCCGACTGCCAGCAAATCATCGTTGGTATGCGGATAGAAAGCCCAATCCTGATGCCACTCGACGGGACTGCCGTATTCCGGTGACTTCATGTTCAGCTTGTTGCCGTTCGTCCGCACACCCGGCCCGACAAGCTGCTCGGCAATGTCGAGGATCCCAGGGTGCCTCAGGCATTCTTCGTACACCTTGTGCTGCATGACCGGGTCCTTGAGTCTGCGCAACTTGGGCGACTCCGGCGTGTGTCCCGGTTCCAGGTCAAAGACTTCCGTATGATCAGTGACGCTGGCGCTGAGCTGAACGAACTCATCGGTCACCCGCCGCAAGTCCGCTACCTCCTCAGCCGAAAGGACGCCTTCCACGCCCAAGTAGCCGTTCTCGTGATAAAAATCAATCTGTTGTCGGGTCAGCATGTTGATGCTCCTTAGTGATTAGATATGGCGAGCAACGCTATGAGTTCCGTTTCGATTCACTTCTTTCTCAAAAATAGGGTTCAATCCAATCTTCCTGTATTTCAAGCCCAAAGCCCGGCGCGTCGGTGGGGACCAGCCAGCCGTCCTCTGCCACAGCCTGCCCGGGAATGCCCGCCGACTCCTCCAATGGTACGCCCGGCGCGGACCCGATGAAGTATTCCAGCCACGGGACGCAGGCAATCGCATGCGTAAAATGCTGGCCGAAGGGATTCCTCCCGCCTCCGTGCAGGATCACCTTCTTGCCGGCGGCGTCCGCGGCATTTGCGATCTTCAGACATGTGCTCAGGCCGCCTACCCAATTGATGTCCGGTTGCAGAATGTCGACGACATTGTGCCGTAGCGCCCATTGAAATGGCATGTGCGTATACCAGTGTTCCCCCGTGCTAAGCGTCTGCCAGGGAATGCGCTCCCGCACCTCGACATGGCCGTCCAGGTCCTCCGAGAGCAGACACTCCTCCATCCACTTCAGCCGGTAAGGGCGCAGCGTTTCCGCCAATCTCACCGTGTACTCAATGTCGAAAGCCATCCAGCAGTCCAGCATCAGCTCGGCTTCGTCCCCGACCAGTTCCCTGGCTTCTGCCACCATCTGCTCGTTCTTGCGCAGGCCGTCCAGTCCGTCCGCGGGGCCATAGGGGCATGCCAGCTTAAAGGCCCGGAAACCGAGTTCCTTGTACCAGTCCAGATCGTTCCCGGTCGAATAACAGAACTGCTTCTCCTTCTGCGGGCCGCCGATAAGGCTGTAGACCGGCCGGCCCAGCAGCTTTCCTTTTGCATCCCATAAAGCCAAATCCACGGCGCTGACAGCATAAGCAGCCAGTCCCACAGCACCGTATGGCCTTGTCATGCGGAACATCATGTCTGACAACCTCTGCGTTGCCAGACCGTCCTCGCCGATGAGATTCGGCGCCATATGATCGTCAATAATGGCCGCGGCCACCCGCCCATTGTCCGTCAGACCCAGCCCCCACGTCCCGTCCTCCAGGGTAACCTTGCACCACACCGGCCCCCAGTGTTTGGGAGTCCACAGGCTGCGATGCCGCTTGACCTTCGGATACCAGGACATCGGATTGGCGACCTCGGCCGTCTCCGCCCAGCCCTTCCGTCGGGGCTCCGTCCTCTTTTCTGGTGCAGGGAAGTTGACGCGAACAGCCTTAATCTCTGTGATTTTCATGTCAAACAGTCTCCGCAATACTGGGCCTGTCCTGGAAAATGGATTCGCACAAGCGTCGTGCCTGGTGCCTGGTCCCGCCCAAAAGCACTCCTGGGAGGGAGAATCTCCTATATATTCTGACTGGTGTCGTCTACACTATCGGCGTCGCTCCCCATCTCATCCTGCAGCCGCCGTAGCAGTGCTTGACGCTTCTCGCGATTGAGGCCCGCCAGGATTTCCTCCGGCGTAAGGACCGATAGGATTTCGTCTGGGCGAAGGCCCGCAAGTCTTTCCTCAGGTGTTCCCGTCTCGAAAACAAGCTCACGTATTCGCCTGCCGTACGCCAACACCTTTTCCGGAGTAATCACCTCCGCCATATTTGACTCTCCTTTTGCACTGAAGGTCTGCCTCAGCCCAAGAACATAAGCATGCAAGTCTGTCGAATCCGCAAACACTTCTCTATCCAGCGAAGCGAAGCCTGCATCCCTTTCCCTTTTGAGACTGGCGAAGAGTTTGACTATGGCGTTATTTGAATGTGCCGGCAGCCGGTTCAGCGCCAGAAGCATTACGCGTCCCACAAAAGGAAGTTCGGTAAGAAACACGCCTCGCTGCGACTCTTCGTATCCCCAATGGGCCAGCCGGCTCCTCTGAGGAGTCTTCGCGCTCAGCACAACCGGCAAGGTCTGCTCCCTCGAAAGGCTCTGCACCTGGCGGTAGAAGAGGTCGTAGGCGGCTGCCTGAAGTATCCCATCCTCGGTTACCGATTCAGTGTACTTGAATTCAATGAGGATATGAGCAGCCGTACTGTCGCGTATACCGTCCGGCAGTCGCGCCCGCTGCGCTTCCGTCCAGGCCGTGCCCTCCCGCCGCAAGAGCAGAATGTCCACTCTGGGCGACTCGCTCAGAATGCTCGACTCCGTCGTAACATTCACCTGGACCGCCGCCAGGCTCAGTCGCATGCCCGAGCCCAGAAGCCGGTGGTACTGCATTCGCGCTGCGTCGTCAGCCATGATAGGGGGACATATGGCTCAAATCGCGATTCTATTCCACTGAGTCGATGGCCAGCTCTCAGCCTTCGGCACGCCGCACCGGGTAGAAGGGCTCCGCTTCTTCTATCTTGGCTTGCCGACCGCGGACTTCCGTGGCGGTTCCAATCCGCGCCTAAACGGTACTTGATTTACCGGGAGATGTCAAAGCCCACGTGCGCAGCAATCTCCTCGTCTGACCGTATCCGGCAGCGGTTCCCCACTGAAGGGACAGAATTGCTAAACTGCGATATAATCGCCCGAAATACAGCGGTTGATTCCGTGTCCCGCGCAGTGCAAACTATACCGCCATCCTGTTCTACTTCAATGACTTCCCGGCACCCTTCAGATACAATCAACGTTCGCGCCGATGAGCGTTTTGACGAGCAAGCCGTCGAGGCATTCCTGCGCGGCAAGCTGCCCGGTACTGAATACCCCTTAACTGTGCGCCAATTTGGCGGCGGCGCGGCCAACCTCACCTATCTGCTCGACTACGGCACCCACGAGTACGTCTTACGTCGCCCTCCCCTGGGCCCGGTGGCCCCCTCCGCCCATGACATGGCCAGAGAGTCCAAAGTGCTTCTACGGCTCTGGAAACTGTACCCCTCAGCACCAAGGGCCTATCTCTTCTCCGATGACGAGTCAATCGTCGGCGCACCCTTCTTCGTGATGGAGCGACGCAAAGGCATCGTCGTCCGGGAGTCCCTTCCCCCTGTCTATGACGCCTGGAGCGACGCCCCCGCCCGCATGAGCATAGCCCTCGTCGAGGCGCTCTCCGACCTCCACGCCGTCGACTACGAATCGATCGGTCTGGGCGATCTGGGGCGACCGTCTGGATTCATCAGGAGACAGATCGAGGGTTGGTGGCGGCGCTGGCAGGCTGCCAAACTGGAGGATCTGCCAGCCATGGATGCAGTCTATGATTGGTTGAGCCGCAATCAGCCCCCGGAAAGCGCGCCATCGCTCGTCCACAACGACTACAAGCTGGATAACGTGATGCTTGCCCCCGATGACCCGGGCCGCATCGTTGCCGTCTTTGACTGGGATATGTGCACGCTCGGTGATCCCCTCTCGGACGTGGGCGCATTACTGGCTTGGTGGTGCCTGCCCGACGATCCCCCCCACTTCAGAACGATGGCAATGATGCCCCTCGACGACCGCTTCCTGCGCCGCGAGCAGCTCATCGACCACTACGCCGAACACAGCGGCCGCGACTTGTCCGACATTCACTTCTACCATGCGCTCAGTCTGTACCGGGTGACGGTCATTATCGCCCAGATCTATGTCCGCTACGTGCGCGGCCAAACTCAGGATCAACGCTTCGCTGCCTTCGGCCCGCGCATCCCCGCCGCGGCCCAGGCCGCCCTCGAAGTTACCAAGGGCCATTGAAATCCCGAGACCGCCTCAAAGAAGCTCGCCGCCCCATCTTTGCACAGGATTGACGCGGAGTTGCGGACTGACTATCATAGTCCCAAAACAGAATTCCTTATATTCAACTCAGAAGGAGCGAATAACGTGCAGGAACATAGAATCTCAATGCTTGGCACCGGCCTGATCGGCATGTTCTACACAATGGCTCTCAATGGCGGCAGGGGCAGAGACCGTGTGCAGCTCGTCTACTCCCGAACGGAAGAAAGAGCAAAAGCTTTCGCGGCCGAATGGGACATCCCCGCCTGGACAACCGATCTGACCGAAGCCTGTACCTCAGACGATATCGACACCGTCGTCATCGGCCTGCCCAACCACATCCACGAAGAGTGCGTAGACCTGGCCGCCGCCGCCGGCAAGGCGATTCTTTGCACCAAGCCCCTCGGACGCACCGCAGCCGAAGCCAAGCGCATGATGGACAAAGTCGAAGAAACCGGCGTCTTCGGCGGCTACCTCGAAGACCTCTGCTACACGCCCAAAACCCTGAAGGCCATCGCCTCCGTCGAGGAAGGTGCCCTCGGTCATGTAACCTGGGCCTGCTCCCGCGAAACGCATCCAGGCCCCCACAGCGACTGGTTCTGGGACCTCGAACAGGCCGGCGGCGGCGCAATCGTTGACCTCGGCTGCCACTGCATCGAAATCGTCCGCAGCTTCATCGGCAAAGACATCCGCCCCGTCGAAGTCATGTGCTGGGCCGACACCCTCGTCCACCCCATCGACGCCGAAGACAACGGTATCGCCCTCATCCGCTTCGAAAACGGCGCCATCGGCCAGTTCGAAGTCAGCTGGTCCTTCCGCGGCGGCATGGACCTGCGCGACGAAGTCGCCGGCACCGAGGGCACCATCTGGCTCAATCACTTCCTGCGCACCGGCTATGAAATGTATACCAGCGGCGCCGGCGCCGGCTATGTCGCCGAAAAGGCCGAGTCCGAGAGCGGCTGGCTCTTCCCAGTCGGCGACGAGGTCGTCGAACTCGGCTACAGCGACATGTTTGACGACATGTTCAACTCCCTCGACCAGGGCACTGAACCCAGAGAGACCTTCTACGACGGCTACGTCGTCAACGCCGTCATCGACGCCTGCTACCGTTCCGCCTCCTCTCGCCAGTGGGAGCCGGTGCAGCTCGAAGTCTGGCGAGGCCGCGATAACGTCCCCCGCATCCGCGACAGCCGCGGTCAGCAGGCCGCCGCTGCAGTCGAACCTGACCCCGCCGAAGCCCTCGCCGCCGCCGCCGGTCTCACAATCCTGAAACAGGAACGGATGCCGGGCGGCCAGATCAAGGTCATCATGAAGAACGAGGAGACCGGCGAACTCAGCCAGGAAATCATCGAGAATGCATAATGCCTATCTCCCTGCCAGACGCCATTCATGATTCAGCCAGGCCAAACGTGTTTCTTCTCCTATCTCAACTTCAACCCTATCGCCTATCATTCGTTTCTTTTGCTGACCACTAACCACTGAATACTGACTACTGACTACTGCAGTTGGGCGGTCGGGCCTATTCGGCCCTCCCTTGTGCGGGGGCTCCGCCCCCTCAACGCCCCCTCTCCTAAAACCCCCCGCCGCAGAGAGTGTGTGGGCAATTCGACCTTGACGACCCGCTGCGACCAGCGCCTCCCCCGCCTGGTGGCTCGTTCCGAATATGTGCCAGTGCAGGCAAGGCAACTCCCAAATATCCCCAACGTTCACCGCTATGACCATCAAAGGCCCGCTACAGAAATACTGACGGTACATTCCGCCCAGGCAGACCGCGCCATGAACATGCCTTAGTATTTTCAAGAGCTTAGTCCCTTCCGATGTCCCTGATCAAACCCTTCCTCCAGGATGATGCCTTCCTCCACGATGTGCAGAATGCAGCCGGAAACGAACGCGTCCTGCACCTCTGGTGGCTCGGTCAAAGCGGCTTTCTGCTCAGATGGCAGAACAGATTCCTTCTCTTCGATCCCTACCTCTCCGATTCCCTCACAAAGAAATACGCCGCCACCGACAAACCCCACATCCGCATGACCGAACGGGTCGTCGCGCCCGGCAAGCTCAACTTCGTTGACGTTGTAACATCCAGCCACAATCACACCGATCACCTGGACGGCGAGACGCTCGGCCCCCTGATGGCGGCAAACTCCGACCTTCAGTTCGTAATTCCGGAGGCCAACCGGGCTTTCGTAGCCGATCGGTTGGACTGCGACCCGGCCTGGCCTGTGGGCCTGGACGACCGAGACTACAGGGAGGTGGGCGCATTCCGCTTTCACGGTATCGCCGCCGCACACGAAGAGTTGGAGAGGGACGAAAAGGGGCGGTGCAGATTCCTTGGATATGTGGTGCGTTTTGGCCCCTGGACCGTCTATCACAGCGGGGACACCGTCCATTACAGTGGGCTGGTGGAGCGGCTAACGCCTTTCAACGTAGATGTTGCCATCCTGCCCATCAACGGCAGCAGGCCGGAGCGTAAAGTCGCCGGCAATCTCAACGGAATCGAAGCCGCCACCCTTGCGTGCGCCATCAATGCAAAACTGGCGATCCCCTGCCACTACGAGATGTTCACCTTCAACACTGCCTCGCCAGCAACCTTCACAAAAGCGGTCGCGGCGTTGGATCAACCTGCCCGAGTACTGCGGGCCGGGGAACGCTGCACCGTCGAAAAGTCAGCTGCCGGCGTTATGAAGGATCAATCAGTCGACTAACAGCCTCTCGCGAAAGTGCATCCAAAGGTCGGTCAGGCGTAGAAACGACTGTGGCTGCCACCGCGTTCGCGAAGCGCGCCGCCTGCTCAGCAGTGCACCCCTCCTTGACCGCCAGCAGGAATCCGGCATTAAAGGAATCCCCCGCACCAACCGTAGTCTGAACTTCCACGGAGAATCCGGGCACGACTATCGGCCCGTTCGCAGAGCCCCCAGAACTGGCCTCCCCGTCCTCCCCCTGCAGTACGACCGCGCCGGCAGCGCCCCTCTTGATCACCACACAGCCTGCGCCGCCTGCCACAATCGCCGCCATCCCCGCAGCCAACTCAACTCCTCCAGTACAGACCGCTAACTCGTGCTCATTGCAGATGAAATAGTCTGTCAGGGCCAGCAGCGGACGCAACTCCTCCATGTGGGCCGGTTCGCCGATGGCCGGACCGATGTCTACCGCAGTGCGCGTGCCGCTCTGTCGAGTCTCCCGAAACAGTTCGACGGCGCTGTAAGGACGCAGACCTGGCATTATCGAGTAGCTCGTAAGCAACAGCGTGTCCGAACCGCGAACGAGAGAACTGCCGATTGAACTGCCGTCAACGGCCCTGTTGGCGCCTTCGTGGTAAAAGGCCAGACGATTCTGCTCCCTGTCGCTGAGAATGAGCGTTGTCGCAGTACCCATCCCGGGATATCTCCTGACGCTCCCCATCCCGACGCCCGCGTCTTCCAGTTGCGATGCCATCCAATTGCCCAGATGGTCCTCGCCCAAGCCCCCAACCAATTTCACCTCTGCCCCCAGACGCGCCAGGGCATGGGCCGAATTGGCCCCGTTTCCTCCCAGAGAAGTCCTCAATGGCTCGTCGTGAAACGCAAGACTGTCAACCGTGAACTCATCCCCCTCGCTGCGTGGCATCGCCGCCAGATTGGAGACAAAAAGATCAACGGTGCAGGTTCCGATTACGGTAAACATGCTATTGCTTCCCCCTCAAGAAATCCGACCGGCCCGAAAGCTGGAAAAAGTTCGCTACCGGCCTTCATATTTCGCACGCTGTCAATCTCAGACCACTATTCTATAGCCGAACTCCACCGCAGTGAAACAGCCTTGCCGCAGAGCGCAACGCATATTCTCAGGCGCTCGACTGCACCCAACCAAAGCAGAGGTCAAAGTCCGCTCGCGTTCCTGCCTATGCAGCTAGGCAATTCTACCAGCTGGGGCCCGCTGACATATCCTCCCAACCCGGGCACCCCCCGTAGGGGCACCCCTTGTGGGTGCCCTCGTGATTGCCCCACCCTCAAGGACGCCTCCTGAATCGTTTTGTCCCTGATAGATTGATTACATCATGGGCCCGCAAATTCCAGGTCGGACAAACTTCAAAGAATCCCATTCTCAACGCCAGATTTCATACCACAGCTTATGACCGACGACATTTCAATCTCCTGATTTCCCAAAAATCAAGGCAATAGCATCGAAAACAGTGATATAATAAAGCCGTGGCCGAATGAGAAAAGGCAATACCGAAAGCGTACTGTCATCGTCAAGCCATGACTCCCTCTGCAGGGAATCAGACTGTGAAAGAGGGCCCAGGCAAGACCGTTGGCTGCCCAAAGCCTGTCGGCCCAGCACACAACAAAGACAGCGAGGATACGCGTTCGAAACCCAGCGCAGAATTCTAGGAAAAAGGTAACTAACCTGAGTTCGGAGTTAGATGGTGGTTGGCAAGAGTGCCAAGTCATTGACGGAGAGATGTAGGGACGGCTTTTTTGGTTGCCAAGTGTAAGCAATCAGACCGGCGATGAGATTGACGAGAAAG
>DAOUHY010000180.1:0-19566 GCA_034428435.1 Caldilineaceae bacterium | reverse complement strand
TCGACTCGAACGGATCGCACGACGGCTCATGCATGCCGCCGGCGCCTCCTCCGCAGAAGCCGCCACCATCTCGCGCCACCTGATTGCCGCCAATCTGGCCGGCCACGACTCGCACGGTGTCATCCATGTCTCCGGCTACATCGCCTCAATCCAGAAGGGCCACTTTCAGCCCGGAGCCCCCTTCACTATCACGCAGGAGAGCCCCGCCACAACCGTCGTGGACGGAAACTGGGGTTTTGGATTCACCGTTTCCGAACGCGCCATGCAGCTGACAATCGACAAAGCCCGCCGCGAAAACGTCGCCGCCGCCACCGTCGTGCGCCAGGGCCACGTCGGACGCCTGACCGACTATCCCCTCATGGCCGCCGAAGCCGGCATGATCGGGCTCATGACCGCCGACTCCGGCCGCGGCCCCAAGAGCGTTGCCCCCTTCGGCGGACGCGAACCTCGCCTCGGTACCAACCCGATCTGTATAGCCGTCCCTTCCAACCTCGACGGCCCCTTCTGCATCGACATCGCAACCTCTGCCGTCGCCGGCGGCAAACTGGGCGTTGCCATCCAGCGCAACCAGTCAATACCCACCGGCTGGGTGATCGACAGTGAAGGCCGCGCCTCCACAGACCCTGCCGCCGCCCGCAACGGCGGCGCCATGCTGCCCCTCGGCGGTTCGGAAGGCCACAAAGGATACGGCCTGTCCGCCATGGTCGAAATTCTCTCCGGACTGCTGACCGGCCTGGGTTTCGGGATCGAACCGACCGGCCGCCACAACGACGGCTGCTTCATGGCCGTCTTCCAGGTCGACGCCTTCCGCCCTTTGGAAGATTTCAAGCAGGAAGTAACCGAGTTCGCCCAATACCTGACGGCAACACCGCCTGCCGAGGGCGTCGAACGCGTCTACTACCCCGGCGAACTCGAATTCTTGCGGACCCAAAGGGGCCGCGAGGATGGCATCTACGTTGAAGAGAGGACCTGGCACAGGCTTGAAGAACTGGCCGGTGAACTCGGCGTCGACGAGGACTTTTCAGCTGATCAAAATGGCCGGTAACCAATTCCGCCCCTGCAATAAACCGCGAACTGCCCCGTGCAGACCTGGTCTTGGGGTCACCGGGACTGACAGACCGCCCAGCCCGTCTCTTGTCCCTCCACCAGCACCGCTAGGGGCACCCCTTGTGGGTGCCCTCGCCCTCGCACCCAATTTGGACTGCATGCATAAACCCGTAGGGGCACCCCTTGCGGGTGCCCTCGTACTCGCACCCAATTTGGACTGCATGCATAAACCCGTAGGGGCACCCCTTGTGGGTGCCCTCGTACTCGCTCCCATTTTGGACTGCATGCATAAACCCGTAGGGGCACCCCTTGTGGGTGCCCTCGTACTCGCTCCCATTTTGGGCTGCACGTGAAATGCAGCGCAATCGCATCAAAAACAGTGATATAATAACCCTATGACAAATTGCGAATGGGTACTGCTGAGAGCGTACTGTCATGAAGCCATGACTCTCGCTAGCTGGGAATCTGAAGGCCAATCAGGGCTCGTACAAGACTGTGAACTGCCCAGTACCCAACGAAAACAGCGAGGATTCGTGCTTGAAGCAATACGCAAAAGACCATAACAAGGAAAACTGCCCGCTCCGACCCGACTTTTCACGACCTGACCCGACTTGACCCGACCACCTGCCCCCATCGCCAGCTAACCGGCATGAGTCTGTCGTCTGTTGGAGTGGGGGAAGAGCATCGTGGCGAACTTGCCAGAACCGGGAACACGCTCCGGACACGCAAAAACTGATGCAAAAGCGTAACGACAACAAGAACCGGAGAAAAAAATTTCGCCCTACTTTACCCTACTTTACCCGACTTATGCCTACTTGGCCCGACGTTACCCGACATCTGACGCCAACTGCGTCCCACCATATCACCGGACGTACAACGCTTGTACATCTCTCGATTGACCTCGCACGCGCCTATGCGCACTGGCGAATCCCTCACTGCAGCCCATCGAACAATTCCCATGTTCTGTAGTTAAGGCATCACGTAAACGCTCGTAAACGCTCGTAAACTCTCGTCCAACACACACACGACAAAGCCTGTGACCCACCTCCAGGACATATGGTCCACGATGAATGAAATGCGCGCATCAGCACTCAAGGCTTTCATGAGCAACACAACTTGACCATTTTGCGCCGAACACCTCTCAACCTCTTACGCAGACAGAAAAGCGCCCAATCCGGAATCTCTGCCAAACGTTACCGTGCCGGTTGGAAAGCTGACTATCTCTGGGGAGTTCTATCCCGATAAGATGCGACTGCCCTGACATGAAATGCCCGCCGCGTTGAAAAAAGCCGCACTTCAGGCTACAATGGCCCTGTTGTTGCCGAGCATTGCCCACAATGAACGATGCAAGATTTAATGACCAAACCGGGTAGCGCCATCACGCAGAGCCTGCGTGGTATGGCGCTGAGCCACCCGGACACAATCAAAGTACACTTCGACCCGGACTTCGTCGAGCGTTTGGCCCCCGCCCCTTCCGGAAAAGTCGCGGTCGTAAAAGGCAGCGGCAGCGGGCACGAACCTCTGCCCACCGGCTACGTCGGTCTGGGCATGCTCGACGCCGCCTGTCCAGGTCCCATCTTTACCAGCCCTTCCCCCGTCCAACTGTTGGCTGCCGTCCACTCGGTCAACCGCTGCGGAGGAGTCCTCTTCGTTGTAAAGAACTACGCCGGCGGCGTGCTCAACACCGAGCTGACCATCGAGATTGCCATGCAGGAGGGAATCGACGCTCGCTACGTGCTCGTCAATGACGACGTGTCGATCCCCAATGTCTCCAATCGCCGCGGCCTCGGCGCAGCCACCCTCGCCTGCAAAATCGCCGGCGCCGCCGCCGAATCCGGTTACTCGCTAACAGAGGCTGAGGCAGTAACGCGGCGGGCAATCGCCTCCTCCCGCAGCATGGGCGTAGGAACAAACATCAACACGCTCCCTCGCAACGGGCCCAACGATAATCTGGCAGACGATTCGATCGAACTGGGCGTGGGCATTCACGGCGAACCCGGCGAAGTGCGTTCTGTGAGCAAAGGGATGCCCGAAATCGTCGACCTGATCGTGCATCCAGTTCTCCATGACCTGCCCTTTACTTCCGGTGATCGCATACTTCTGTTCATCAGTGGGATGGGCGGTACGCCGCCTCTGGAGTTGTACCTCTTCTCCGAGGCAATTCACCAGCTGCTGGCCGCACATAATCTTCGCGTCGAACGCCAGCTGATCGGTAACTATCTGACCTGTCTCGGCCGCGGCGGGTATACCATAACCCTGATGAGACTGGACGACGAGCTGCTGCAGCTTTGGGATGCCCCCGTGCATACACCCGTCCTGCACTGGTAACCAACCGGCCAGCCGACTACGGACTGTGAAAATGGCCCAGGAGATCACAACAAAGCAACTGCGCAAATGGCTACTGGCTTACGCCGCTCGTATCATCGAGAACGAAGACCATCTCACCGAGTTGGACACCGCCATCGGTGACGCCGACCACGGAGTCAATATGCGCCGCGGCATGGGAAAACTGCAGGAACGCCTCCAGGTGGAGGGGCAATCGGAAGACATCAGCGCCTTCCTCCGCTCCGTCGCCATGACACTCATCAGCGGCGTCGGCGGAGCCGCCGGCCCCCTGTACGGGACCTTCTTCCTGCGCGCCGCCACCAGCCCCACAAACGGCAGCTCGATCGACCTCCCACAGTTGACCCAGATGTTCCGCTACGGCCTCGATGGACTCCAGCAGCGCGGCAAGGCCCAGGCCGATGACAAGACCATGATCGATACCATCCAGCCCGCCGTCGAGGCCATGGAGGCAGCGGTTGCAGCCCACCAGAGCGCCGCCGTCGTTTTGGCCGCTGCCCGCCAGGCCGCTCACCTGGGCATGAAACACACCATCGAAATTGAGGCCAGAAAAGGACGCGCCAGTTACCTTGGCCCCCACTCCATCGGTCACCAGGATCCCGGCGCCACCAGCGCCTACTTCCTGTTCGAGACCGCCGCCGAGGTCCTCACGACAACTGGTGCTGACTGATGCCTCAACTGATCGGTGCAATCGATTCCGGTACGACCAGCACCCGCTTCATGCTCTTTGATCAAACGGGTGCCGTCGTCGGATTCGAACAGCAGGAACACGAACAGATCTTCCCTCGCAGCGGCTGGGTAGAACACGATCCACTCGAAATCTGGCAGCGCACCCAGGCGGTGATCCGTGCCACCCTCGCCAAATGTGATGTCCGGCCCGGACAGATCGCAGCCGTAGGCATCACCAACCAGCGCGAGACCGCAGTCGTCTGGGACCGCCGCACCGGTCTGCCCGTCTGTAACGCCATCGTTTGGCAGGACACACGAACCGACCGCATCTGCCGCCGCCTCGAAGAAGCCGGTCACGCCCCCACTGTCCAAAAAAAGGCCGGCCTGCCTCTGGCAACCTACTTCTCCGGCCCCAAATTCCGCTGGATCCTGGAAAAAGTTGACGGCGCCCAAGCCCGAGCCGAAGCCGGCGACCTGATCTGCGGCACCGTCGACAGCTGGCTCATCTGGCAGCTCACCGGCAGCGACCGCGTGCATGTCACCGATCCCACTAACGCCAGCCGCACCATGCTGATGGACCTGGAAACCCTCTCCTGGGACGCGGAACTCTTGGATATTCTCGCGATTCCGTCCTCGATGTTGCCGGAGATCCAACCCAGCAGCGCACCTGCCTTCTACGGCACGACCACCGCCGATGGCCCCTTCGCCGCCACAATTCCCATCTGCGGCAACCTCGGCGACCAGCAGGCCGCGACCGTCGGCCAGACCTGTTTCAGCCCGGGCGAAGCCAAGAACACCTACGGGACCGGCTGTTTCATGATCCTGAACACCGGTGAAGAAATCGTCTATAGCCGCAACGGCCTCCTGACCACCGTCTGCTACCAGATGGGCGAATCCGCACCCATCTATGCCCTCGAAGGCTCAATCGCCATGGCCGGCGCAACTGTCCAATGGCTGCGCGACGAGCTGCAGTTGATCGGTTCGGCAGCCGAAACCGAAGAGATCGCCCAGAGCGTCGACGACACCGGCGGCTGTTATCTGGTACCCGCCTTCAGCGGGCTGTTCGCGCCCCACTGGCGCAGCGACGCCCGCGGCGTCATCGTCGGTCTCACCCGCTACGTCAACCGCGCCCACATCGTGCGCGCCGCGCTCGAATCCATCTGCTACCAGACGCGCGAAGTGCTGGATGCCATGAACGCCGACAGCGGTGTGCCGCTGCGACAGCTCAAGGTCGACGGTGGCGCAACCGTCAACAACATGTTGATGCAGATGCAGGCCGACATCCTGGGAACGACCGTCATCCGGCCTCGCATCGCCGAAACAACCAGCCTCGGCGCCGCCTATGCCGCTGGCTTGGCAGTCGGGTTCTGGCCCGATCTGGACACATTACGCACACAGTGGCAGGAAGACAGAGCCTGGCAGCCGCGGCTCGATGATACCGAACGAACGCAGGGCTATACCGGCTGGCAGAAAGCCGTAGAACGCACGCTCAATTGGGCGGAATGAGAACTGTGGTTACCGTCCGTTCCGTCTCTGTCGCGCGGGAGAATTAATCCTGATCAGTCTGGTGATCGTCTCCCACAGTGCCACACTTGCCCGGGGCGTCCATGAATTGGCGGTGCAGATGGCTGGAGGTCAGGTCGAAATAGGGCAGGCTGGAGGCCTCTCAGATGACGGTGAGACTCTTGGCACCGATGCGTTCAAAGTACTTTCCGCCATTGAAGAGGTCTGGTGTGAAGATGGAGTACTCCTGTTGATGGACTTAGGCAGCGCTGTCATGTCGGCCGAATTGGCTCTCGAAATGCTGCCCGAACATCGGCGGCAGAAATGTCTCTTGAGCAATGCGCCCCTGGTGGAAGGCGCCATTGTCGCAGCGCTTCATGCCAGCCTCGATGAGCCTCTGCAGGCAGTGAACGCCGTCGCCGAGGCCGCACTCTCAGCGCCGAAGCTTCCCGGCGCCGGCTGAGCAAATCGAACGATCGCAGTATTGGAACCCTGAGATGGAGAATCGACCTTCACAGGCAGGACCTCAAGAGGAAAGGCTTGAGGATAATCAACAGCACCAGGAGAGTGGGTTGTGCAACAACGCCCGCTCCCCTCTGCCCGATGGCCGGCCCGCCCAAACGGAGACGCCCCCTCAGCCGTCCAAAAGCATTGTGGTTACAGTCAGCGACCCGCGCGGCCTCCATCTCCGCTCCGGCAGAGACGTGGTCCGTCTCGCCAGTCAGTTCCAGGCCCGGATCACAGCTGCCAACCTCAGCCGCAACACCCACGCCATCGATCTCAAGAGCATTATCCAACTGATGCAGCTTCAGGCCCGCCAGGGGCACGACCTGCAACTGGCAGCCACAGGACCCGACGCTGTCGCAGCCATCGAGGCGCTTAGCTCCCTCTTCTAGACACCAGCGAGAAACCTGTGCAGCAGCTTTTTCACGGCCTATCGGCAGCGCCAGGGGTAGGCATCGGCAACATTTACAAATATGCCCCGGTCCCCGCCGACGATTCCGGCAGAGCTTCTCCGCACGCTGCCGGCGACCCCGAAGAAGAGTGGGAACGCTTTCTGGCAGCCCGCCTCCTCGTCGATGAGGAACTGGCCCGACTGTCTCAGATCGGGCAGACCGCAACCGCTGAGATATTTCTCGTTCACCGCGAAATCCTCCATGACAGCACACTCACCGATGCCGTCCGCACCGCCATCGACTCCGGCTCAGACGCCCCCCGCGCCACCCGCCAGGCCACCGGCGATCTCGTTAGACTCTTCCAGGACCTCAGCGATCAGTACTTCGCCAGCCGCGCCACCGACATCCGCGATGTAGGTCAACGCCTCGTCTTCCGCCTGGGCGGAATCACCTCCGCACGCCAGCTGAACCCGTTGCCCGATAATACAATCCTGCTCGCAGAAGACTTGACCGCGTTCGATACCACGCACCTCGATCAGGCCCACGTAGTTGGCATCGCCCTCGCTGCCAGCACGCCCACCGCCCACACAGCCATATTGGCCCGCAGTCTCGGCATCCCACTCGTCTGCAGCGCCGGCGCTGAAATCCTACAACTGCACACCGGTATGTTCGCCGTGGTCGACGGAATCCGCGGCCGCCTCCTCGTCGACCCCGAAGAGGAGACGCTCGAACAGTACGAGCTGACCCGTTCCCGCCTGCGGCGCTTCCAGGCCGAAGCCCTCTCACAGTCCCATGAGCCGGCCCTGACTCCCGATGGCGAACGCATCCCCGTCCGCGTCAACGTCAACAGCCGTGAAGATCTCCTGCATATCCACGCCAACGGCGCCGAGGGCATCGGTCTCCTCCGCACCGAAAACCTTTTCCAAAACCGGACCAGCCCGCCAACCGTTTCCGAGCAGCTGGCCGCCTACCAGGATGTTCATTCCTACACCAACACCCACTCTCTGACCGTGCGCCTGCTCGACATCGGCGGCGACAAGCCGGTCCCATATCTGCAGCCTCCCGCCGAAGCCAATCCCTTCCTCGGCGTGCGCGGCATCCGCCTCCTGCTCCGCCACCCGCAAATGCTCATCGACCAGGCCCAGGCCCTGATCGAACTGGCGCAGAATGTGTCGCCCGTAGACCGCATTCGAATTCTCATCCCCATGATTTCGAAAGTGAACGAAGTCCACCAGACTTTGCAACTGCTTGAAGACATTCCCGGCTATAAGCACTGCCGCCGCCAACTCGGCACGCTCGAAGTTGGCGTCCTCATCGAAGTGCCGTCGGCCGCCCTCCTCGCGCACCACTTCGCCCCGCATGTCGACTTCCTCAGCATCGGCACCAACGATCTGGCCCAATATACCCTCGCCGCAGACCGCGTAAACAGCGCCGTCGCAACCCTGGCAACCCCGCTCGACCCCTCCGTCCTCCACCTGATCTCATTGACCTGCGAAGCCGGCCGCGCCGCCGGCATTCCCGTCGCCATCTGCGGCGAAGTCGCCGGCGACCCTTCCGTGCAGCCCTTGCTCCTCGGTCTCGGTCTGAATGAAATCAGTGTGGCCGGCCCGGCCGTTCCCCTCGTCAAATCCGCAATACGGCGCGTGGACATGGACGCGGCCAGAGAGCTCGCCGCCACAGCGCTCAAATGCAGCCGCGCCCAGGAAATCCATCAACTGCTCCATGACATTGGATAGTCCCCGATGAAGAGGATGCAGACTGAAATCCTCGTGATCGGCGGCGGCGCAACCGGAACCGGTGTAGCCTGGGATGCCGCCCTGCGAGGGTTTCGCACAATCCTCGTCGAAAAGCGCGACCTGACCCACGGCACGACCGGGCGCTACCACGGCCTCCTCCACAGCGGTGCAAGATACGTACTCAAAGATCCCGACAGCGCCGTCGAGTGTATCAGCGAAAACCGCATCCTGCGCCGCACACACACCCACTGCATCGAAGATACGAGCGGGTTTTTCGTAGTAACGCCCGAAGACGAGGACGACTATCCCGATCGCTTCGCCGCCGCCTGCCGCCGCCTCGACGTCCCCTGCACCGAGATCCCGGCGGCGTCCGCCCTGCGCCGCGAGCCTCTGCTCAACCCCCGCATAAGCCGCGTCTTTGAACTGCCTGACGCAGCCGCCGACAGCTTCCTCGCCACCCACGCCACCGCCCAGGCCGCCCGCCAGGCCGGCGCCACTCTGCTGCCCTACCACGAGCTCACCCGGCTCCACCTCTCCGGCGGCGACGGCAACCGAACACTCTTCGGCGCCACCGTTCTCGACACGGTCTCCGGAGAAGAACTGCACATCGACGCCGATCTCGTCATCAACGCCGCCGGCGCCTGGTCCGGTCATGTCGCCGCACTCGCAGGTGTGGAAGTGAAGATGATTCTTGGCAAAGGCGTGATGCTCGCCACCAACGCCCGTCTGACCAACACCGTCATCAACCGCTGCAAAATGCCCGGCGACGGCGACATCCTCGTGCCGATTCACACCGTCAGCGTCATCGGTACCACCGACGAAAGAGTGGCCGAACCGGAGGAACTGCCCATCGAACAGTGGGAAATCGACCTGATGCTTACCGAAGGCGACAAACTCGTCCCCGGCCTCAGCCGCAGCCGCATCCTGCGCGCCTGGGCCGGTGTGCGGCCCCTTTACCAGGAGACGCAACCGCCCGGTGGCCCTGCGCAAAGCGAAAACGGTTCCCAGTCGAACGAGTACCGGGCGACGGAGTTGCCCCAGGACAGCCGTGACGCCACCCGTGCCCTCGCCCTGCTCAACCACCTGCAGCGAGACGGCGTGCGCGGCTTCATCACCATAACCGGCGGCAAATGGACGACCTTCCGCCTCATGGCCGAGTCCGCAGTCGACGCCGCCTGTGAGCAGTTGGGCGTTTCCCGCCCCTGCCGCACCGTCGACACACCCGTGCCCGGCGTCGAACAGGGACACTACTGGCTCGGCCACCGGCTCAACGAAGTCGAAGACGAAAACCTGCAGTCGGAGCTGGTCTGCGAGTGTGAACTGGTCACCCGCTCAATGTTGGAGGGCGCCCTCCAGCGCAACCCGACCGTCACCCTCGACGACCTGCGCCGCGATGTCCGCCTCGGCATGGGACCGTGTCAGGGCGGCTTCTGCACCTACCGCGCTGTCGGTATCCTCCACCAGCTGCGCGCCGGGACAACCTCGTCCGCAGCCGGCGAGTGGAACGTGGCCCACATGCAGTCCCCGGCCCATCACCACCGCGACAGCTCCACCCCGGAACAACCCGCCACAGCCTCTGAGCCGGCCTCCAGTCCCACATCCCAGGACGACTTCCGTCAGCGCTCCGCCGCCATCGATCCCCAAGCGGCCGTTTCACAGCCAAATCTTCTCCTGCGCGACTTTCTCCAGGAGCGCTGGAAGGGCGTCGCACCCATCCTCTGGGGACAGCAGCTGCGCCAGGAACGCCTGGACGAGCTGATCTATCTCAGCATTCTGAACGCCGATCACCTGCCCGTCGATGACGGGGAAAGCCCCCTTTCCTCCTTCTATCGCTTCGATTCCTCCATTTCTGATTTAGACCGCTAGCCATGACGTCCGCATCGGAATCTACCATCGAATCTGGAGCGACTGCTATGATGCCGTGTAATGTAATGCCGAACACCATGAGCCAAAACCCCTAACCGCGCATGCTCGATCTCCTTGTAATCGGCGCCGGCCTGACCGGCCTCTTTGCCGCATATACCGCCGCCCGTGCAGGCCTGCACGTGCGCGTGATCGCCCACGGCGCCGGTGCGACGCACTGGCACGCCGGAACAATCGATCTTCTGGGATATGTGCAAAACAGCCAAGAGGCGGTCGCCGACTGGACACAGGCGCTCCCCGAACTGCCGCCCGCACATCCCTACTGTCTTCTGGGCGTGGACACAATTGCGACGGCGCTGGACGCGTTTCAACAATTTACCGTCGCAGCCGGGCTGCCCTATGTACGCCCCGGTACCATCATGTCTCTCCCTGCACCCAGCGCGTCTGAGGAGGAAACTTCACAGACAAGAGGCCCCGTCGAACAGATCGACAACGACAACCTCGGACGCAATTGCCAGCTCATCTCACCGGTCGGCGCCCCCCGCCCGGTCTATCTGGCGCCGGCCGCCCAACAGGCCGCCAATCTTGAGGACGACCGTCCCCTGGTAATTGTCGGCCTGGAAGGAATGCCCGACTTCTACCCCGCATTGAGCGCCGAGAATCTGCAGAGGCAAGGCTTCTATGCTCGCACCGCTACCCTGAATCTCAGTCCGCTCTCAAGGCGGCGTGACATCTCTCCGCTGCAGATGGCGCGCACACTGGATAAACTTGACGCCCAGGCGCAGTTCACTGAAATGGTGGCAGACTTGGCCGCACCCGGAGAACGTGTGGGCCTTCCCGCACTGCTAGGGATGGACGCCCACACACGCCTCCTTACGCAGCTGCATGAAGCTGTCGTCGATCGAGGCCGGGATTCGTCCCAACATTCTGACAGGCGCGGGACAGTCCTATCAGTCTTTGAGATCCCGACGCTCCCTCCCAGTGTGCCAGGTCTGCGCCTTGACGCTGCCCTGCGCACCCAACTGGCTGGCCTCGGCGTCCGCGTCGAAATCGGCATGGAAGTCTGCGGGTTCCACGCCACCGGCCGGCGCATCCAGTGGATCGAGACCGAAACCGGAAGCCGCCCCCTTCGCCACACGGCCCGCAACTACCTGCTCGCAACCGGCGGCATCCTCGGCGGAGGCATCTACGCTGACCGCTGCGGCCGCGTAAAGGAGACCGTCTTCGACCTGCCGCTGACCGCGCCGCAGGCGCGCTCACATTGGCTGCGCCCTCTCTTCCTCGACAAACGCGGCCATCCAATCTTCCAGGCCGGTGTCTCCGTCAACCACCACTTTCGTCCGCTGGACCAGTCCGACGCGCCTGTCTATGATAACCTGTGGGCCGCGGGCTCAATTCTCGCCCACACCGACCCGGTCCGCGAGCGCAGCCGCGAAGGCATCGCCATCGCTACCGGCTACGCCGCCGCAAATGGAGTGATCAAAAGCCAATAGCGCCAGTGGTCTACCCAAATCCCTGGCCATCGCCTCTATGCAAAACACAACCGTGAACTCTGTCGGCCTAAGCCTGAACGCCTGTATCAAGTGCAACATCTGCACCAGCTACTGCCCGGTCTCCGAAGTCACTGACAGCTTCCCGGGCCCGAAGTACGCCGCGCCCCAGTCTGAACGCTTCCGTGATTTCGGCCACCCATTTTACGAGGACGACGCCGGCCCCATCGCCAGACCGCTTGCCGCCGGCCGGATGCCTGACGCCTCCGTAGACTACTGCTCCGGCTGCCGCGTCTGCAACGAAGTCTGCCCAACCGGCGTCCGTATCGCCGAAATCAACGCCCGCGCCCGCGCCCGCATTGTGGCCGCGCGCGGCCTCTCCCTGCGCAACCGGCTCCTGGGCCGCAACGAACTGCTGGGACAGATAGGAAGCGTCGCGCCCGGCCTCGCCAACTTCGCCCTGCACAACCCGCTCAGCCGTAAGCTCGCCGCTTCCCTGTTCGGTGTCGCAGAGAAGGCGCCGCTGCCCCGCTGGCACCATGAAACGCTCAACCGCTGGCTTGCGCGTACCCGTGCCCAGCGGCTGCGCAGCGAGCGAAAAGTCGTTTACTTTCACGGCTGCGCAACCCAGTACTACGAGCCCTTCGTGGGCATGGCCGCGATTCTGGTGTTGGAGCACCTCGGCTACGAAGTGATAGTGCCTCCGCAGAACTGCTGCGGACTGCCCATGCTTTCGAACGGAGAATTCGGCGCCGCCGAGAGCTACCATCGCCGCAACGTCGCCCGCCTCGCCCAATTCGTCGACGCCGGCTACCCAATCCTCGGCACAAGCACCAGCTGCACCCTGACCCTCAAAGAGGAGGCGCCGGAGCTCCTCGACCTGGAGAGCGATGCAGGCACCCGGGCCCTCAAGCTCGCCACCTGGGATATCTTCGAATGGCTGCGCGAACGTCTCGATCAAGGCCAACTGCCCGCCGACCTGCGCCCGCTTAACCAATCATATCAACCCTTTATACTTCCCTACCATGCCCCCTGCCAGCTGCGCGCCCATCGCATCGGCAAACCCGCGCTCGACCTGCTGGCCCGGATCCCGGGCCTTGACCTGCGCGAAAGTCAGGCCCGCTGTTGCGGTATCGCCGGGACCTACGGCTACAAGACCGAAAAATACCAGATCGCCATGGACGTGGGTGCGGAGCTGTTCGACTATGTCGCGGCGCAGGCTGACGCGTCAGACCCGCTTTCCGAACGATCGGTTTCCTTTACTGCCTGCGACTCCGAGACCTGCCGCTGGCAACTGGAACACGGTACCGGCCTCCCCTCCCGCCATCCTGTCGAGCTGCTCGCAGCAGCCTTTGGTCTGTACGACCTCCAGGCCCGGCGTCCCGCCGGTGGGAACTGAGCCATGGACTCCCTTCGCATCCTCATAATCGGGGCCGGGGCCATCGGTTGTTTTATCGGGGGCAAGCTTGCCTCGGCCGGGCACGCCGTGAAATTGGTCGGTCGCATCGGCACAACCGCAGCCCTGCAATCGCGCGGTCTTGAGCTGCACGCGGCTGACGGCGCAGTGGACAGGATCCCATCGATCAGCGCGGTTTCTTCCCTACGCGAGGCCTTTCCCGGCTCCTATGACCTCGCCATCCTCGCCGTCAAGAGCTACGACACGGAAACCGTTCTGGACGAACTGGCCCCGGCAGAAGCACTGCTTCCCCCAGCCTTCCTCAGCCTGCAGAACGGGGTCGGCAACGAAGAACAGATCGCCGCCCGTTTTGGCACCCAGCGGGTCCTCGCCGGAACCATCACGGCACCCGTCGAAGTGAAAGAGCCTGGCGTCGTCCAGGTTACAAAGCCCACCTTTGCCGTCGGCCTCGCAGACTTCCACGAAGACAGCGAGGGCCCGAGAAGCAACTCTCTCTCCTCTCTCCTCCCTCCTCTCTCCTCGAGCTTCTCCTCCGCCGGCCTTCCCGCCAAAGTGTACAACGATGCCCACAGCATGAAATGGTCGAAGCTGCTCATGAACATGCTCGGCAACGCCACCAGCGCCATCCTCTCCGAGCCGCCCGGCGTCACCTTCGCTCACCCCCGCATCGCCGACCTGGAGATCGACGCCCTGCGCGAGGCCCTGCGCGTGATGGCCGCCGCCGGCATCAATCCTCTCAATGTCGAGAAATACCCACTCCGAACTCTTGCTCCCCTGTTGCGTTTCGGTCCGCGCCCGCTCCTTCGGCCTGCCCTGCACAGGGTCGTCGGCGGAGCCAGGGGAGGCAAGATGCCTAGCCTTTTCCTCGATCTGGAGTCAGGTAAGAGGGGGAGTGAAGTCGGCTGGTACAACGGCGCCGTCGTGCGCAAGGGCGTGGAAGTCGGCATCCAAACGCCGGTCAACCGTTTGCTGACCCAAACTGTTCAGAAACTTGCCGCCGAGCCGCAGTTGAGAGCTGGTTGGAGGGGTAACTTCGAAAGACTTGCTGCTGCAACTGGTGAAGTGGACAATCCTTAGTCCACGGCAATTCGCGCCGGAACTATGGCAGTTCCAGGCATGGTCGAAGGATTCGGAGGCTAGAGTCCTGGTCCGATCAGCACGATCAGTACAAGCGCCAGCACCGCAAACGCCGAATACTCCAGCACAAGCCTGCGGCTCAGATGGCCCTCATGCAGCGCGTGGCGGGCCAGCCCCACGAACAAATAGAAAATCAACAACAGCACGAGCCCGCCGCTTGCTCCCGATAGCGGCCAGTAATTCAACGCCCACGCCGCCTCGCCCAGTACAACCGCAACCAGCGCCGCATACATGAGCACGACATTCACTCTGGGCATGATGTCCCGCAGCAGCTCAACAGCCAGCAGCGCCGATGTCGCCGCAATCAGTGTCCCCGAAAGCAGGCTGCGCGTTCTGGTCTGGTATACCAGTAGAAAAAGCGCCAGCGCCGCGGTATAGGACAGCACGTTGAGCAGGATCCGAGCCTGTCGGTAACCCGCCGATTCCTGGTCCACGGAAGCGTACAGGTTAAACAGAATGATGGCGATCAACCCGCCGCTGAGCAGCGCAGCTCCGGCCTGAAAAAGCGGCGTCCTAGCCTCAGGCGCCAGCAGTACCGCCAATATGGAGACGGCGGCAGGCAGTCCCCAAAAGAGCCAGGTGTGCCCGCCGCTTTCAGGTTCGCCGCCCAGTGGGTCCCCGGAGTAAAGGGGATGCGTGCGGATTGCCCGTTCCGTCCCGCTGGCCGTGAGCAGCGCGATAAAGACCGCGATGACAGTCGTCTCGCTGATTCGGATCGACATCGGCGAACCCAGCGCGTTCAGCGTGAACACGACCGTCGGCAGCCGCAGAAACAAGCTGATCGCGACCGTGGCCGCCACCGTCCAGGCCAGCACGCTCACGCGCTGCACAAAGCGTCGGTTCGGGCCGTACACCTTCACCGTTGTCGTAGAGCTTTCCATCCCCGTCGCTGCAGAGGACGCACTCCCGCCTGCGGGTTGACCCGCACCCTGTTGGCCTCCGGCCCCGAACGGCGAATACCAGTTCTCAGTACCCAATTTTCCACTTCCAGTTTCCTGAGGAGAAGGATGATGATACTATAAAACAAAAAGGAACAACTGGAAACCGGAGTTGAGCGAGTACACGAATTTCGATATCACCATAAGCGGCGACGATGCCCCCTTTGCCGTTCTGGCGTCCTATCGCGGGCTGAGTGGCGCATCCACCTTCGCTCAGGATGCCTTCCAGCTCGTCTGGGTGGCGTTCCTGGACCGGCTGGGAGACCCGGTTCAGACACAAGGGGAAGAGCTACTGGCCGAAATCGGCAGCAGGCTCTTTTCCGAACTGTTCCGCGATCAAGTGCGAGACCTCTGGGCCCAGGCCCGCGCCGACCTGGATGGCGGCGGCCGGCTCCGGCTGCGCCTTATCCTGCATCCCCCTGCCGTCGCGGCCTTGCCCTGGGAGACGCTCCATGATCCCCTCCGCAATCAGTCCTTCGCGGCCGACCCCAATCTATCACTCGTTCGCACCCGGAATCTCGTCAGCTATGTTGCCCGCCCCAGGGCGCTGGAGGCGGCGCTGCCTCTCAAAGTTCTGTTGGTGACGGTCGACTCAGGAATGACGGGCTTCCCCGAACAGTTTTGGCCCCACCAAGATGAAGCGGGCCATCAACTGGCCGCACGCACTGAGAGCGAACAGATCCGTTCCGCAATCGAAAAGCTTCCCTCTGCCCGCGTGGCGCTGGACCATCTGGACGGCCGCGTTACCATCCAGCAGATCCGGGAACGGCTCGTGACAACCCGGCCCGACATACTGCACTTTGTCGGCCACGGCAATGAGGACGGCCTCCTCCTTTGGGACGGTGACGCCCCAACCCTCGTGTCCTCCGCCGCACTGCGCACGGTGTTGCAGCAGGCAGAATCGGTGAAGCTTGTCTTTCTCAACGCCTGCCTGGCGGGTAGTGTCGAAAGTTCACGACCCTTTGCCGGTATCGCCCACCAGTTGCTCCAGAGCGGCCTGCCTGCCGTCATCGCCATGCGCTACGAGATCCTGGATCGCTCCGCTGTGTACTTCGCCGCCGGCGTCTACGAAGCGCTTGTCGCGGGCCAGGGCCGCGGCCACATCGACGCCGCTGTCAGCATCGCCCGCAATAATCTATACATCAACGATCCAAACCGCGTCGATTACGCAACGCCTATCCTCTGGCTCAATTCCGAAGACGGCCGCATTCTCCCCTTCGACGACGCGCAGCAGACCGAACCGTCCACTTCCCAACGCTCCATCTACACGCGTACGCAGATGGGGGCTTCCTCTCTGCGGCTCGAATTCAAACTGGCGGAAAAAGAGGCGTGGTACCGCTCCCTGCCCGAAACGATCTCCGATCCCCATCTGCCCTTCGAATACCAACGTCGCCGTCGCATCGTCGGTCTGCTTCTGAGGATACTACAGCAGGCGGTAGAGGAGCGGGATCAGGGCCGGGACATCGACATCAGGTCTATACAAATGCGCCTCTCTACTTTCGAGGAAGAGAGGCGCCACATCCAGAATATTCTTGACCATTGCCTGGATCGTTCCTAAGATCTGATGCCGTGGCGCAGACCACCATTCGACTGCTTCATCTCGCCCTTCTCTACGCGATTCTCTGCTACCTCGGTGTAGAGATCGCCCTGACATTTCGGGACCTTCGGAAGCATGATCCCGGCAGCCTGCAGGCAATGTCAGAGCCCCGCTCCCTATCCTCCCCAGCCAGCCAGATACCCTTTCTCGGTGTAACCGTCGCGCTCGAGCAATACAATACCCCGCAGGATCGGCTGCAAGCGCTGAATCGTCTTCACGAAGCCGGTTTCGGCTGGGTCCGCCAGCGCATCGACTGGAGCCTCATCGAACCGCAGCCAGGCGAGTTCCACTGGACCTGGACCGACCAGGTTCTGACCGAAATCGCAGCCGCCGGCCTGGTACCTGTCATCGTACTGGACGGCAGCCCTTCCTGGGCAAGAGACAGTGTTGACCGACCCTCATCAGGGTCCTCGGAAAACAACTTGCCTTGGCGACTGGCGCCCCCCGCCGCGCCGGAAACTTTCGCCCGCTTTGCCGCCGCATTCGCCCTCCGCTACCGTGACACGGTCCGCTTCTATCAAATATGGGACGAGCCCAACATCGCACCCCACTGGGGAAACCGTCTGATAGATCCGGTCGGCTACGCCCGCCTTCTGCGCGCGGCGGCCGTTGCTGTCCGCGACGCCGACCCCGACGCGGTCATTCTGGCCGCAGCGCTTGCGCCTACCCAGGACCGCGGCCACACCGCCGTCGACGAAGGCTTCTTCCTCCAGCGGCTCTACGCCGCCGGCGCCGCGCCCTACTTCGACGCCGTTCTCGTGCAGCCCTTCGGCTTCGGAACCGCGCCCGAAGATCCCCGCAGCCGTGTCGACGCCCTCAACTTCCGTCGCGCCTTGTGGGTCCGCCGCGTCATGGTCGCCGCCGGCGACGCACAGACTCCTATCTGGGCTGTCCGTTTCGGGTGGAATCGGCGAGTGCAAGATCCTTACAAGACCGTCTCAACGGCAAATCAGTTGCGCTTTACAGAGCAGGCAATTCGCTATGCGCGCGCGACCTGGCCGTGGCTGGCAGCCATGGGCTGGCCGGTGTACCGACCGGACGCACCCCTCTCCGATCCAATGTGGGGCTTCTCTCTCGTATCCGCCGATGGGAACGAGCACGCGCTGCTGTCCGTGTTTACTGACGCTGCACAGGCCGCAAATGATATCGAACCGTCCGCAACAACGGACCTGCCATATCTGCGTTTCGCTCTACTGCTGCTGGCCGGCGGATTCCTACTCTGGTGGGCCCTTCTCAAGTCCCGCACCCTGCCCCTGCGCCACTGGCAGACCGCCTACCGCACATGGCCGCTGCCCGGCAAGTTCGCAGTCTGGGCCCTTCTGCTCACCATCTACTATCAGGCTGTCTGGCCGCCGCTTATCATCCTCTGCTGGCTTTCCGCTGCATTCCTCATCGCCGCCGAGCCATTCGTTGGACTGATGATCGCGGCCGCCGCCCTGCCATTTCACTTTCAGCATAAGGAGATGCGGCTCGTTGGCGTCGTCTGGGCTGTCCCGCCGGCCCAAGCCGCGCTGCTGGCCACACTTCCCGCCCTTGCGCAGCGCGCCATCCACGCCAAACTCTGGTGCCTCAATTCTACTCTCAAAGCTATCTGCACGGTTCGGCGTTCAAATTCGGCCGTTCGATTGGCGCTGTACGCCAATTTCCTCGTCGCGGCCTGGGTCGTGATCAGCCTCCTGGCCGCCCGCAACGTCTGGCACTGGCCAGGTTATACTGTCGGGCTCTGGGAGTTTGTAGCGGTTCCGGCCCTGCTTTTCACCGGCATAAGGCTGTTGGCCGCTCGGCCGCGTCAGCAGCAGGCCGTCCTCACCGCTCTCTTCGCCGGCGGCGCGCTCGCCGCGGGCGTCGGAGGAATCGACTGGCTGATCGGCGGAGGCGTCTCAGTCGACGGAGTGCGGCGCCTGATGGGAATCTCCTTTTCTCCCAATCAGACGGCCCTATATCTATTACGCACACTCCCTGTCGGCATCGGTCTTCTGGCAACCGCCGGCCGCCTACGTCCCGCGCTGACCGCTTGCTGCCTCCTCGTGGCCTCGGCACTGCTCCTGACAGCCAGCCGCGGCGCCCTCCTCCTCGGCCTGCCGGCCGCCGCTCTCGTCTTCGCCGTGGCCGCGGCCCGGCATGAACGATTCCGCATGGGCAAGCGATCGGCAGTCCTGTTGACTTTGGTGGTTGGCCTGGTGTTGGTCGTTGGTCTGGAGATCATCCAGCTATATGGCGAGCGCCTGCTGAACCTCGATACCCTGCGCTCGCGCTTCGCTATCTGGAGAGACGCCTTATCGCTCTGGAGACAGTACCCCCTATTCGGCGTAGGCCCGGGCGGATTCTACTGGAACTTTCCGGCCTTCCTCCAGCCCTCACCAGCAGCAGATCCCAACCTCCTGCATCCACACTCCGTCTGGCTGGAATACGCAATCGGATGGGGCGTTGCCGGGCTGTTGTGGCTCAGCGCCCTGCTTTTCTGGCTGGTTTCCGTCTTGAGACGGCCACTGCGCGGGCCACAGTCATGGTACCGGATCGGCCTCCTGGCAGCCCTTGGAGCCGCCTTGGCGCACGCCCAAGTGGACGCATTCGCCGCCCTGCCCGAGTTGGCAGCATGGAACTTCGTGGCGTTGGCCCTGCTTGCAATGCCAAACGGCACCAGCGAGTAATGGCCCGCCTCATCTGGGTGCATCCCAAGACGGGGGGTACACTCTCGCAAAACTTAGGTAACGTCTACCCCCGGTCAGTTCACGATCTAATCTCTCCAGGCCAAACGGCGGCGTTCACTCCTCACTCCTCTTCACTCTCTCCTCGCTTTTGGGCGGTCGGGCCTATTCGGCCCTCCCTTGTGCGGGGGCTCCGCCCCCGCAACGCCCCCTCTCCTACAACATGCCTCGCCGACCTGGTGTCGATATTCGTAACGGGTGCCCAGTCGAAAGAATTTCGCC
>DAOUHY010000179.1:0-1655 GCA_034428435.1 Caldilineaceae bacterium | reverse complement strand
TGAATGAAGAAGGCACACTGTCTACGCTTAGCAAGGACCCTAATCACTGATTGCGCTGCACGTCAGGAGGACACCTAACATGAAGCTCGCTCTGTTTGCTTTCGGCCAGGAAGATCATGTGGGCATCGTTGGAGAGGATGGCATCTTCGATCTCACGCGCGCGATGCAGGCATACGATCTGTTCAACAAGAACATCCAGACAGCGCCGGTGACCAGCATTCATGAGATGTTGGACAGGAATATGGTCCGTCCGGCGGTCATCGAACCGGTGGTGGACTTTATTGACCGGCACAACCTGCGGCAGGCTCTGACAGTTCCCGAAGGGGCAGCCGATCATCCCTTGCGGGCGCCCATAAGGCGGCCGGGAAAGATCATTGCCCTTGGCGGCAACTACTCCTTTCCAGGCTATCCGGACCCTGAGGAGCCACCCTTCTTCTTCAAAGTCGCGACCTCAGTTATCGGGTCCGACGAGCCAATCATCTACAAGAAGATCATGAAACAGGTGGAGCCGGAAATCGAGTTGGCCGCGGTGATCGGCGCCCGTGCGAGCGATGTACCCGAAGAGGATGCGATGCAATATGTGGCCGGCTATACGGTGCTGAACGACGTTACGGCCCGCGATCTGCAGAATGCCGCATGGGATATCCAACGCCCCTGGGAATATACCAAGAGTATAGATACCTTCACGCCTGTCGGACCGCACCTGGTCCTGCCCGAAGCGGTGAGCGATCCGCACGACCTGGCGATGACTATGCGCGTCAACGGCGAGGTCGTGGCCGAAGCCAGCACCAACACGATGTTGTTCCGGATCCCCTTCCTGATCGAGTACCTCAGCCAGTACATGACGTTGGAACCGGGCGACATCATTGCGACGGGAACGCCGGCCCACCCGGAGGCGCTGCACCCTGGCGACGTGATCGAGCTGGAAGTGGCTGAGGTGGGCGTGCTGCGGAATCCTATTGTGGCCGAAGGTTGATAAGGAGGTCCTGGTGAGCAGCCAAAGAGAGTCACCGCCGTCAGCGGTTTTTCCCTGGGTAAACGCGGCCGCGTCGGCGGCGAGCGGGCCGGCGTTGCGTATTCTGGGGTTGGAGTGTGGCTTTGTGTGGACTACCTGGGCGGTCCTCGAAGGCCGGCAGCTTGTTGACGGCGGCGTGTTTCTGAGCGACGACTATCTGGAGCCAGCCGACATCGGCGCCATGACGCGCACCGAACTGGTGACCCGTCGATTGTACGGCATGCATATCGGCCTCGTGCATCTGATGGACGGTTACTCGCCCGCGTGCGTGGCTGACTGGAGTCCAGACATTGACCGGAGTGATACAAAGGCAGTGGAAGACCGTCTGGAATTTACCTACCGGCACGGGCAGAGCCAGGGGATGATCAAGAATCTCTGCTTTCAGCGGGGTCTGACCGTGTTGGGTGTGCCGGCTGCAAAAGCGAAGCAGGCGGTGACCGGCGATCCCGAATCCTCCCGCGCCGCGGTGGAGGCTGCGCTGATGGAGAAGGTGGTGGTATCGGAATTCACGGCGCGCGAGTTCAGCATGGACGACGGCCGCGTGATCAGCGACAACTGCGCCGGCGCTCTCGCCATAGCCTATGCCGCGCAGGTCCAGTTAGGAGATTAGCTCTACCCACTGTTTGTTCAAGCTGCCGAT
>DAOUHY010000178.1:0-2357 GCA_034428435.1 Caldilineaceae bacterium | reverse complement strand
CGGGTCTCCTCAATGACACGCGGCAGTTCATCCGCCTGTACAATCGTACCGGCTTTGGGGCTGGGCATCATTCCCCTCGGGCCCAGCACGCGGCCCAACCGGCCAACCACCCGCATCATATCCGGTGTGGCCAGTACGACATCAAAATCCAGCCAGCCATCCTGGATCCGCTTGGCCAGATCTTCGCCGCCGACATGGTCGGCGCCGGCCTCCTCAGCCGCGCTGATGCCATCGGCGCCGGCAAAGACCACAATACGCACGACGCGACCGGTGCCGTGGGGAAGCGTCACCACGCCCCGCACCTGCTGGTCGGCGTGACGGGGATCGACTCCGGTGCTCAGATGCACCTCCACCGTCTCATCGAACTTGGCCGTGGCGCCGTCCCGCATAAGGTCAACGGCTTCAGCCGGCTGGTACTGTGTGTTCCTGTCGATCTTGCTACGCGCTGCGTTGTAGCGCTTGCCATGTTTGGGCATAGTTCACTCCTTGTGGTGCAAACGGGGCACAGGCGTGCGCCCCTCCCACCTTTGAATTAATGATCTCTGCAGGGCCGCAATCCAAACGCAGGTCCCGCCTAGTCGACAACCGTTACTCCCATGCTGCGGGCCGTTCCCCTCACCATCTGCATGGCGCTGTCTATGGGGATATTGCCCAGGTCCTTCAGTTTTACTTCGGCGATCTCCCGCACCTGCTGATTCGTAATCTCCCCCACCTTCTCCGTGTTGGGGATACCGCTGCCCTTATCGATCCCGGCCGCCTTCTTGATCAGCTCGGCCGCTGGCGGTGTCTTGGTAATGAATGTAAACGACTGGTCCTGGAAAATCGTAATCTCGACTGGAACGACCTGTCCCATCTGACTCTGTGTACGCGCATTATACTCCTTGCAGAAGCCCATAATATTGACACCGTGCGGGCCCAGCGCCGTGCCTACCGGGGGGGCAGGGTTGGCCTTGCCGGCGGGAATCTGCAACTTGACAACTGCTTTGACTTTCTTCGCCATCTCGCCTGCTTCTCCTTATTACGAATCCCGTTCCAATTGGAGGAAGTCCACCTCCACCGGCGTCTCCCGGTTGAAGAAACTTACCATGACCCGCGCCTTGCCCTTCTCCGGCTCCAGCGTATCGACGACACCCGTGAATTCAGCAAACGGACCTTCGATAATGCGGACGCGCTCGCCCACGTCGAAGCTGACTTTGACGCGCGGCTCGTCCGACTCGATGCGGCTCATGATGTGATTCACTTCGTCCTGGCTCAATGGGCTGGGCTTGTTTCCCATGCCGACAAAACTGGTTACGCCCGGCGTATTGCGCACCACATACCAGCTGTCCTCATCCATGATCATCTCGATGAGAATATAGCCGGGAAAGACCTGGCGCTCTACCTCACGGCGGATGCCTTCCTTGATCTCGATCTCGGTTTCAGTAGGCACAACAATTTGCAGGATCCGGTCGGTCATGTTCATCGATTCCGCCCGGTGTTCCAGGTTTTTCTTTACCTTGTTCTCCTTGCCCGAATAGCTGTGCACCACATACCACTCCGGTTTCGGGCCGGCCAACTCCTCTTCAGTGGCAGCGGACGCCTCATCCTCCACCGGCGCAGAAACATCCCCATCTTCCTGCAATTCAGCGTCGACGTCTGCATTCGTTATGTCGCCCACAGATTCCTCCTTGCGCGTCACATTCCGGAACCGGCTCTTCCTCTACGAAAGAACGCGGCTGCGCCACGGATGCTGCCTAAAATACCTGAAGAAAAAGTGTCACCAGGTAACTGAAAAACGAGTCGACCGCAAACAGCACAAGCGCGGCGATTGTGGTGACTATCAGCACAACGATGGTCAGGCGGGTACCTTCCTCGCGCGTCGGCCAGGTGACCTTGCCAATCTCGGCGCGGGTCTCCTTGAAGTACCGCACAATTGCGTTATCAGACCTTTGAACAGTTGTTGACCGGCTCACGATTGACTCCGTTTGGTGAGTGAACACAAGAGTATGTTCACTGCGCACCAGATCATACTCCCTCACTGACCAGCATGCGGCGCTATCGACCTTGTCAGGCGGAAAATGACCACCGCGCGGCTGCCGGTGGTCATTCTCTGACAGGCGAGGCAGGACTTGAACCCGCAACCTGCGGTTTTGGAGACCGCCGCTCTGCCAATTGAGCTACTCGCCTAAGATGTCCGCAAGCGTTGATCTCTTACGGACAGTTTCAACTTACCCAAAGGGTTACTCGATGATCTCGGTAATTGCGCCTGCGGCGACGGTGCGGCCGCCTTCGCGGATGGCAAAACGGCCGCCGGTCTCAATGGCGACGGGCGAGATCAACTCGACATCCATCGTCACATTGTCGCCGGGCATGACCAT
>DAOUHY010000177.1:0-3977 GCA_034428435.1 Caldilineaceae bacterium | reverse complement strand
CCGCCTTCGGCGGCAGGCTCTGCCGGCGCGGCCGGCGCGGCAACGCAGGCGGCCAGGAGCGAGACGGTGCCGAGGCCGGCGGACAGTTGGAGCATTTGGCGGCGCGTCATTTGGTTCTGGTTCATCGTTTTCTCCTCTGCTACTGATGTGTTGAAAAGACCGTTTCCAATACAGGTAACTTCACGAACTGTCAGAGAATAGGCGAAGCGCAGAGAACAGGCTCCCTGCCCGTCAGTATTTCAGCCCCGTAAGCGTGACCCCGCGCACGAAGCGGGCCTGGAAGAATGAATAGAAGACGACCACGGGAACGACGGTGATGACCGCGCCGGTGAGGAAGAGATCGTAGCGCGGCCGGCTGGACCAACCGAGCAGGTAGGCGAGGCCGAGGGGCAGCGTCCTCATCTTCTCCTCGTAGATGATCACCAGCGGCCAGAGGTAGGAGTCCCAGTTGGCGAGAAAGCTGAAGATGGCGAGCGCGCTGAGGGCGGAGACCGAGAGCGGCAGGACGATGTGGCGGTAGATCCACCAGTTGGATGCGCCGTCGATGCGGCCGGCGTCGAGGAGTTCGGAAGGGAGGCCCTCCATGAACTGGCGCAGGAGGAAGATACCGAAGGCGCTGACGCAAACGGGGATGATAAGGGCCTGATAGGTGTCGGCCCAGCCCAGTCTACTGACCAAGCGGAAGAGCGGCAGGAGGGTCACGGCGGGCGGCACCATCAGCGTGCTGAGTATGATGGTGAAGATGACTTCCTTGGCAGGAAAGTCGAACTTGGCGAAGACGAAGCCGGCGATCGAGCTGCTGAAAAGGATGAGCAGCACGGACGGCAGGGCAACGACGATGCTGTTGAAGAAGAAGCGACCGAATGCCTGTTCGCGCAGGATCAGGGCGTAGCTGCCGAGGGTGGGGGCCTCGGGCAGGAAGGTGGGCGGCTTGGCGATGATCTCCGACGCCGATTTGAAGGAGGCGAGGACCATCCACATCATGGCGCCGAAGGCGATGAAGGCGAAGATCACGAGGACCAGATGGGTGATAAGGGAAACCAACTGCTCGCGCAGGCGTATGCGGGCATCGGCCCCCGTTGCGCGATCGAGGCTGACCTCGGTCATGGCAGTCGCCTCTCGGTTCGAACTGTCAACGCTCTCCTCGCTTCATGTGGGTCTGCCCGCTCAGTCATAGAGGGAACGGAACAGACGCAGCTGCAGTACGGTAACGACGAGAATCACTATGAACATAAGGATGGATATGGCGCAGGCATATCCCATGCGGTAGTTGTTGGCGCCCAGTCCGTAGTTGTAGACGAGAATGCTGGGCATGAGGGTGCTGTCGGCCGGGCCGCCGCCGGTCATCACCTGCACCATGGTGAAGTGCTGGACGCCGTCGATGACGATCAGGACCAGGACGAGCACGAGTGGATTCTTCAGCAGGGGGAGGGTGACGCGCCAGAGGGTCTGCAGGCGGGTGGCGCCGTCCACGCGGGCGGCCTCGTAGTAGTCCTGCGGAATATCGAGCAGCCCGGCCAAGAAGATGACGGCGGCGTAGCCGTATGTCTTCCAGACGTCGGCGATGGCGACGCTGTAGATGGCCTGGGCGGTGCTGCGGATGAAACTCTGGGGTGGGATCTCGACGAGGCTGAGCAGGTAGTTGATCAGGCCGAGGCGGGGGTCGTAGAGCCAGAGGAAGAGCATGGCGACGGCGACCTGGGAGATGACGACGGGCATGAAGATGAAGAAGAGGTAGAGATTGCGCCCGCGGCGCAGCCGCTCCAGAAGGAGCGCAAGCCCGAGCGAGAGCAAGATGTTCAGGACTCCCTTGGTGAGGACGAACTGGACGACATTGCGCATCGACGCCAGGAAACGGCGGTCATCCAAGAGGGAGATGTAGTTATCGAGACCGACGAACCTGGCCCTGCTGGGGTCAAGGCTGTGGGTGTTGGTCAGGCTGGCGTAGAGTGCGTAGAGGATGGGGCCGAAGGAGAAGATGCTGAACCAGAGCAGGATGGGGACGAGGACGGCGAGAATGAAGCCGTACCTGTTCAGGAACCTGGCCCATCGCCTCTCTCTGAGGTTGGTTGCTGCCATGGTGAGGGGTTCTCGCGCGGTTGGGTGCGGGCTGGTTGCCACCGCCTCTGGCTTCCCTTAGGTTGGACTTGTGCAGGAAATCTTGTATACCGGAATTCAGGGTCAATTCTGCACGAGTCAGGGGGGTCTGTCAACCGTCGGAAATTACGACCCGGTGCCGTTTGAATCAGGATTTGCTGGATTTTGGCGAATTGCGGGTTTGCTGACGAGCAGTTGATGGCTGTTCAGAAGATCCCTGTCGCGTTGGATGAAAGGGTTGGTCGCACCGGTCCAGGAATCCGTGACAGGCCGGGGATAGGGTGCGCTAGTCCAGGGTCCTGGAGTCGTGATAGAATGGCGCCACGTCATCTGTGTTGCGCGCAGCCGCAGTGCCGAAGGAGGCAGCATGAAGTCCGAAGAAGCCTTGCGCGACAGTTCCCAAACCCAGATAAATTCATCCGAGACGGCCAGGACAGGCGTATCTGAGCCTGCAAGCTCGTCCACGCAAGTGGAATCTCCCGCACAGTCCAGCCCGCCCATCAATCCCTTTGCCCCCGACGATGGCCGCTACGTCACCAAGGAAGAGTACTGGGCCAGGTGGTATGAAAACCCCTACCCGGACATTGACGTAAGCTACGAATGGAACAACGGCAGACTGGAGGCCAAACCCTTGCCGAACGAGCCGCAACTCGACCTCTACAATTGGTTTCTCGATCTGCTGCGCCACTATATCAGTACAAACCCTTTTGCAAAGCTGATTAATCTGGAGACCGGCTTTGTCCTGACGATAGAGGACCCTGCAGAGCCTTCCGGGCAGCGCGAGGCTGTGCGCAAGCCGGACATCGGCGTAATCCTGAACAGTAACCCGGTGCCGTGGGGAGGCGTTGACCGGCGTCATTTTGACGGGGTCTGCGATATGGTTGTGGAGGCGGTTTCCGATTCCACGCCAGCGGAAGTGCGGAGGGATACGGAGGAGAAGAGACGAGACTATGCGCTGGCCGGGGTGAAGGAGTACTACATACTCGATCCCGGCGGCGAGCATATGCGCTTCTACCGGCTCATCGGTGGGGGACGTTACGAGGAGATTCAGCCGGATGCCGAGGGCGTAATCGGTTCGGATGTGTTGCCAGGGTTGCAGTTTCGGTTGGAGGATCTGGCGCGGCAGCCGAAGGGCGATGAGTTGGCTCTGAACGATGTGTATTCCGGGTATGTGATGCCGAATTATCAGGTCGCCGTCACCAAGTCTGAAGCAGAAGCGCAACGAGCCGATGCGGAAGCTGCGGCGCGCCAGGAGGAGGCTACGGCGCGCCAAGCGGCCGAGCAACGAGCGGAGGCGGAGGCTGCGGCACGCCAAGCGGAAGCTGCGGCGCGCCGCGAAGCCGACGAGCAGATACGGGCGATGGCAGAGGAGTTGGACCGGCTGCGGCGGCAGTCCTCCTGAATGCCTGGAGCAGGACAATCTTCTCAGGCACAGCCCTTTTGCAAGTGATTGCATCTCCAAAGAACCCCTTCGGTCGCGGCGCGCGACCCCGAAATCGCCCCAAAACGCAAACCTGCCGGTTGGAACTGCGACTTCCTTTTTCAGGGACTTACAGCGTAAGTCGCGGTCGTCTTGGGGTCGCCAGCGACTGTAGCCGAGCAGCTGCCGTGATGATGGAATGCCAACACGCAGTCCGGGTTGCGCGCAGCCGCAATGCCGGAGGAGGTAACATGGAATCCAGAAGAACCTCACGCGACAGTTCCCAAACCCATCCTGAGACATCCCAGAAGGCCAAGCCAGAAATGTCTGAGCCTGCAGGCTCGTCCATGCAGGCGGACCCTCTTGCGCCGGCCGGCGTGCCTGTCAATCCCTTTGCGCCCGACGACGGCCGCTACGTCACCCTTGAAGAGTACTGGGTCAAGTGGTATGAGAACCCATA
>DAOUHY010000176.1:0-8011 GCA_034428435.1 Caldilineaceae bacterium | reverse complement strand
GCTTTACAATATGGGCGACTACGCCAAAGTGATGAAGGTCATCCGGCAGTCACCCCTCATCGATCTGCTGATCAGCCATCAGTTGCCGATGAGCCAGCTGCAGACGGGATTCGGACTGCTGGCACAGGGTGAAGCCGCCAAGATCGTGGTCGACCCCTGGGCATAGCGACAAGATGAGCCGTCGACCAGTCCACCCAGACTCACACAGTGAATTGGAGCAGAAGAACGATGGATCTCTCGATTTCGCCCAGTTTTCAAGGCAGTCTACTCGATACGTCACCGGAGGCGTTTGGGCCGCTGCGCTCGTCGGACGATGCTCTTTCCGACATGAAGGAGCTGCGCTGGCGGTTTGAGCAGGACGGCTATCTGTACCTGCCCGGCCTGCTGGATCGCAGCCTCGTCCTGGAGGCCCGGCTCGGGATGCTGAAGAAGCTGGTGGCTGCGGGCTGTCTGGACCCGGACTATCCCCTGGAGGAAGGTGTTGCCCACGCCGACTTTGAGAATGCATTCATGGTGGAGTTGACCAAGGACAACGCCCCTCTTCTCGAGCTGCTCTATGACGGGCCGATGATGGCGTTCTATGAACAGTTTCTGGGCGGGGAGGTGCGCCATTTCGACTATACCTGGTGCCGTTCGAAACCGCCGGGCGAGACAACTGCAACGCCTCCCCATTACGACATCGTCTTTATGGGGCGGGGAACACAGCGTCTGTACACGAGTTGGACGCCGCTGGGCGACATGCCCATCGAGATGGGCGGATTGATGATCCTGGAGAACTCCCACCGTTTTGAGGAGATAAAGGCCGACTACGGGACGCTGGATGTAGATGCCTATTGCACCAACTATCCGGATGCCGCTGAGATCGAATCGGGGGAGAAGCTGTGGCAGAATCCCAATGGCGGCGCCTATTCCCTGGATGCTGTCGCCGCGCGGGCCGAATTAGAGAGTCGCTGGCTGACCACCGAATATGCGATGGGTGATCTGCTGGTATTCAGCATGTACACGATGCACGCCAGCATGGACAACCAGACGAACCAGATCCGGCTCTCCACCGACACGCGCTACCAGCTGGCCTCGGAACCGGTGGACGAGCGCTGGATTGGGGACAACCCGATTGCCCACGGGCTGGAATCCAAACGCGGCATGATCTGTTGATCCACCGAAAATAGCTGAACAGATTGTCACAATCGGAAAGGCCGCGGGATGGCATCACTGCAGCAGGCGTTTTGGGAGATGGATGTTTACGGCTTCACGCTGTTGGAGGGCGTTCTGAGTGGGGCGGAGGTGGAGGCTCTGCGCGCCTCGCTGGCAGGGTGG
This sequence comes from Caldilineaceae bacterium, assembly GCA_034428435.1. Classification (GTDB taxonomy): domain Bacteria; phylum Chloroflexota; class Anaerolineae; order Caldilineales; family Caldilineaceae; genus Bin5. The sequence goes on along the minus strand of DAOUHY010000176.1, from coordinate 6,694 downwards.
GCGGCGAAGCTTGGGGGCGAGCAGCGGTTTCTGGGTCAGGCCGGGCACGTGAGCAATCTGCCCGTACTTGAGCCGCTGTACCACCCGTTGATCGACCATCCGCGCACGCTGCCAGTGATCGAATATGTTCTGGGGAAACAGATCATCCTGGGCAGCCTGAACGCGCGTATTGTCAGGCCAGGGGACCCGGTGCAGGGTCTTCACAGCGATATCCGCGCCGATCTGTTGAATATGGGATCGCCGGTGATGGTCAATACGGTCTGGCTGCTGGACGACTTCACGCCGGAAAACGGCGGCACGCGCATTGTGCCGGGCTCACATCGGAGCGGGATGGCCGGGCCGCCGGAGGGGATGAACGTTAAGCATGTCCACCAGCTGGTTGCGCCGGCGGGCAGTGTACTTGTTTTCAACGGCCAGTGCTGGCACGGTGGCGGAGCCAATCGGACGCAGACCGACCGCCATGCGCTGTTCGGCCACTACCGCAAGAGCGCGCTGATTTTCCAGGTCGATCCCCACGACGGATTCCAAGAGGGCTGGCTGGACGATCTGTCGCCCCGCCAGCGTGAATTGCTGCGCATGGACAACGGTCTGGCCGCGCCGCACGCGGCGGATAGCCATCTGCGCGTCTCGTTTTCGCGCGGTAAGAAGAGGGATTGACGTTTCCGACAGCGAAAGTCAAGAGCGGTATGGTATGAAATAGAGGGTGCCTAGCCCGCCTCTGCCCTATCTCCTAGGCAGGTCACTCTGTAATTCGTAATGCGTATTGCGTAGTCAGAGTAGGAATCTCTGTACGCGGACGGGTGTGGAGCGAAGTCCAATTGGCGTTTTCCGATCCTCTTCTATTTCTTCCGTGTAAAGTCTCTTTCTATTGGATGGCTGGCATTGTCACGTCCTGCCAAGCACCCTCCTCTTCCGGCTCGAACCGCTCCAATTCACCTAATCCAGAGACCAACTGACGGCCCTCGTCGAGGTTCGCCAACTCGCCGAGGCCAATTAGCTGCACGAGCGCGTTGCCGATCACGGTGGCTTCGCTGGGACCGGCCAGGACGGGGATACCGGTGGCGTCAGCGGTTAGCTGGTTGAGGAGTTGGTTGCGGGAACCACCGCCCACCACATGAATGACGTCGAGCGACCGTCCGGTCAGGGACTGCAACTCGTGGAGGACATCGCGGTAGGCGAGAGCCAGGCTTTCGAAGACACAGCGGGCGAGGTCGGCGTCACTCTGTGGGAGGGGCTGCCCGCTCTGCCGGCAGAAGGCCTGGATGTGGGCGGGATGGTCGCCGGGGGGCAGGAAGCGGTCGTCGTTGGGATCGACGAAGTATCTTAGCGGTTCGGCTGACTCGGCCAGCGAGACCAATTCCGGGTAGGAGTAGGACCGCCCTTGCTGTTCCCAGGTAGACCGGCACTGCTGCAACAGCCATAGGCCCATCACGTTTTTGAGCAGACGGAACGAGCCGTAGACGCCGCCTTCGTTGGTGGCGTTGACGGCGAGGGCGGCTTCGTTGACGACGGGCTGCGGCGCTTCAAGGCCGACGAGGCTCCAGGTGCCGCTGCTGATATAGGCGAAGTTTCCGGTCTGAGCGGGGACGCCGGCGACTGCGCTGCCGGTGTCGTGGCAGGCTGGTGCGATGACAGGGATGTCTTCGTAAGTCCCCAGGCGCGTTCCCGGTTGCACGACCTCCGGGAAGAGGGCGAGGGGAATGGCGAGGGCGTCGAGCAGTTCGCCGGCCCAGGAGCGGGTGAAGGGGTTGAGCATCTGGGTGGTGGTGGCGTTGCTGAATTCGCACACCTGGGCGCCGCTCAACCAGAAGTTGAGCAGATCGGGAACGGTGAGGAAGCGCGCTGCGATCTGCAAATGGGGCGAACCAGTCTCTACGAGGCTCATCATCTGGTAGAGGGTATTGATGGCCATGAACTGGATTCCGGTCTGCGCGAAGACTTCTGCTTTGGGGACGCGGGCGAAGACGGCGTCGAGCATCCCCTCGGTGCGACTGTCGCGGTAGCAGACGGGGTTGCCGATGAGATTATTGTTGCGGTCGAGGAGGCCGAAGTCGACGCCCCAAGTGTCGACGGCGAGGCTGGCGGGGGGTCCGGCCGTGTGGGCTCTGCTGCGGTTAATGCCGGCCTGTACCTCTCGCCAGAGGTGAAGAATGTCCCATTGGAGGACGCCGTTGACGGTCAGCGCGTAGTTGGGAAAGCGATGGACCTCTTCCAGCTGCAGGCCGGAGCCATCGAAGTGCACTGCCATCACCCGGCCGGACTCGGCGCCGATATCGATGGCGAGAACGGTGGTGCGTTTCTCGGTCATTTGTCATCCAGTTCGGTTTTAGCCCGACGGGGGGCAGACGGCCAGCCGCCGTGATGGCACGCGTTGTCAGTCCCGCAGCGACTGTACATCTTTCTCGTACTGCCGGATCTCCTGCATGAAGGCCATGCCCACGGGCACATCCTGCTGCAGACAGTGGTAGTCCCATACGGCCGCGTGCGGCATGGCCTTCAACTCTTCCATCAGTGCCAGGCGGGTGGTGTAATCGGCATTGCGCTCGATCTCCTGCATCGTCTCCCTCGGTTCCAGCAGGGCCAGCAGGAGGGCTCGCAGCGAATTGCGGGTGCCGATTGCCCAGGCGGCCACGCGGTTGATGCTGGCGTCGAAGAAGTCCAAGCCGATGTGCACGCGGTCGAGATGGTTCCCGCGCACGATTTCCTGCATGATCGCCTGCAGCTCGTCGCTGAAGGTGACGACGTGGTCGCTGTCCCAGCGTACGCCGCGGCTCACATGGAGGACCAGCTCCGATACGAAGAGCAGACAGGCCGATATTTTATCGGAGATCACCTCGGTCGGGTGAAAGTGGCCGGCGTCGAGGCAGAGGGCTTGGCCGTTCTGGGCGGCGTAGCCCAGATAGAATTCGTGCGAGCCGACGACGTAACTCTCAGAACCGAGACCGAAGAGTTTACATTCGATGGCGTCACGGTTGTGGTTGGGATCGATTTCCTTCTCAAAGATCTGGTCCAAGGCGTCTTTCAGGAGCTGGCGGGGCGTTGTGCGGTCGCTGGGCGTGTCCTTGAGGCCGTCAGGGATCCAGATATTGGTCATTGCGGGCGTGCCCAGCTCTTTGCCGAAGAAGCTACCGATTTCGCGGCAGGCGATGCAGTGCTGGATCCAGAACTGGCGGATGTCGTTGTCGTAGGAGGCGAGGGTGAAGCCGTCTTCGGCCAAGGGGTGGGAGAACAGCGTGGGGTTGAAGTCGATGCCACGGCCGTTTTCTTTGGCCCAGTCTGCCCAGCCCTGAAAGTGACGCGGCTCGATCTCGTTGCGGGCCGGTCTTTCATCGGTATCGGGGTACATGGCGTGAAGATTGAGGCGATGATTGCCGGGGATGATGCTGTAGGCGATGTCCAGATCGCTGCGGAGCTCGTCCACGGTGCGGGCGCGGCCGGGATAGTTGCCGGTGGCCATGAGGCCGCCGCCCAGGCCCCGGCCCGGTTCTTCAAAGCCGAGGACGTCATCACCCTGCCAGCAGTGGAGGCTGATGGGGACGTCGCGCAGCGTTGCCAGGGCCTGCTCCGTGTCCACGCCGATGGCCGCGTACCGTTCCTGGGCGAGGGCGTATGCGTCTTTGATTTGTCTTGATGTCGTTGCGAAGTTCATCAGGTTACTCCATATTGGCGGGGACGTTTTTGCTATTGGTTTGGCCCTGAGGCGATCCTGGGTCAACAGGATGTACATGGCAACGACGGGCTCGGCTCGTCGCGTATCAACGGGCGCTGCTCAGGGGATGCCACGCCGGGTAACGGATGATGCGAGAGTTTTACCAGGTACGGTTAGCGCAGGAGGACACATTGAGGAGCTATTGGCAGAGGCACTTTCCCGTATTCGGGAGGTCGAGCATATGCGCATATACTCTCGGCCCCCGGCGCTCAAGACGACAGAGGTCTTGAATCCGGATCAGCAGCGCGCTCGCCAGTGGCGAACATTAAGAGAGAAGCCGATTCAGCCTGTGTTGTGGTGAAACCTCCAAGGTGGAGAGTTCGAAATTCGCCAGTTGGCCGTCCTCCTCAAGGCTGGGCCTCCACCGCCACCTCTACTTTGAAGTGATTGCGCAGGTCTTTGAGAAGGCGGGCGCTGACGTTGCAGTATTCGTTGGGGAAGGTAAGCTGATGACGGGAACCATTTGTCTCCAAGACGACGACGAACTGATCCCGACCCTTTGGATCGCGCACTGCCTCGAAAATCTCGCGCAGCCGGTATTTGTCGCGGTTGAACTGGCCGGAGCGGCTAAAGGTAATGCGCAGGAGTTGGCGCCCATTCTCGGCATGTGGGGCGGATTTCGCTGCTTCAGAATCCGACACATGGGCGGCGCCAGGGGGCCCTCCGTTGAACATCGCAGCCTGCACATCGGGTGCAGGGTGCTCGGAAACCTGGCCTCCCTGATCCAGTTCCTCGCCTGTCTCCGGTTCTTCGGCTGCGGTGTCCCTGCCTTCCTGTTCTGCGGGGGCGGCGGACGAGGGTGAGGCGGCGTCCTCCCCTCCGTTCTGCGCCAGCACGCCAGGGGCGAGACCAGATGGTTCAGGAAATCCCTCAAAGCTTGCGGCGCCTTCCACCATGTCGGTTGCCGTTTCCTCTTCGGGTTCCGCCGCCGGTCCGCGCGGGATTTCGGCATCGAAAGGGGGCGGCGTCATGCCCGTGGGCGGCTCGTCTGGCAGAAAATCATCAGGCGGCGGCATGTGTTCCAAGTCGTTCCCGTTTGGCCAGGCGCCCGGATCAGCGTTCCATCCGCCAGCGACCTCGGCCCGGTCGTCATCGGGCTTTGCCAGGCCGAACTCAATCGAGGTATGCAGCGAATCCACCAAGACGCTGGTGCGCGCGCCGCGGGTCTGGGCCTTTCCCTTGACCAACACAACCCGCTCCTCTTGCAGATCTTCCTTACACTTTTCGTAGACTTCGGGGAAGAGGACGGCTTCGCACTGGCCTTGCATATCCTCCAGTTGGACAAAGGCCATCTTGTCGCCCTTTTTGGTCACCGTGGTGCGGATCGAGGCCACCATTCCGACCAACGAGACGTTTTTGCCATCGTGTCTCTCGTCCAGTTCCGGGCAAGGACAGGTGGTAAATCGACTCAGGTCCAGGTTCAACTGCTGCACGGGGTGGCTGCTGACATAGACGCCGAGGAGATCCTTTTCCCACTCGAACCGTTCCCGGTCACTGGTTTTGGCTCCGGCGGCCGCCTCGTACTCCGGCAGCCGAATCGGGAACTGCTCCGGCTGGGCTTCGCCTTCGGGGCCGGCGAACAGATCGAACATCGACAACTGGCCGGTCTCTCTGGCGCTGTGGGTGGCGGCAGAACGGGCGATACACTGATCGATAACGTCAAGAAGCTGGTGACGGAGCTGTCCCTTTCCCCGTTCGGACTGCCGGCCAAAGCGGTCGAAAGCACCGACTTTGATCAGGCATTCGAGGGAGCGTTTGTTCACTTGCCGGAGGTCAACGCGGTCGCAGAGGTCCTCGAGGTGAGTGAAGGGGCCGCCTTCGGCGCGGGCGTCCAGAATTGCCTGCACCGGGCCGACGCCGACATTCTTTACGGCGGCCATGCCAAAGCGAATGGCAGACCCTGCGTTTATGGGAAATTCGTATGCCAAGGTCGGGTCTTTGGGCAGTGTGTCCTGCTCGGCGTCTTCGGGCAGATCCTGGATCGCGAAATCCAGGCCGCTGTGGTTCACGTCGGGCGGTAGCACGTGAATGCCCATACGCCGGCATTCCTGGATGAAGTTGATCACTTTTTCGGTTTTGTCGCGCTCGACAAGAAGGAGCGCTGCCATGTACTCGACCGGATAGTTCGCCTTGAGGTAGGCGGTCTGCACAGCGATGACGGCGTAGTCGGCTGCGTGGGCCTTGTTGAAGCCGTAGCGGGCGAAGAATTCGATATCTGCGTAGATGGCCTGCGCATCGCTGGCGGAGATACCGTTTTTGCCGCAGCCGCCGATGAAGAGGGCCTTGTGATACTCGATCTTCGAGGCGTCCTTCTTGCTGATGGCTTGCCGCACCAGGTCGGCCTCACCGGGGGTATAGTCGGCCAGCTGGTTCAGAATCTGGATGATCTGTTCCTGGTAGACGATGATCCCGTATGTCTCCGCCAGGATTGGCTCGAGGGCGGGATGTTTTACTTCCATCTCCTCTTTGCCGTGCATCCGCTTGACGTAGTTGGGAATGTACTCCATCGGGCCCGGTCGATAGAGCGAGATTGTGGCGATGATATGTTCAAAGGCGGTGGGCTTCATCTCGGTAAGTACGCGCCTCATCCCCGGGGATTCCACCTGGAAAACGCCGCTCACTTCACCGCTGGACAGCAGGCGGAAGGCAGGCTCGGCCTCCGGGCCTTCGATTGGGATGGAGTCGAGGCCGTATTCGATGCCATGGTTCTCCTTGATCAGGCGGCATGCCTCGCGCATTACGGTCAACGTGCTCAGCCCGAGGAAGTCGATTTTCAGAAGGCCCAACGATTCCAGGACAGGGAATTCAAACTGTGTAATTGTCTCGGTAATCGCCCCTTTTGAGCCGCGCATCAGAGGCGTGTAGTTGGTCAGGTCTTTGTCGGCGACGATACCGGCGGCGGCGTGGATGCCGGCGTGGCGGGCAACCCCCTCAAGCTGCATCGAGGTATCCAGCAGAGAGCGTTCCCAGCCATCTTTGCCGTAG